>JAAYYB010000318.1 GCA_012515615.1 Fibrobacter sp.
AAACACGCATGCGCCAGTGACCGGGGCGGATCCACTAACCACCAGTATTTTAGGGGTGCTCACTACCGTTCGCCCCTACTATCATCTAATCTCAACAAAAAATCACCCGGAAATGTCCGAAGCACCAAAAAATTCAATCTGCGGGAAATGGTGATTTTCAGGTTTAATAGTTTGATATTCAGAAGGGTATAAAAAAGAATCGCCGGGTATAAAACCCGGCGCTTCCGCTTCACCCAAAATACTGCAAGAGGGCCTTGCAGATAGGAAAAATAAGAGGTACTAATAATATAACACGAATTGTAAAAATGTTCAAGAGTTTTGTTTATTTCCAGCTCAAATTCTCTTAATTTGACCTGCCTGTTGCTCATGGGTATGCAAAAAATGATTTTATGCTAAACATTTACACGGAGTCGGAGTTTTATGCCAACTGTTTTCATTGATGGTCAGGAAGGTACTACCGGGCTTAAAATCCTGGAGAGACTTAAACCAAGAAAAGATATTGAACTGCTGGAAATCCCATCGGACAAAAGAAAAGATGTAAGTGTGAAATCGGAGTATCTAAATGCCGCTGATGCTGTGATTTTCTGTCTTCCGGATCAGGCGGCAAGAGAATCTGCATCGCTGATTAAGAACCGCAAAACAAAGGTCGTTGACGCAAGCACAGCGTTCAGGACTGCTCCTGACTGGGCCTATGGAATGCCGGAGCTTAAAAAAGGGCAGAGAGAGATTCTTCGGGGTGCGATGCGGATCTCTAATCCCGGATGTCACGCGACGGGCTTTATACTCTCACTTGTTCCATTGAGGGAAAGCGGAATTGTTGGAGATGATTATCCGGTGGTCTGCTATTCGTTAACCGGGTACAGCGGCGGCGGAAAGAAGATGATAGCCCAGTACCTGGATCCTGAACAGAAAGAAGATCTGAGCGGGCCGCGGCACTATGCATTGACATTTGGTCATAAGCATATTCCTGAGATGCAGAAGTACACCTCTCTTGCCACTCCGCCTCTGTTTCTTCCGGTCGTGGGCAATTTTTACAACGGCATGGTGGTGAGTGTCCCGCTTTACACCAATCTATTCAAAAAGAGTGCATCTGTTGAGGATGTTTACGGGATAGTATCTGCCTATTATGAGGGAGAGCCTTTCATAAGGGTGATGTCTCCTGATCCTGAACAGAGCCTTGACAGCGGATTTCTTTCTCCGACAAAATGCAATGATACCAATATGCTGGATCTGTTTGTCTTTGGTAAAGGCGGACAGGTTGTGGTCATGGCCCGGTTTGATAACCTCGGTAAAGGAGCATCCGGAGCAGCAGTGCAGAACATGAATATTGCACTGGGGCTTGATGAAGCGGCGGGGCTGAGAGTAGCGGGTTGAAAGGCGCAAGCTGCACGCAGGGAAAAAAGCAGAATCGTAATAATTTCTGTATAAGAAGGGGCGTAATTCATTTTGAAATTTGCTGAGTAAAAATTAATAAAAGTAGTCCGTCCCCTTTGCCTCCGGAAGTATTAAAACAAGATCTTTTGGAAGAGGGCGTCCCCATAATAAGTAATGACTAAGACCAAAGATTTTCTGGAAGAGGGTGCCCCCTCTTTCGCTCCAGCCCGTCGAAGACGCCG
>JAAYYB010000319.1 GCA_012515615.1 Fibrobacter sp.
CGCGAATAAGCGCCAGTGCGGGGCTCCCAGGCATTTTTGTCATTTCATTCTTAACCGTATGGTATTTAGCCTTCGGCTTTGCCAAGTTATATTCGGTTTGCCTACTTTTGTTGCCTTGGACAAAGGGAATATAATAGAAACAGTACGATAGTACTGGACTCCTTACCCTTAAAGAACGGAGTGACAAAAGTAGGTCGCCCAAGGCATCCGTTCTAATCTTTTTGAAATAAAACATTTACAGTTGATAATAACTTGGAATGTTACGAAAAAACACCCGAAAATGTCTGAAGAGCCATATTTTTCAGGTATTTTTAACAGCAGTGGTTCTGGATGCGGGAGAAATATCATTTTCCTCTGTTCACACCGTAAAAAAGGATATGAATGCATTATCAAAACCCGATTATCAGGCCCCCAAGTGAGGCCAACAGCATTCTTCTGCAGGTCACAACAGGCTGTTCCCATAACAGGTGTGCTTTTTGTGGCATCTATAAGGATATCCCTTTCAGGATAAAAGAGTACGTTGTTATACTGGATGACCTCAGATTTGCAAAAACGAACTTCCGGAATCTTGAAAGGGTTTTTCTCTGTGATGGAGATGCTCTGATTATTCCTCAGAAACGGCTTGTTCAGATACTTACTGATATCCGTACACATCTGCCCTGGACAACCCGTACCGGTACCTATGCAAATGCAAAAAGTATCGCACGCAAATCACTCGATGAACTCAGGGAGCTCAGGAATTTTGGGCTGCGGATTGTTCATATGGGTTTGGAATCGGGCGATGATGAGACGTTGCGAAGGATGGGGAAGTGGGGAGACTCATCGATGATTGTCGAGCAGGGAATAAAACTGAAAGAAGCCGGAATAAACCTGTTTGTTACAGTTATCTCTGGTCTGGCAGGAAAAGAGCGTTCTTCCATACATGCCAGGAGCACAGGAATAGCCCTGACCAGAATGAATCCTCAGTATGTTGGTGCTCTCAGTCTGATGCCTGTGGAAAATTCGCTCCTTTATAACTGGATTTCCAGTGGTCTCTTTAAAGAGTTGACGCCACGGGAGCACCTGCAGGAAATTCGCATGATGTTTGAGAATACAGATCTTAATCCCGGGTATTTTTATGCCAACCATGCATCTAATTACCTTCCGTTAAGGATCAGGCTTCCACGTGATAAGGAGGCTGCCTTAACAACAATCGATGCGGCGCTCAGAGGTGAGCTGAATCTTACTCCTGAGTGGCTGAGGGGGCTATAAGCAGCTCATCGAACGATCGATATTCATTATTCATTATCTTCCTCTGCGCTGCCCTGAAAGGGCACTTTATATCAGTTAAAATCAATGTCCGATGTCTTACAAGTTAATTTTTGTGTGCTAGACAGACAGTTGTGTTTTTGGGTTTTTCTCATGAAATCATTATTTTCATTATATAGTGGCTTTCCGCGAGCCTGCTTTATATTTGCTGCGGACAAGCTTATATATAGTCAGTCTGAATCGCTGCAGCTTCGATTTTTTACTGCTAAGCCAAAATTACATGCCGGCTGTCTGTTTAGCCGGCTGGCGAAGTAAGAGGCGGCCTTGAAATGGTTCGATGATCCCGGTATTAAAAATCTGCCTGGGTATTGTCCTTGTCGGGCTGGCTATTTTCCTTGGACTTTCAATGCAAAGGAATTTACAAAAATGAATTTTGTTGAGTATCGAATGATAAAAACAAGCTGTAGACCTGTGTTTTTTGCTGTTTTAATAATTCTAAAAATGGTAAATGCCTCAGATAATGTTCCTGATCGGGAGAAAACCTCACTGCTTGATTCTGTTATCTCACAATTTACGGTCAAATACTGCTGTCAGTCATCTCTGGAAGCCTGTCTGAAAAAAAAGGATTCCTGCACTATAGCCACGCGCCTGTATGATTTCGCAAATTGGCTTGTGCAGCTGGATACCGGTCATATAAATATCATGAAACAGCTTGAGAAAAGATACGAGGGTTTTACAGACACCACACATTATTCTATTGATACTTCGCGACTAAAATGGGCTGGCTCACCAGAGGCGCCGGTTCGGGTAATTGTCTATGTTTCTTCCACATGTAATCTCTGTAAACTTGTAACAGGAGAGATTTATGACAGCGTCAGAGTTGGTAAATTGAGCGGAAAAGTGAAACTTATGATAATACCTTTCGGGTCAGGGATAGGCGATATTGCTTTGTATGCAGCCGATTCTGATGGCAGGTTGTGGGAACTGTTCGAGGCTATGAGGAAAAATTCCACACGATACAAAGAAGAAGATATCCTGAACATGGCCAGAGAGGTCGGAATTGAGAAGAAAAAATTCAAACAACTGCTTAATAATCCGCGGTTTCGAAACTCACAGATAAGTGCAAGAGAGGAGGGGACAAAAAACGGGGTGGAGGTTACTCCTACTATTTTTATTAACGAAAAGAGATACAGAAGCTACAAAGACCCACAATGGATAATAGATGCTGCACTGTTTGAGTTTGATAAAATCAAATCAGCCAGTCAAAATTGATAAAATCAGTTACGCGGCTTTCTCCAGCAGCAGCTTTAAGGATCTGTGGATCAGCGGCTCAATACTAGGGCGAAAAAATGAAAACAAAAGGGTGCTGTTAACCTTGAAACCACTCAGCACCACTATCATGCATCAGCTATGCAATCGAAGGTACCAGGAATCCTTTTAAAACACCTTCGCGGCTTCCTGCGCTTTTTCTATTGTCCTGCTCATTATGGCTTCTGCATCTTCTCCGACAATGTCAAGTTTGTCTGCTGAAATGGTTGTAAAGTCGCATATACCTAAGAAATTGAAAAGAACACGCATATACCTGTCGCCCATCTCAAGGGAGTGGTGCGGTTCTGATAAATAGTCTCCGCCGGAAGACGCTGGTGTGATAATGATCCCTCGTTGTGGATGGTTTTTCATGTTCTGGAACTCCCTGGTATAAATAAAACCGGAAAGAGTTCATTCAGCTCTGAAAGAGCGCACTAAGGAGTCAAAAAGTCACGAGTTACAAGTTACAAGTCGCAAGTTAAGAGTAACAAAGGTAAGTTATGTTTTAATGAGAGTGTAAAATTTAACTCATTTTACAAACAATACACGTTGACCTGAGTGCGTTGGAACAAAACGCCCCTGAACTCAGGTGTGAAGAATTACCATATTGAGATTGTTTAAAAAAGAAAACATCAGGTTTAGAAGATTCCATCCTGAATGGAACTATGTAGTATTACGTCCCACGAAGCTTTGAGACATATGATTTTCTGAGACAATTAACTTGACAATACCTTGAATTTTAGCTACTTTATCTATTATTAGCTTCAAACACAAAATTATGCGATGACTGTTTCAATATTGTTTCACTTTACATGCTTCATATGCCATATAGGAAAATGCCACTAATTAAGATCCTGGCCTGCCAGCTTTAATTTCCCATGCTTCTGGATTTTGTCTTTTTTGATCAATTAGTGATCAGTTAAGGCAGATGTTACCAACATGGGAAAAATAGCTGAAAGCCAGAATAATTAATTGGTGTTCGACATAGTAACCCTTTGTTTTACAAAAATTGTATTCTGAAAACACGAGAGGATTACATGAAGTTTTTTAAAAAGCTGAATCCTGTTATTTTTTTTGTCACCATTGTGGCAGGTCAGAGTATATCTCCGGAACAAAAAGAACAGGCCATTCAATTACTAAGGAATAATCCGGATCTGCTAAATCAATACGAGAACAATACTGACATTCAGCCTAAGGACACCGTTACCCCTCTTCTTCCCCCCCCTTCCACACCCATTATTTACAAAGAATTAGAACCCTTACAAAACTCAGTGATTAGTGACACTGTTGTTGATCGGAAAGAGATTTGCGGACGACATGTTTTCCAGCAGGAAAACATATCTCTGATAAATAACCATGCGCCGGAAAATTACGTTATTGTCGAAGGCGATCAAGTGCTGCTTCGGCTATGGGGAAGGATTAATTATGATAAGACTTATACAGTTGGAAAAGAGGGACAGATCTTTATTGAGCCGTTAAACAAAAATGTATACATAAAGGGCATCACTCAACAAAAGATGAGGGAAATAATAAGCCATTTAACATCCACTATGACGGGTATTGAGGTAGATGTGCGGGTTGTTTCTACACATCCAGTCAAAATGAATGTTTTCGGACGGGCAAAAAAACCCGGTACAGTTTTAATTCCACCGTACTGTACATTCTGGCAAGCACTGGTTCATTCAATGGGGCCCTCAGATCAAGGCTCCATACGCGATGTACGACTTATACGCAATGGTAAAGTTTTGATTCCATTTGACACATATGCCTTTTTTAAGGCAGGCAAAATACCGGATATAATGATGCAGGATGGGGACCAGATTTTCTTTGGAGACCTGCAGAATGTCGTTGAAATCAAAGGTATAGTAAGAAGGCCAGGAAAGTATGAAGTGAAGTCCACTGAGACTATAAGTGATCTCATAGAGTTTGCTGGCGGTTTCGATTCTAAAGATATTTCACCCTTGATTGAGGTGGAGCGTTTAATACCACTGGCTGAACGTGATCCTGACAGCCCAACTCGGCGAATACTTGATCTGAAGGCTTTTGATGATGAATGCAAAAGTTTCACTTTATATGATGGGGACATAATCTCGGAAAAAGAGATGCTGGTGGAAGTTGAAAATTATGTAAATATTTCAGGATTAGGAATCAATGTGCCTGGACGTTACTCAATCAAAGGACAACAGAGTTCACTTTGGGATGTTGTCCAGAAAGCGGGAGGTTTTGTCAAAGGGCATTTCCCGAGTATTGAAATTATCAGAAAAACATCTGATGGGTCAAAATCAGTTAAGTTACTTTTGGAGAACCTAAATAGCGCAAGGGTTTTTCTTCTGCAGAATGGCGATTCTGTTTTGACCTATCATGAAACACAGTTTAAGGATGTCACAACAATACAGGTGTTTGGTTATTTTCGTAATCCCGTGAATTTGATGTATTCGGATTCGTTGTCACTTCAAAGCGTCATTCAGAGAGCCGGAGGCCTGGGTGAGGGTGCTCTACCATATGTATATATCAAGAAAACCGATGAGAGGAACATTATTCGCTACGAAACCGTAAAGGTGACTGATGCGCAAAATTATTATATGGCCAAAAGGGACCAGGTATACGCTTTTGATTACAAAAAGTTCACCGGAAAACTTCCTGTGGTCGTTCAGGTAGACGATAGAGAATCCTTAGTACTTGAATACAGTGATGATCTAAATTTGAAAATTATCATTCATCGACTGGGAGCTTTGCCCCCAACGACAGATCGCAATAGTGTTGAAATCTACACACATGATTTCAGCAAACCCGATGTGCATACTTACATGAGAAGGATTAATTTGACACCAGATAACATCTCATCCTGTGATTTGATTCAGGAAGGAACACTTGTCATATTTCGAAAAGATATGAAGAAAGAAAAGATAGGATTAGTTTTCCTGGTCGGGGAATTTGCTAATCCCGGCGGCTATCCTATCATGTACGATAAAGAAACTTTAAAAGAAATCATACTCAGGGCTAATGGCTTTACAAGTCGTGCAAATATTTATTCACTTTACATGAAAAAAAAGGGATACTCAACAGATATTCCTATACAAGTAGTATCGAATTCACCATTAAAAATCAAGAGTGAAATCCTTCTGGCTGATGGTGATTCCATATTTGTGGGGCAGGATAACAACACTGTTGAAATCACAGGGCAGGTTTTT
The DNA here is from genome assembly GCA_012515615.1 of Fibrobacter sp. Taxonomy (GTDB): domain Bacteria; phylum Fibrobacterota; class Chitinivibrionia; order Chitinivibrionales; family Chitinispirillaceae; genus JAAYIG01. The sequence goes on from JAAYYB010000319.1 coordinate 5,748, forward strand.
AATCCCGGTATTGTTACATATGTTCAGAGGTATTCATGGCGGGATTACATAAACTCAGCCGGTGGCAAGCTCAAAACGGCTGACATAAACAAGAGCTATATTGTTTATCCCAATGGTAACGCCAGCAGAACAAAAACAAGACGGCTGTTTACGCAGTGCAAGGTAGTTTCCGGTTCAAAGATTATTGTACCTGAAAAATCCGTCAAGCCAGAGAGAGAAAAACCGGTTTTCGATTATAAGGAGTTTCTTGCCTTGGCATCAGGCTCAATGACCCTGTTATTAACAACAATTATTGTTGCCGAAAAAATCAAGTAGGTCGGTAATCAGGAGCAGAACGGGTTACAAGCCCAAAGATAACGCTAAAAGTTGCTAAGGTGCGTTTTTATGAATGAGTCTGTAAGGATCTGTAAGATCGGTATAAATTGTAGTCTGAAAGATTAGTCGAAATTCAGCTGATCTCTCTTTTTTCCGCCGGCAGGCATATTTTTACTCTTTCGAGGTCATTATTGTTTGAATTCCATCCGGTGCTACCGGCGGCTGCAAGGGTACAAAGGGCTTTCGGCCGTACCAGGAATCTTTTTAAAACACCTTCGCGGCTTCTCGTGCTTTTTCTATTGTCCTGCTCATTATGGCTTCAATGTTTTCACCGACAATGTCAAGTTTGTCTGCTGAAATAGTAGTAAAGTCGCATATACCCAGGAAATTGAAAAGAACACGCATATACCTGTCGCCCATCTCGAGGGAGTGGTGCGGTTCTGATAAATAGTCTCCACCCCTGGAGATAATATTTATAGCTTTTTTCCCATGAAGAAGTCCGACGGCTCCATGTTCAGTGTATTTAAAGGAAATGCCCACCACCGTTATGTAATCGATATAAGCTTTAAGGATTGCGGGCAAATTGAGGTTCCACATCGGTTCTGCAATCACATATTTATCGGCTTCTGCAAACTGATAGGCATATTTGAGAACAGGATGTTTTCTGCTTTCTTCTGTTTTAGGCGCGAAGATCTCGGTAAGATCCTGTGTTGTTAAAAACCTAATGTTTTCTTTATAAAGATCGAGGGTGATTATCTGGTCCTGAGGGTGATGTTTTTTATAGGTCTCGATAAATGCCTCTGAAATCTTAAGAGTACGGGAAACCTCCTGGGGTCTGACAGATGCTTTTATGTATAGAACAGTGCTCATTCAGTGTGTTTGCCTCCTGGTAATTATTCATTTTGGAATTCTATGGGTAAAAGTTGGTTATAGTTTCAAAATAATCCTTTTCAGGAAAAGAGTATGAAAATATTCGAGGTATGTATGATAATGTATTAAAGGATTAAAATGAATTTTAGAGGTACCCTAAAGTTGATGATTTCTGAAATTAGGGTTATAATCATTTTATACACCTTCACTTTTAAAGAGGGGAAAATTGCTATGAAGAGATGGTATGATGATCACCGAATCGGTATCCACCTGGACAAATTTAAAACTATGCAGAAAAAAGATCGTGATCCGATCATTAACCATATTCTTCAATTAATACAAAATGATGGAAGGCATTTAATTGATAAAAATGTCTGGAAATTCCCCTTGGATGAAACTGGAAGGCGCTGGTATGATAATGATCCCTCGTTATGGATGGTTTTTCATGGTCTGGAATGTGCAGAAAAAGAGCTGCTTGATAATGTCGCTGATTATCTTGATAATGTGAATATACCGGCTCAGGTAAGGCAATAGTAGGAAAATATCGACTTTCATTTCGGCCAAAGCCGGAAACCATCTATTTCTTCGTAATTACTAATTTGTAATTATTTTTTTTAGAGGGCGTTCCTTTACCAGAAGTCAGAATTTGTAAAGGGTACATTCGTGATGTGGATTTTTCATTATTAATTCTCCATTATTAATTATCTTTCCAATGGCCACAGTGGCGAACCATCCTGTGAAAATTGATCGATTCACGTTCAGGGTTCAACGTTCAGCGTCAATCAAGAACGAACCTCTTCACCTCTTCACCTCTGAACCTCTGAACCTCTGAACCTCTGAACCTTTGAACCTTTGAACCTTTGAACCCTGAACCCTGAACTTGAGAAGTATTATTTGCAGTATAGTATTTTGTGGATTAACAGAGGCCAGTTAAAAACTGTTTTTCCGATCAGGAGAAAAAAAATTGAAAAAAATACTGCTTACAGGAGGGGGGACAGCCGGACATGTGACCCCTAATATTGCGCTCCTTTCGAAGCTGAGGGAGCTGGGGCTTGAAGTTCACTATGCCGGATCAAAAAAAGGTATCGAACGGGAACTTATGGGCCGTGAAGGAGTGCCCTACCATCCGCTGAGTGCAGGTAAACTGCGCCGGTATTTTGACCTGAAGAATTTTACTGATCTTTTCAGGATAGCGGCAGGTTTTTTTCAGGCACTGGTGCTTATATTGCGGATAAAGCCGCTGATAATTTTCAGCAAGGGAGGATTTGTATCTTGTCCGGTGGTCTGGGCCGGATCGTGTCTGAAGATACCGGTAGTTATACATGAATCCGACATGACACCGGGCCTTGCGAACAAGCTTTCGATCCCTTTTGCAGCGAAGGTCTGCTATAGTTTTCCTGAAACCGGAAAATATCTTCCTTCCGGTAAAGGGGTGCATACCGGACTTCCTGTGAGGCAGAGTCTTTTTAACGGGAAAGCCGATGAGGGGCGGAAACTGTGCGGGTTTACAGACAGTAAACCGGTTCTGATGGTGATCGGAGGAAGTCAGGGATCACAGGTGGTTAATGCGGCGGTGAGGTCATCTCTTGCTGATCTGCTCAAGAAATACAACATCTGTCATATCTGCGGCAAAGGGAATCTCGGTGAGATTAATCCAGGCTATGCCCAATTTGAATATGTCAATGAGGAGCTGCCGCATCTGTTTGCACTCGCGGATCTTGTAATATCCAGGTCAGGAGCCACCACTCTTTTTGAGCTATTTTCTCTGCGCAAAGCCAACCTTCTTATTCCCCTTGGCTCAAACGCGTCGCGGGGCGATCAGATACTGAATGCAGAATCATTTGTAAGACAAGGGTTCAGCAGGGTTCTTTCTCAGGATCATCTGACGCCCTCAACCCTGGTAAAAAGTGTGGAAGAAGCTTTCGGGGCAAGAGAGGAGATGAAAGCGGCGATGGAGAAGAGCAGACTGAGGGATGGAGTCGAGGCGGTCGTTAATGTTATTATTGACACATTAAAATGAAAAGAGTGAAGAATAAGATTTGGAATGCTCTTTCAGATGGTGCTTGACGGAACATGGAGATTAAAAAAGAGGGAAAAGATGAACGGGAGGATGTACGAAGAATTAGAGAAGATTTTCCAGCGTCCGGCGCCGTTTGAAAATTATACGGCAGCGGACCTGTGGACAGATGAGCACACCTCCAAACAAATGCTTGAGTTTCATCTCGATAGTTCAGTTGACATATCCTCACGACGAATTAAGTTTATCGACAAATCGGTCCGATGGATCGCATCGCGCTTTAAAATAGGAAAAAAGACAAAAATTGCTGATTTCGGATGCGGTCCCGGTCTATATGCTCTCAGACTTGCCCGAAAACAGGCTGATGTCACAGGTATAGATTTCTCGCTGAATTCGATTGAATATGCCCGTGAAGCTGCCAGACTTGATGGCCAATCTATCGATTACGTTTGTCAGAATTATCTTGAGTATACCACAGACAAACGATTTGATTTGATACTCATGATCATGTGTGATTTCTGCGCACTCAGCCCTTTGCAAAGACGGCAGATCCTTGAAAAATTCCGTACTCTTCTGCGTCCCGATGGTTCGGTTCTGTTTGATGTCTATACTCTTAATGCATTTAGAAAGCGGCAGGAAACATTGATGCTTGATGTTAACCTGTTAAATGGATTCTGGTCAAAGAATAAATATTATGGATTCCTTAACACGTATAAATATGAATCTGAAAAAGTCATTCTTGACAAGTATTCGATTTTCGAACCGGATAAAAGCAGGATCATCTATAACTGGCTCAAGTACTTTGGTCTGGAAGATCTCAAACGTGAGCTTGAGGATTGTGGTTTGAGGATTAGAGAGATCTATTCAGATGTTGCCGGAAACGCCTATGATCCTGATAAAGATGAAATGGCAGTTATAGCAGATGCTGTGGAAAGTTGAAAATGAATTTGCGGTATAGGTATTGTTCAGGAAATCTTTTTTTGCGTAAACCTGCTCAGTATTTCTGCCGTAACGTTTTCGATGTTTTTACTGTTAACGAGCACATAAAGAATATCACCCGGGAAAATTTCAGTTGAGCCATATGGTGCAATGATTTTGTCGCTGCGGTTTATCATCGTTATTGTGGTGCCTTTGGGCAGGGACAATGCTGAAACAAATACGGATCCCTCGTAATCATCATCGTCGATTGCTATCTCACAGAGTTCCAGATCGCTTGAATGTAAGGTAACCAGTTCCATTGCCTGATTCGGTTTTGGTTTTGGTTTGACCGTCAGCTTCAGCCAAGATGCGATTCTGCTGATAGTGTTTCCCTGAATCAGCATCGACAGTGCAACAGCAAAGAAGATGATGTTGAATATCTCTCTGGAGCCCGGAATGGCAGCTGCTGCAGGGTAGGTTGCAAGTACTATGGGCACCGATCCTCTTAAGCCACACCAGCTTAGAAGTACTTTTTCTCCGTTTTTAAACTTGTCGAAAATAGTGCAGACCCAAACTGTGAGGGGCCGGGCGATAAAAGAGAGGATTAAAAACAGAACAAGTCCCTCTTTCCAGACACTGCCGAATTCTTTTGGGAAAACAAGGAGTCCCAGAATAACAAATATGCCGACGTTTGCTATGGTCTGTACAGCTTCCAGGAACGACTCCAGGGTCTTCTTGTAAGGAATTCCGGAATTTCCCATCAGGAAGCCGGCAAAAAACGCCGAGATCATGCCGCTTGCCTTCAGTACATCTGCCACGCCGAAGGAAAGAAGAATCATGCTTACTAAGTAGATATAAAAGTATCCTCTATCCAGTATTTTTACACGCTGAAAGAGCAAAACACCGATTTTTCCGATTAGAAGACCGATGCCTATTCCGCCAAAAAACTGCCACAAAAGGAAAAACCCGACTTCAAAAGGGTGGTCGATGTTTGCTGTGGCAAACTGAATGGCCATGGTGGTCAAAAGAATGGCCATCGGGTCGTTTGTTGCAGATTCTATTTCCAGAAGCGATGTAAGCTTGTGGCTGATTGGCCTGGTGCGGAGAATAGAAAACACAGCCGCAGCATCGGTGGATGATATGATGCAGCCTATAATCAGTGCGTATTTGAAAGAATAATCAAAAATCAAATAGAGCGCCACTGCTGTAATCAGGGCAGTAAAGATGACTCCGAGAGAGGCCAGGACCATGGATGGGCGAAGGACAGTTTTCAGGATCTCTTTTTTAGTACCAAAGCCGCCGATAAAAAGCACAAAAACCAGGGCGAAATCGGCAAGCGTTTTGGCCATTTTGGGATTATCAAAATAGATTAACCCCAAAACGTCGCTCCCGAACAGTATCCCGACCCCCAGTGCAATGACAACCAGTGGGAGTCTCCATTTACTGGCGACTCTGGCAGTCAGAACGATTGAAATCAGAATCAGAGAGGTGATTAAAAGGTACATTTATCGGTGCGCCTTAAGCAGGTTGCTGAAATTATAAATCCTTACAATATAGTTGTTGCGAACGGCTGGAAATGGGCCAAATTGGCTAAATGCGGGCCGGATGACTGGCGGGGACGGACTGTTTTTTGACTTTATCTAAAGGGTACCTTTAAAATTCATTTACCGCTGCGGACGGCTGTGTACTTTCGTTGCACTGCTCAATTGAGGAATAACAGCAGAATTGCCTGTTTCGTGCGCCCGGCGCAGTGAATTCCCGCCCCCGGCCACGCCTGAAAACTGAGTATTTTGAGGTACCCTAAAGATAAAGAGGTAGTTCGTCCCCGGCACACACATATCTCCACTTCTCTTTGGCCCTGATTATTTTACAGATATGAACGATAAGAAAAGCCGAAACCTTCTGCTGTTTTTTTTCCTGGCCAATATTCTGCTCTCACATGCCAGATCGGGCATATTCTATTCTACAGGAGAACCGGCCGAAAGAGAGCGGATCACTAACGAGTTTATCTCGACTTTTACACCTGATTACAGGATTTTTCCAGAAGTACCCTGCTTACAAAATGTTGATTGTACCGATTTTCAGCCTTGCTATGACCCCGTCTGTCTAAAACTGTTTAATGAGTCGGTACCCCTGACACTCAGAAATCATTCCATTAAAGTTGATTTTTTTAAAAAATTCCTTCAGGAACGTTTCTCTCTTTCCGCATTTTCCAGCGAAGAAGACCCGCTCTTCTGTTAAAACCTGACTTATGCACCCGGCCCTCAGGGGCAAATTGCATCTTTCCCTTGTGCTTAAAGGCTTTTACAAATCGCAGATTCTTCACCAGTGTGGTGCAGCTGTAATTTGTCCAAACCTTTCTGCTGCAAGGTTCAGATGCACTTCATCTATCTCCGGGATTTATAAGTCAGGTAAAAGCAAATCCTGAGTACTACTTAAAAACGATGTATTAATGCTTTTTCCGGGAGAAAAATATCGTGTCTTATAAAGAACTTACAGAGAAAATCCGAAGGTATCACAAGAAGCTTAATGGATCTGTAGTCGAATATGATTTGTCCGGATATGATAAATTAGTCGTGGTTATACTGAAGACAGTAAAAGAACTTGATAAAAAATCCGACAAACAGCTTGAGGTTTTATCAAAAGAGCTGAGGAAAAGAGTGGTAGAAGAAAAAAGTTTGGAATCATTTCTGGTGATGACCTATTCGCTGGTATATGAAGCTGTTAAAAGGGTACTCTGTCTTGAGCCCTTCAATGAACAGCTAATCGGAGCCATTGCGCTTCACCAGGGAAAATGCTCTCAGATGCAAACCGGCGAAGGAAAAACGATGACAGCACTTTTTCCCGCCTGTCTCAATGCTCTAACCGGAAGTGGTGTTCATGTACTTACATTTAACGATTATCTGGCCAGAAGAGACCAGGAGTGGATGAGCGGAGTTTACGGGTTTTTAGGTCTGCGGACAGGATGTGTTCAGGAAGGAATGTCAATTGAACAGAGAAAAGAGGCTTACCTGGCGGATATCACCTACTGTACCGCAAAAGAGGCGGGCTTTGATTATTTGAGGGACAGTATAGCTGTCAGTAAAGATTCTATTGTTCAGAGAGAATTAAACTTCGCAATAGTAGATGAAGCCGATTCAATAATGATAGATGAGGCCAGAGTGCCTCTTGTTATCGCAGGTGCCATCGAAACACAGGATGGAAACTGTGAATCTGTTGGCAGCCTTATCCGGCGGCTTAAGCGGGGAAAAGAGTTTGAGTTTGATGAATACAAGAGGAATGTTTTTCTGACCGAAGATGGAATAAACCGGATAGAAAATGTGTTGAAATGCCAAAACCTGTACGCAGAGGAGAGTTCAGCCCTGTTAGCAAGTATCAATTACGCGCTGCACGCGGAATATCTTCTTCAGTGTGACAAGGACTATATAGTGCGCAATGGCAAGATAGAACAGGTTGATGAGTTTACGGGAAGAGTTGCGGATAAAAGGCGATGGCCTGATGGACTTCAGGCGGCCGTGGAAGAAAAAGAGGGGTGCAGGAATGGGGAAAAGGGACATATCCTGAACTCCATCACTTTACAGCACTTCCTTCAACAGTATCGGAAACTGAGCGGCATGACCGCAACCGCGGAAGCTGCTGAAGAGGAGTTCCGGGAGTTTTACGGATTGCCTGTAGTAGTGATCCCGCCTCATGAAAAGAGTATCCGACAGGATCTTCCGGACCTCATCTTCAGTAGTAAAGAAGAAAAGCGGAAGATGCTGGTAAAGGAGATAGTAAGAGAGCACTCTACGGGACGTCCGGTTCTGGTTGGAACCGGATCTGTTTTGGAGTCCCAGGAGCTGGCGGATGCACTCAAAGAGGAAAAAGTTGATTGTAAAGTATTGAATGCAAAGAACGATGCCAGTGAGGCCCTGATTATTGCTGATGCCGGAAGGATGGGTGCGGTTACAGTATCGACAAATATGGCCGGAAGGGGCACAGATATAAAGCTGGGCGGCGCGGATGAGAGCGGAAGGGATGCGGTTGTAAAACTCGGCGGGCTTTATGTTATCGGAACAAACCGCCATGAAAGCCGTCGTATAGACAATCAGCTCAGAGGTCGGGCGGGTCGACAGGGTGATCCGGGGTTGACAAGGTTTTTTATCAGCACTGAGGATGATCTTTTTATAAGATATAACCTTAAGGATCTGCTTCCAAAGGATACTCTGAAAAGAGCAGGGGACAGCAATATCGGCAAACGACTTTTGATAAACGAGATTTCCAGGGTTCAGCGTATAGTTGAGGGCCAGAACATGGAGATAAAAATAACACTCTATAAATATTCATTGATTACCGAACAGCAGAGAAAAATTGTACATGAGTGGAGAAATGACCTTTTGCTTTCGGATAATTTTCCGGGTCAGTCAGAGGAATGGGGAAAGTTACCCACGGTCTCTATACAAAATAAAACCAGATATAACGATCTCTGCAAAATGGCGGCTCTCTCCTGTCTTGACTCAGGCTGGTCGCGGTATCTCAATGAGATAAATGTGCTCAAAGACTCTATTCACCTTCGAAGGGTTGGTGGGCAGGACCCGCTTTTTGAGTTCCGTAAAATGGCTATAACTATGTTTGATGAGATGCAAAGAGATGTAAAGGAACAGATCGAAAAGGCATTGAAAGAAATAAACGAAGAGGATATTAATACCACGTATGAACGTTATAAGCTCAAAATGCCCTCTGCGACGTGGACATACCTGGTCAATGATGATCCGTTTGAACAGAGGTTTGGACTTCAGCTGCTTGGCAATGTGGGAATATCTCTTGGCGCGGCACTTCTGTGGCCGATAACCGTCCTTACACTTCTGATGGAGAGAAAAAAGGAAAGGAGAATAAAAAATAGGGGTTGACGATAAATAATAATTCAAATCCAGAGTCAGTGTTAGATTCTTTTATACATAACAAATACGCGAATTGGTCCGGTTCTCTGGAATTCCGGTTCCCATTCCGAGGCCTGACCGTAAGGGAGGGCGTCAACAAAAATATGCAGTTTCTGGAAGGTGGTGTTGCCCAATACAAGAAATAATTCGGAAGAATAAGGACTTTCTGGAAGAGGGTGCCCCCAATATAAGCAATAAACAAGAACCAGGAGTTTTTTGGCAGGGGGCGCCCCCCCTTGCGCTCCAGCCCGTCGAAGACGCCGGTCTTACGCTATCCCCCTGTGTTGTCCACCATTTGTGCAGGCAGGTCA
>JAAYYB010000035.1 GCA_012515615.1 Fibrobacter sp.
AATACTGCTTTTGAGAGCAGAATCAGGGCTAAAATAAGGCATGGGGCTCTGTTGAAACGTAAATAAACCATCAGAACTTGTCTTTTTGAGCATAAACCTGTTTTTTCAGGAAATTACATTCTGCTATCACAACTATCCCATGTTTTCAGGGTTGTCTTCAGGCATAACGTAATTTGTAATTATTCATATTCCCATCTCTCCCTCTCCAAATCGTATTTTTCAGAAACTATATGTTCCTATTATATATAAGGTAATAATGAGAGGAGTTCTTCATGGCCAGAAAAAGCAATGTCGATGAAGAGTCCAGTAGCAGAAATGCGGCACTGGAGCAGGCAGTCAGCCAGATAGAAAAACAGCATGGAAAAGGCTCAATCATGCGTCTGGGGACCGCAAGTCTTCAGAATGATATCCCTGTAATTTCTTCCGGATCGCTTTCTTTGGACCTGGCACTGGGTGTGGGTGGCTTTCCCAAAGGTAGAATCATCGAGATTTATGGTCCTGAATCATCCGGAAAAACCACCCTGGCTCTTCAGACCATCGCAAATGCCCAGAAAAATGGCGGAATAGCGGTTCTCGTTGATGCAGAGTATGCCTTTGATGCAGCTTATGCAAAGGCGCTGGGTGTGGATATCGATAATCTGCTGGTTTCTCAGCCGGACACCGGTGAACAGGCTCTGGAGATTGTGGATACGCTTGTGAGAAGCGGTGCAATCGATATCATTGTGGTCGACAGCGTCGCGGCCCTGGTTCCGGCCGCTGAAATAGAGGGCGACATGGGTGACAGCCACATGGGCCTTCAGGCCAGACTTATGTCCCAGGCTCTTCGTAAATTGACCGGTATACTCTCCAAATCAAAAACCTGCCTGATTTTCATCAATCAGCTTCGTATGAAAATCGGGGTGATGTTTGGAAACCCTGAGACCACAACCGGAGGTAACGCACTGAAATTCTACTCCTCCGTAAGAATCGATATCCGCCGTATCGCTGCCATAAAAGACGGGGAGAATGTGATCGGCAACCGCACGCGTGCCAAGGTGGTTAAAAACAAGGTCGCGCCTCCATTTAAAGAAGCTGAGTTTGATATCCTTTACGGAAAGGGTATCTCCTTTGAGGGTGATGTGCTTGATCTGGCCGCGTCGATGAACATCGTGGAAAAAAGCGGTGCCTGGTTTTCCTATCAGGGAGAAAGAATAGGACAGGGAAGAGAGAAGACACGGTGCTTTCTACTGGAAAACAGGGATATCCTGGATGCAATAGAAAAGAAAGTCAGGGAAAAAGGACAGCTAAACAAGCAAGTTTCCAATGATACACCACAGGAAGAAGTAGAGGAACTGGCATAACTGTTATGAAATCTTCCAAAATAATCAGAAATGAATTTATTAAATTTTTTCAGGAGCGCGGGCACGCCTTTATTCCAAGTGCCCCGGTGATACCGCATGATGATCCCACGCTGCTTTTTACAAATGCGGGGATGAATCAGTTCAAGGCAATTTTCCTGGGTGACAATCCTAAAAAACTGAATAGAGCCGCCAATTCACAGAAATGCATGCGCGTTTCCGGCAAGCACAACGATCTTGAAGAAGTGGGACGCGATTCCTATCATCACACTTTCTTTGAGATGCTCGGGAACTGGTCTTTCGGTGATTACTATAAAAAAGAGGCTATCACCTGGGCCTGGGAGCTATTGACTGAAATCTGGAAACTCCCGAAAAACAGACTCTTTGTAACGATTCATGATTCCGATGATGAGGCGGAGAAGATCTGGAAAAATGAGACCGATATCGACCATGAACGCGTTATGCGTTTCGGAGATAAGAGCAACTTCTGGGAAATGGGAGAGACAGGTCCCTGCGGACCCTGTTCCGAAATTCACTTTGATATGGGGGACCTTTCAACTCAGAAGCAGACCTTTAATGATCCCATCGAGGGTGTAAACGGGCAGAACGAAAGGTACCGTGAGCTGTGGAACCTGGTGTTTATGCAGTATAACCGGGAAAAAGACGGCACGCTTGTTCCGCTTCCACAGAGGCATGTTGACACCGGCATGGGATTCGAGAGAATAGTCTCTGTCATTCAGGGTGTTGAATCCAATTACGATACAGACCTTTTCAGACCTATTATAGGTAAAATTGCCGAACTCAGCGGAAAACCCTACGATCAGGGTGAGGCAGGCGTTCCTTTCCGTGTGATAGCTGATCATATCCGTTCTCTTGTATTTGCGATAACCGATGGTGCGTTTCCGTCAAACGAGGGAAGAGGGTATGTGCTCAGAAGACTTCTGCGCCGCGCTTACCGGTTTGGCCGCGAGCTGGGGTTCAGGGAGCCATTCCTTTACAAGCTTATACCGGTGGTGGTACAGGAGATGGGGGAAGCTTTCCCGGAGATAAATCAGCGCGTGAGGTATCTTGAGGAAGTGATCCGTTCTGAAGAGGAACGCTTCGGAGCGACACTGGAACAGGGTCTGGAAAAATTTACTGTCATGGTGCAGAGCACCAGAAGTAAAGGGAAGAGTATTCTGTCGGGCACCGATGTGTTTACTCTGTACGATACTTACGGGTTCCCGATGGACCTGACCAGACTCATGGCCGCGGAGCAGAGCCTCACCGTTGATGAAGAAGGCTACAGCAGACTCATGGAAGAACAGAAGAAGCGTGCGCGTGAGTCAAGGAAGTCCGATGAGGGATTGGCTCCTGAGGGCTGGATCGGGCTCAGGCCTGTTTCCGGCACCGAATTTGTCGGCTACAGCATGCCGCATGCAGAGGTTAATGTCTGCAGGTTCAAAATTGTGGAGAGTGAAACCGGATCACCCGTATACCTTCTGATTCTTGACAAAACTCCTTTCTATGCAGAATCGGGTGGACAGATCGGCGATAAAGGTCTCTTGCGCTCCTCAAAGGGCAAAGAGATCTTCGTTGATGACACTATCAAATGGAACGACATGGTGATTCACCGGGCAAGGGCATCGGTGCCTCTTACCAGTGAAGATTTTTCAGCTCCTCTCACTGCAGAGATCAATGATACCCGCCGTGGCGATACCAGAAGAAATCATACTGCCACTCATCTTCTGCAGGCCGCGCTGAGGAAAGTTCTGGGCGATCACGTTCAGCAGTCCGGATCAAAGGTTGAGCCCGAAGGGCTGCGGTTTGACTTTACTCATTTCAAGGCTCTTTCCACAGAGGAACTGGAAGCTGTTGAAAAGCAGGTCAATGAATGGATCGTAAGAAACATTCCGGTTAGAACCGATTTAAAGAATCTGGATGAAGCAAAAGCTGAAGGTGCTACGGCACTTTTCGGGGAAAAATATGCCGATAGAGTCAGGGTAGTTGATATCAGCCCTGTCAGCAAGGAGCTTTGCGGGGGAACTCATGTCTCCGCCACAGGAGAGATCGGATTTTTCCATATAACTGCCGAGTCCAGCATCAGCGCCGGGATCAGGCGTATTGAGGGTATTACCGGAAGCGGCACCGTGGGTTATCTCTTAGGTAAAGAGAAGGTAATCTCCGGACTGAGTAACCTGCTGAAAGTCGGTGAAGGTAAACTTCTGGATCGCATTCAGGCGCTTCTTGACAATGTTAAACAGCTTGAAGAGAAGATTTCTGAACTTTCAAGCGGGTTGACATCGGGGACCGTTGAAGAGATCTTTGAGGAAGCAGGAGCTAAAGGCGGGGATTTCCCGTGGATAGTTCGCAATATGGGAGAGATCGACAAAGACTCATTCTGCCGCCTCAGCGACAGCATCTGTGACCAGATAAAATCAAGGGGGCTTGACACTATGGTCGTTGTGCTCGGGGCCGTTGTGGACCAGAAAGCACTCTTCAGTGCATGCGCAGGACAGACTGCTGTAAAGAAGTTCGGAATTCATTGCGGTGAACTGGTGAAAGCCGCGGCACAGAAAGCAGGCGGCGGCGGAGGCGGAAGTCCTGTCAGAGCGCAGGCCGGAGGAAAGGATCCTCAGAAAGTTGACGATGCGCTTGAGTCATCGGCATCCTTGATCTCAGAGAAGGCCGGTGTCGCATGAAAAGGGCAATTCTGGACTCCATACTTGCAACGATCTCCCGTGGAAGTAAATGCTACTGGGTGCTTCTTGATCCGGATGATTTTACTCTTGAGGAGGGTGCCAGGGTCGCGGAGGAGTCACAGAGTTGCGGTGCCGATGCCATTTTGATTGGGGGAAGTCTCCTGTACACTAATCATTTTGATAAGTTCGTATCATTTGTAAAAAAAGCGGTTTCTATCCCGGTAATTCTTTTCCCCGGTGATGCAACACAGTTGTCCGCATCGGCAGATGCGTTGCTTTATCTCTCGCTTGTATCGGGCCGCAATCCGATGAACCTGATCGGTGAACATGTGAAGGCTGCCCCGGTGATCCGGGAATGCGGCATAGAACCAATTGCCACAGCGTACATGCTGGTGGAATCCGGTTCTGTCAGTTCTGTGGAATTTATGAGTGACACAAGACCCCTTCCAAGAAATAAACCCCAGATCGCGGCTGCTCATGCCCTGGCGGCCCAGTATATGGGAATGGGGCTGGTGTATCTGGAGGCCGGCAGCGGCGCTCAGCAGTCGGTGCCTCCGGAGATGATAAAGATGGTGCGTTCTTATGTGGAAATACCGATAATTGTGGGGGGCGGTATCCGTGATGCTGCTGCTGCAAGGGAAAAACTGGAAGCAGGTGCGGATATCATTGTCACCGGTAACGTGCTTAAAAACAAAAACGGTGTCACTCTGATGCGCGAAATCGCATCCGCAGTAAAGAATTTCTGAATCCTTTTCCCATAATTGATAAGTGAAAATGTTTCCTCCCGTAACTCTTCAACTTCCCGACTGGATCGATTCTTTTCTCCAGGGTAAACCGTCTGTTTTCAACTCGGACCGTGAAAAGATGGAGCTTGTAATCTCGCTTGCTCTGAAAAACATCGAATCCACAACAGGGGGACCGTTTGCTGCCGCAGTATTCAACATGGAAACCTGTGCGCTGATTTCCCCCGGAGTAAACGTAGTTGTCAGATCCACCTGTTCGCTTGCACATTCGG
>JAAYYB010000320.1 GCA_012515615.1 Fibrobacter sp.
GGACAACACAGGGGGATAGCGCAAGACCGGCGTCTTCGACGGGCTGGAGCGCAAGGGGGGACGCCCCCTCCTAAAATCTCTATATTCTTGTTTATTACTTGTTTGGGGACGCCCTCTGCCATATGTAAATAGACGGACTATTTTTTTATCTCTATTTCAGCTTTGCCGGAGTCTTCAAGTTTCTTTTCATTAGCCCGAAAGGCTTACGTAAATCAGCACAGGTTTCTTACCCTGCTTACCTTATGATAAAAAATGCGCAAATATCGTAACAGCCGCACTCCGTCATTCCGGCGAAGGCCGGAAACCAGTACTCCCCCGATTAGTTATCCTTAATAAACCTTACCGAGAAGCCTTCATCTCTGTAGTGAGCATGAATTTTAACATCTGCAGTATCTTTCATGAGATAGATACTGTAGGCGTGGTCGGCATAACTGGTCTTTGTAGAGCTCCACCAGTGGTTCTCCACTCCTCTGTATGCAAATACGCCGTTATGGAAACGGCAGCCACTTGGAAGAGCGGTAAAACCACTCTTGTTATTTAAGCTCAGGTTATTTCCGATCGCACCCGGGAGTTGACTGCTTTTCCAGTCTGATGATGCAGAGACTGCTTTTGCCAGCTTTAAACCGGTTGTGGATTTATCCCAGTTAAAACCGTTCTTTTCCAAATAGTTAAGCATTGCATTCCACTCTGCAATTGACGGCACATGCCAGCCGGCAGGCGCAAGCTTTTCTAATGCATACCAGTTATAAAGTGCCCCGTATTTTACTATCGTATCGGGATTTGAACTGTTCTTATAATAACAGAGTGCCGGAGTTGTGAGACCAACCCACTCGGCATCATTTTCAACAAGCTGTATTTTTGTCCCGTCATTGAGCCTTTTTGTACGGACATCCTCTTTTGTCCAGATCTGATTTCCGATTTTTACCGTATTGTACACATTGCCATCGATATCGGTTACAATAGCAACCTCCGGGTCATCATCAGGATCATCACTACTTACAGGATCTTTATTTTTGCAAAACAGTCCCGGTAACAGCAGGCACATAAGAATAAACACGTGCATTCTTTTTTTAGCCATTGCTCATCTCCTGAACAGGACCAGGTTGCAGGTAAATTCAATGCATTTCAAATAAAATGCAAAATTCATGCCGCTATGAATGTTTCCGCGCATCGTTCAGTGTTAATCAAGAACAAGCCTCTTAAGCCGATGGTGATATTAAGCTGACATTCAGGAGGTGCAACAGAAGAAGTGGTGATATCATTAAGATATGGTACATCTGAAAGAGAATCAAAATAATCCGGATATATCAGAATACGAGACAATATAACCCAACGATACCTTTTGACAAACATCTCTTTTTCCACTTGTAACAGTGACTCAGTATCTTATATATCCGTTTCAAGGAGCCAATCAGATCACCCACATCAACAAAGGAATCGAATGTGTGTAAAAAAC
This sequence comes from Fibrobacter sp., assembly GCA_012515615.1. Taxonomy (GTDB): domain Bacteria; phylum Fibrobacterota; class Chitinivibrionia; order Chitinivibrionales; family Chitinispirillaceae; genus JAAYIG01. The sequence goes on from JAAYYB010000320.1 coordinate 1,457, forward strand.
TACTACTCCATGCGACCATCCTTACAGTGTTATCATCTGTAGTATCGATCCGGGCAGTTTCTTTCTCTAAAGATACGATTTCCGCATTTGATGTTCTGTTTTGGAGTCAAGGATACGGAGATGACAGCATACTTATATCAAATGATTCAAATCAACCGGTAACGTTAGACTCTCTGAGATTCGAATTTGATGATCCATTCTATTCATCAGGATATCAAATTGGATGGGAGGAAATATCCGGCCAGGAAAGGATAGTAAGAGTTTTCAACAGTGATGATAAACCACAAACTGAAGATGAATATCCGAATGACTACCGGGCAATCGCATTGTCTGCTTACAATTCAGCTGACGGTGAAAAAATTGTTCTTGATGCAGGAAAAAATGTTACCATACGTTCCCCTTATATCGGCAAGGACTATTCGATAGTTGGGATATATTTAGAGTGTGATGGTGTTTATGAAGATGGAAGATATTGTGCATGTGGATGTTATCAGTCAACGTTCACTGCTTTAAACGGCAAAATTATCTTTGTCAGCGATGAAAAATGCGATACACTGTTTCTTAAAGGTCAACGTGAAATTATAACAAGCGTAATCCGTCACAATCAATCAAAAGTTAACAATACCCGCAGCTTTCAGACAGGAGCATTCAATTTACTCGGGCGAACGATACACCCTGAGAGTAATCCGGCAGTTATTAATCTTATCAGAAAAACAGACGGTACATCGATTGTAAATCCATTAAGGATACCGGACCGGAAATAAAAAGCCGTTCACACAATATCACCACGAAAAATAAAGAAGAGTAATATCAGCGGAAAGCCTCTGATCTCACCCCATTGATATAGATATCATCAATATAAAGCTCAACCGAATCCGCAGGATTGTCACTCCCTGAGAATTCAAACTCCACTTTGGTGACTTCTTTTGACGCTTCCTCCCAGGGAACGAACTGGTACTGGCTGTCAAGGGGCAGAATCAGGTTTAAAGAGGTAACCGGAATTGTATAAACCTGCCAGGTATCTGTCAGATAGATAATGGAGCTGAACTGCGAATGCCCTGAGGCGATCCGGTCATAAGCAGCAGTCTCCAGCCTCACTGTTACAGTTCCCCTTCCTCTTGCACGGAAAGAGAACGATTCCATCGAACTCAAATCTATCCCTTTGCCATCTGGCGATTTCATGTTTATTCCCGCTCCTGCCCAGGGTGGATCTATCGAGTGATCCAGAAATGCCCTGAAGAGAGCGGCTTTTTCATTCCGGGTCTCGATAGAGGAGTCTGCATTTATCCAGGAGCTGCCGACAGACTGAAACGTATCGGAGATCTCCACCCACATTTTCAGGGCCGGATTCCACCCGTGCGCCCCGCCGTCAGAATAGGTGTACCAGTAAATATCCGGATTCAGATTGCCGGCCGTAGAGGGGCCTATGCCGGTCTGGAAATCGTCAACCAGCGTATTATTAAAAACAAGCTGAAGCTGCGTATCTGGTACATCTGCACTTATATCAAGCCCTTTGAGAATCACCGGGTACTTTCCGGCTGCTCCGCCTGAGGCAACAAGGGTGTAGGTTCCCTGCGGGATACCTGTAACTTCGATTTTATCCGGGGAACGGAATTTCGCCTTGTAGGTTGTTCCCGACAGCCTGAATACAACATCTTTTGCCAATGCAGAATCAACTGTCGCCTCGAAAGTAAAAACCGAATCCAGAAAAAGGGTGTCTTTATCAATCTGACGCGGGTTTATCCTGTAAAGGAATCGTCCCGCTTTGCCATTGTCAATCTGAAGATTGAAGACACGGGACGGAGATATATCAAAAGAAAGCATTCCGTTTTCCGCAACCGTTGTACTTTCCAGTACCGGAGCGGCAGAACTGTAAATACTGTCAAACCATCCATCTGAATCAACCACCTTTACCGCGGCTCCTGAAGCAGGAACACCGCCTGCAAGGGCCACGAAAGTATTGATCGTCTCGGTTCCGCTGCCGCCTGCTGAAGACGGATTTGTACATCTGAGCAGTAGAATAGAAGCTGTAAGCGTGATAAAAACCCTGAGCTTCATTCTTTATTCCACTTATTGCAGGTAAGAGGGAAGACCTGAAAATTCAATTGATAAACCTCTTCCATTCCTTCATCTTCGGCGATTATCTGCAGAACCTCTCTGCGGAAAGACGCCAGCTTTTCTCTGATAATATCCATGCATGCCCTTGAACTGCTCACTGTAACAGTAGATATATCCCGTTCATCTCTGGGTACCCGCTCGATAGCCTCCATCCCCAGGCGGCACATCTCTTTCTGAAAAGACCTTACCGCCATTGCACTCATCTTGCCGTCGGTCCTGATAAAATCTTCTGTCAAATGCCATCTGCCTTTGCTGTCCTCAACGATCAGTCCCAGTTTCCGCAGCAGCTGTACCGATTTTCTGGCCTGCACTTCAGTAATTTGTGGACAGAGCCGGCCCGCAAGTTCTTTGTAGTCCCCCGTAAAAGGGAATATTTTGATCTGATCCCGTATTGCGGCGTTATACCAGTTCAGGAAATAGTCATATTTATCTTTTTCCAGAAGAACCGCGGGTGAGCCGCGTAAAGAAAGCAGCTTCTCAAAGTAGAATTTTGTATCCTCGGCTGTTTTTGATTTATTAAACTGAACCAGTACCTGAAAATACTTTTTTTCCTGACGGTCCAGTTTCAGAAACTCAGAGAGCGATGCTACTTTCTGTGAACTTATATGCCTTTGCTTGCTGAGGACTTTTGCATAAAGGCTCGCATCGATCCCTGTTTTTGCAGTAATGTACCGGAATGAGAAATAACGGTTCTTTTTACTGAAACTATAGTGATCCTTTAGAAAATCACGGTAATCCAGATACTCAAAAACAGCTTTCACCCGATAAGCCTCCGGCTGGAAATAGATGTGGACATTTTTTGATACCTCGCCAGAATTTTTTTTACCCCATTTTCCGGTACGACACACATAAATTATACCATCCAAAGAGGGCCGGGTGTACTTTTCTCAATATAAACTGTGGACATAATTGACCACACAAATTGATAAAAAATGAGTATTAAAATAGACTCCCGCTCTTTTTTCGCTTACATTATTTACCTGGGCCGCAGTTTGACATTCATCGTATCCAAGGAGTAGAGTTATGACCGTTACCAGCAGGTTTAAATCCTCTTTTTGCACTCTTTTTTCGTTTATTCTGCTTTTTGTCGTCTCCGCCACCTCAGCCGAGCTCCCCGGGTTCAGGGTCGTGGGCCGTCACCTGTACGACCGCTGCGGTGAAAAGGTCATTTTGCGCGGTGTCAATAAAATGACAGTCTGGACAGATATTAACGGGGAGAGCTTCCCTGAAATGGCCAAAACAGGTGCCAATGTAGTACGAATCGTCTGGATAACTACAGGCGCAGTTGATAAGTTCGATGCTGTAATAACAAAATGCGTCGAAAACAAAATGATTCCCATGGTGGAGCTTCACGATGCAACCGGGGAATGGGATAAACTTCCGGCCATGGTTGACTGGTGGACAAAAGATGAAGTGGTCAGTGTTACCCAGAAGCATGAAGAGTATCTTCTGGTCAACATCGCCAACGAATGCGGCAACACAGTCTCAAACGCGGATTTTCTCACCGGCTATTCAACCGCTGTCACAAGGATGCGCGAGGCAGGAATACATGTTCCGATAGTCATCGATGGGGCCGGGTGGGGCAAGGATATCAATATTCTTCAGGCCACCGGACCGGACCTCATAACCGCCGACCCTGACCATAACCTTCTGTTCTCTGTTCACATGTGGTGGATCCCTGACTGGGGCTATAACGATCAGACAATTACAAGTGAGATAGCCCAGTCTGTACAGATGAATCTTCCCCTGATAGTTGGTGAATTCGGCAATACCGCCGCCTCCTGTGTTGGAACTATCAACTACAAGCTGATTATGAAAGAATGCCAGGAAAACGAGATCGGATGGCTGGCGTGGTCGTGGGGTCCGGGCAACAGTGACTGTCCATCAATGGATATGACCACTGACAGCAAATTTGAAACTCTCAGCGGATGGGGACTTGAAGTCGCGGTTACAGATGAATACAGCATCAAGAATACCTCTGTGCGGCCTAAGTCCATTCTCAATGGTGCCTGCGAGGGAGACCAGACTACAAGATTCGCTGTCTCCGTTCTCACAACCGGACGCGGCACTGTCAGTATCGAGCCCAACAGGGTAATGGTCGATTCCGGCACTGTCCTTACTTTCACCGCCTCACCAGGTGAAAACAACGAGTTCTTAAACTGGAGTGGAAGTGCGGAAGGGTCACAGAACCCCCTGACAATCACAGTAACTGAAAATGTAAATCTCACAGCAGTTTTTTCAAACAACGGTCCCGCAGTTGGAAAAGAACTCGTGACAAACGGTGACTTTTCAGATGGCTCAACAGGGTGGAAATTCGCCGCATTTGAGGATGCCAAAGGAACATCCTCTGTAGAGAGCGGCGAGCTTGCAATCACGATGACAGCTGCCGGTACAGAGGGGTGGCATGCCCAGCTCAATACAACCGGACTCGATATCTCCAGCGGCAAGACTTACCAGGTTTCCTTTAAAGCCAGAGCATCTGTTCCTTTTGACCTTCCCATGAACATAGGGTTGAATGAGGATCCCTGGACCACCTACTCCGGATATCAGACCCTTTCTGTGAGCACAGAGATGGAAACATTTTCATTTGAATTCACCATGAACGAAGCAGATGACCAGAGCGCCAGAATAGTCTTTGATCTGGGAAGTTTTTCGGGATCAATTTTCTTTGATGACATCAGCATAAAGACAATTGGCGGCAGCAGTATCTCAAACAACAATATCAACCCGAAATTCCGGGGGAACTCGTTTTCTGTAATGCCCAGAGGCAACGGGGTCTTTACAATTAAATCCGGTTCCAGCCTGAAAGGCTCTTTCAGACTGCTTGACATTTCGGGAAGGTGTCTGGCTGAACTGAGCCCTGCGTTTTACAAACCGGGAATTCACCACCTCAGGTTTGGCTCTAAACCCGTTCTTTCCGGAACATACTTTATCCAGCTGGATAATTCCGGGAAACGGTATACTGAGAGGGTTGTAAACATTTTAAGGTAATTGCCAGGCCGGGAATCTTTCTTTATGTGAAAGCATAAAGAATGGGCAATTTGTGTTTATCCCTCATCTGTTTGACAGACAGATGAGGGTTTTATTTTCCATCTCCAGAAACAGTATCTTCTTCCTGAGAATTCTCCGCTTTTCCCGCAGATATTTCCGTAGTGCTATCTTCCACTATACTGTAATCTGAGAAATTGCTCATTCCAGTGTGTCCACCCCAACTTTCCTCAGCCCAGTCTTTTTCATGGATTTGGTTCAATTGTTCTCCTTTGCTTATTCTGCACTTTATCGTAAGACTATCGATTATCGTCGTCTGAAAGCCAGGTCCTTACCCGCGACTTTAACAAGCTTCTCCAGGATTTCCTCGACTGCGGGGCAAACATCGGCATTCTTTATAGACAAATCAATCAGCTGATGAAAACGGCGCCTGTCAGTATGGGGATATTCGCGGCAGGCTGTGGGGCGGTCATCATAGACATCGCACCAATTATCAGATGACAAAAAGGGACATGGTTTTGACTTAAAAACATAGTCCTCATCTTTATCAATTGTAAGGTATTTATCCACAAAGGTCTCAAGGTTCATCTTCACCGCTTTTGCCAGCCGCAAAATGTCATGACGGTACATAATCGGGCTGATCTCTTTGCAGCATCTGGCACATTTGAGACAATCAGTTTCCGAAAACACTTTTTCATGAATCGCCTGCACCATCAGATCCAGTTTTTCCGGGGGTCTGTTTTTGATATCGTACATTGTCTTTTTAACGGATGAACTAACTGACATGAAACAACCCGCTTTCAATAGTATTAAACTGAGAAATATACTGCTTTTCTTCTAACTTGTGGAATGAACTTTTTATTCGTCTGTGGACCTCTATAAATACAATTCTGTCTTAATACTCTTATTAAAGATCATACTTAGCTAAAGGCACCTTACGGCGTGGCCCCCGGGCACCGGTTTCTCAAGCATGTTCTTACTACAGGGGGCACGCACGTTGTACCCTCCAGGAATAGGACAATAGTAATTGGTGGCGGACATGTATTCTTGATTTCTAAAAAAGGATTATTATTTGCATTATGTTTCCGGCTTTCGCAGGAATGACGGAGTGCGGTTGTTACAGTATTTACATAAACAACCTTTTCAGCACAACCGTTACAGACGTCATGCCGTTGAAGAACGGCATCCATCTGAGAAAGACATACTCAGTCCAAAGCATATTTTAACACTTTGATTTAAGATCATTTTGAGCTAAAGGCATTGTACCGCGTGTCCCCAGGGCGCCAGTCTCTCAAGCATGTTCTTCCTACAGGGGGCACGCACGTTGCACCCTCCAGGAATCGGAAAACAATTGGTGGCAGACATGTATTCTTGATTTCTAAAAAGGATTATTATTTGCATTATGGTTTCCGGCTTCCGCAGGAATGACGAGGATGGAGGCTGCCACCAATTGGTAATATCTTATTCCTGGAGGGTGCAACGTGCGTGCCCCCTGTAAGAGCAGCATGCTTGAGAAATCGGTGCCCGGGGGACACGCCGTACAGTGCCTTTAGCTTAAAATGATCTGAAATCAGAGTAATAAATATGGTCGGTGCCTTTAGCTCAAAATAATCCAAAATCAGAAAATTAATGCGATTTTCCATGGATTAAACTTGAATCTCTGGATTTTTCTCACACCCGAATTGTATGATTTAACTCAGATTATAAATTCATCTGAAAATTGCCGTGAGATAAATATTTCAGAATCATGCAGAATCATGCAGAATCATGCAGGTTAATTCAACTACGCTGTTCATAATTCAGGAAGTCGCATGCAGGCAGAAGCTATCAATGATAAAGACGATCTGAGCAACCTTATAAATAAAGCTGCTCGCAAACTTATTTCTCTTACCTGTTCAAAAGATGTCTATAAGTTTATCGCCGATTCCCTCAAGGAAATCCTTCCTGATTCTATTATTATTGTAAATAAGGCTACAGATAATGGTGAATACCTTGAAGTCGTTGAGATCAGAGGAATAGAAGAAGACCTCATAATTCAGGCTTTATCTATTACAGGAAGCGATCTGTTTCAGAGAAGATATAAAGTAAGTGATACTTTCAGACAGCTTTATACAAAAACAGAACTTTATCATCATACCGGCGGGCTCTCCGAATTTGCTTCAAGCGCCCTGCCCGATACAATCAGTGTCGCGCTCAAGAGCCATTTTAAAATTCACGATATATTTACCATAGGAATTGCCGATAATGCGCAATACTACGGAAGCGTACATCTTTTTACCACCAGTGATAAATGTACAATTAATAAACCCGTAATTAATACTTTTATATACCTGTGCTTTCTATGTCTCGACCGGATCATTTCTCATCAGTTAAAATTGAAAAGCGACCACAAATATGAGCTTCTTTTTAAAAACATGATCAATGGCCTGGCAGTATTCAAGGTAGTCACAGACTGCATAGGCACTCCGGTAGATTACATATTCAAAGATGTAAATACAAATTTCGAAAAGATGTTCGAGCTGGAAAGAGAGGATATCCTCGGAAGAAAATTATCTGAAGTCCTGCCCGATGTACTGGAGGATTCCGGCAAGTGGTTGAAAAAGCTGGGTAAAATTGCCACAGATGGTGGTACTCTGCAGATGGTTTTTTATTTCCCCATGTTTGACAAATGGTTCTCAGTCCACGCATACAGTCCCCAGCTGGGGTTTTGTGCAATAATATTGGAAAATATCACAGAAAGAAAAACTGCGGAAAAAGATTACCATCAGCTTGAATTAAAACTCAAATGTCTTTCAGATATAAATCATTTTCGGAGCAGTCCTGTCAGTGATCTTATCAACTATGGTCTTATAAAAGCCAGTGAGCTGACCGGCAGCAAGATTGCATATATTTATAAATATGATGCTCATTCCCGATGTGTCAAGATGGTTTCCTTCTCAGGTTCAACTGTAACATATCCTGCGCAAGCTTCAAAAGAGGTAAACATCGATACTACCGGGATGTGGGGTGAGGCAGCACGTCTGAAAGGACCGATCTTTATCGATGATTTTGATTTGCCGGAACCTCTCAGAGAAATTTTTCCCGGTCAGCAGGAAAATGTCAGCCATCTTTTAAATATCCCGCTCTTTACTGAGGGAGAAGTTACAGCGATTGCCGGTGTAGCAGAGAAAGAACAGAAGTATGAGGAGGTCGATGCTCTGTTTCTGTCATTGCTGATGGATTCGGTTTGGACAAAATTTCCAGGAAAACAGACTCAGGCGTAGTTCAGAGTCCAGGGCACATTAAGAGATTTTCCATCGGATTTTTTCAGCATATCGCGAATTTATCAAAACTCAGTTTTCCCTATAATCATCCTTCCGGACCTCTCCGATCATCGATTCTGTTTCCTGCGCATGAACGGAATTTTTTAAAACGCTACTAAATATATGATCACACCACACAGCACCGTTTCCTTTTATGTCATTCTGCGAGGATTCCGGCAATGATTAATTGCTCAAGGTTCATCTTCTGTTTATTTATTCTGTCATGTTTTTCATTTTCCCTGGCACAGGATTTCAATTACGCTGAAGTACTGCAGAAATCAATGTGGTTTTATGAAGTGCAGCGCTCCGGTAAACTTCCGGACAATAACCGTGTTGAGTGGCGCGGATCATCCGCGGTAAACGACTGCGGCGATGGTGGGGTTGATTTAAGCGGCGGATGGTACGATGCGGGGGATAATATGAAATTCAACTTCCCCATGGCTTCATCCCTGACCCTTCTTGCCTGGGGCGGGCTTGAGTATCCGGAAGGTTATCAGAAATACGGGCAATGGGGATGGTTTCTGGAGAATATCAAGTGGGTAACTGATTATCTGGTAAAGTGCCACAGCGCAAAAAATGAATTTTACGGCCAGATAGGGATTGGAATGACAGATCACAAGTGGTGGGGTTCGCCTGAGGTTTACCCTCTTGAGAGGCCTGCGTTTAAAATAGATGCTGATAATCCCGGAAGTGATCTGGCATCTGAGGCGGCTGCAGCGCTTGCAGCTTCATCAATGCTTTTCAGGGGAACGGATCCTGCCTACGCGGATCTTCTTCTCCAGCATGCAAAAGATCTTTTTACATTTGCAGATACCTACAGGGGGCTGTATCACGAAGCGATTCCCGATGCGGTTGATTTTTACAAATCATGGAGCGGGTATTACGATGAGCTGGTGTGGGGGGCTGCATGGCTTTACTGCGCGACCGGGGATCCGTATTACCTGTCAAAAGCCGAGGAACTCTACCCCGAATTATCCAAAGAGCCGCAGAGTACCACTCCGAAGTTCAAGGAGGCGCTCTCCTGGGATGACAAGACTTACGGCTGTTATGTTTTGCTCGCTAAAATCACAAACAAAGAGAAATACCATGCAGATGCTCAGCGATGGCTTGACTGGTGGAGTCACGGATACGCAGTGCGTCAAGCGGGCGGCAGCAGCTGGAGCGGTGATGAGGGTATAGCGTATACGCCGGCAGGTCTCTCCTGGGTTCGTCAATGGGGGCCGATCCGTTATGCGGCAAACACTGCATTTGCGGCATTTGTCTATAGTGATCTGAAAGATGTTCCGGTGAAGAAAAAAGAACTCTACTATGAGTGGGCAAAAAGTCAGATCGATTATGCCCTGGGAAAAAATGAACACAACAGAAGCTTCGTATGCGGATATGGTGTAAATCCCCCGACAAAACCTCACCATCGAAGCATGCACGGGCCTTACCTCGATGACAACGGCCGTACTCCTGTGGAGTCCCGCCATATTCTCTATGGTGCGCTGGTGGGGGGACCGGGTGTTGACGGATCGTACGAAGATGAGCGGCTGGATGCTGTAAAGAATGAGGTTGCCACAGACTACAATGCAGGTTTCAGTTCCGCTGTTGCAAGGCTGGCAAGAGATTTTAACGGTGCGGCGCTTCCCGGCTTTCCTTCTCCTGCTGTACGGGATACTGAATACACGGTAGTTGCAAAAATCAACACTCCGGGAGATCGTTTCACAGAGATTGCTGCTACGGTGCTGAATAAAACCACCTGGCCGGCACGCTATGCTGAAAATTTCAAGATAAGGTACTTTGTAGACCTCTCCGAGATTTTTACCGCCGGATTCAGTTTATCTGATGTAAGTGTCGAATTCAGAAATTGTCATTTATGCAGTGACACACTTGAGATAAGTCCCCTCACCCCGTATAAAGAAGATACTGCTATTTACTATACAGAGATCTCTTTTGATGGAGAGTCAATCTATCCTGGAGGTCAATCAGCATACAGAAGAGAGGTACAGTTCAGAATCGGACTTCCTGAAACCGCGCCTCAGGATATATGGGATCCCTCAAATGACCCATCTTTCATTAACCTGACATCACAGATTGACACTACCGGATGCCTGGAGATTCCGGCTTACGAAAACGGAGTCCTGGTGTGGGGAAAGGAGCCGGACGGCACCGGTTTTGTAATACCTACGTGGCAGATGCCGGATATAAGTGAACCCCGGTACAACCCATCAGGATGGAACAGATCCATTTTTCAAGGAACTCCTGCAATAAGAGGATTGGCACCTGCATCTGTTAAGTTCGGTTTTTCAACAGTGCAAAAAAGTAATCTCCTCGAGATAAGATCCGACAGGGAGTTGATGTTCAGAATTTTTACTCTTGATGGTAAAAAGGTTCTTTCAGGAAAGACTGTTAAAGGCGGATCCAGATTAGTTGACATGAAAAGATACGGGGGATCAGCATTGGTTATTAATGTTACTGGAGCGGGTAGAGATTTTTCGCGGCGGATAGTAATTCCCTGATGTGACTCAGAAACTGATTTGAGAGAGAAAAGCAGTTCGATCACTTACAGAATTATTAACGTTCACTTACATTTTTTTTTATTCCCTTACATGTTTTTCAAGGATTTTGGTTTGGCCAGAGACCCTCTATTGGTGAGCATACAGTCGTCATTGTCACCCGATAGAATACCAGCATCTGTGGCTTCGATTAAGTCAAAACATGCCTGCCGGCGGCAGGAAAGACACTTGATTTGTGACTATTTTCATTCAAATCTAAACATCTTTTTCTTAGAGGCTATAATAAAGTTTTAATCTACCACCAGTTCGCCAGTGCGGCCGCAAAGACGTTTGCAAATGTGATGACCATACATGCCTTCACAAATGGTCGACAACAAGGGGTGATAGCGGAAGACCGGCGTCCTTGACGGGCTGTAGCGCAAGAGGGAACGCCCTCTTCCAGAAACTCTTCATTCTTATTTATTCCTTGTATTGGGGGCACCCTCTTCGGGAAATGCGAAACGGTCAGTTCAGAATTGACGTAAACTACAATATGAGATATATCATTAGTATAGTACTAAACTGTTGTTAATTACATTCCGATCCTTTCCTTTAGGAACTAAGAAATAAACACCCGAAGAATTTTTCATATTTGATGATTTACTGAAATCAGCAGATGATGACACCTTTTTAAAGTAACCGGTTTTTTGACCACGGATATTAAATACTTCACAGACCGCAGTCTCATCATTATAAGGCACTTTTTTGCTACTGTACCGGATAGAATGATTAAGACTGCTTTTTTGTGTGCTTTGTCCATTACGTAAATTGTTTCCCCGTCCGATTGGCCAGGGAAGAAGATTGTCTGAAGAAGATGCGACATTCCATATCTGTACACCTCCAGACCCGCTGCCAAGTACATCTTTTAACGAAATGACAATCTCAACTTTATGATCACCATCGATATCCGAAAGGCTTGGCGGGCTCATGCTTCCTCTTTTTGCCAAGGCAACTTTCTGCAGTTGTTTGCCTTTATTGTCAAGAATTATCAGATGTGAAACATTCTGTTCTACCGAATACGTAGTGAAAATCACTTCCGGAATGTTATCTCCGTTTAAATCACCGATAACCGCTCCACTTGCACCGATAAATTTACCTTTACCAGTATCAAACTGATATTTCCACAATACATTGCCATCTGGTGAGTAACAACGCA
>JAAYYB010000321.1 GCA_012515615.1 Fibrobacter sp.
CCGATAAATTTACCTTTACCAGTATCAAACTGATATTTCCACAATACATTGCCATCTGGTGAGTAACAACGCATATATCCATCATAGGATGGGACTACAATTTCGGGCCGCTGGTCACCATCGATACTGGCAACGACAGGTGCAGGTGCTACCTGAACGATATTGTTCTCATATCCAGTGTAAAGCGGCATTTCAGAACAGAGCGGTGTCTCGAACCCTTTGACACGGGTCATGTCTGGATTCAGCACCCACAGGCAATTCCCACGATTGATATATTCACCGGCTTTTTCGTGGTCAGAATAGAGAATAATCTCCGGAAGCCCATCCCCATCGACATCTCCAAAACAGGGAGGTGAATCGGTAAACTCATCCCGGTCATTTCCATCACCGCCCCAGCCTTGTTTTGCAAGTGCAATATTGTGAAACATCGGGACACTCGAAGCCCATGGGCCGGCAGAAGCAAACAATGCATTTGCGGGATACGGGGAGCCATCCTTTTTCATAATTCCTATATGACAAATATCATAGGTAGCCACAACTTCACAAATTGAATCCCCATCAAGGTCCGCAGCGCCGATATTCTGATTGTAACCCCCGAAATCATTGCACTTTTCACAGTTTTTTACCTGAGGCCATCCGCTAACGACCTTTCCGGTTATGTTCCATGCGACAGTCACCGGACCATCCGATGTCTTTACAGCAAGGATTTCAATTTTCCCGTCACGATCCAGATCCGCGCCTGCAATCGACCGAATCTCTCCATCCGATCCGGGAAACTGTTGCGGCCACCCTGTAAGAATGTTTCCACTATGATCATAAACAGCTACTTTATTTGAATAGGCAATCGCAATCTCACCATCTCCATCACCATCAAGATCTCCAACCACTGGAGCAGCATACTGCCGTGAGGATCCGTGGTCATTGGGAGATGATGCGTTCTCACCGACCGGGGCACGCCAGAGGAGTTTACCTTTACTATCCCATACATAAAGTACGCTGTGTCTTCCGGCAACAATCTCCTTCTGCCCATCATTATCAAGGTCATAGACCGCAACTGATCCAAACCAGTTTTCATCCCAGCTCGCAGGAAGAGTCGCTCTGAGTACCGGAGTAGACACTGGTGCTGCAACAGATGATGAAAACAGACAAAAGAGAAAGCTTATTGAAATGGTGACGCGTTTGAAAGATATCATATTCACCTCTATTCTATTATAATACCTGACTTATGCATTCGGGAAGGGTGAAGTGCGTTTATACCAGAAAGGGTTTAACAAATCGCATATGCACCAACTGACAAATTGTGAGTGTTGCGGCCCGAATCCCGCGGTAAAATTTATCATTCATGACAATTTCAACATGTCAGATGATTTTACCGGAAAAAATCAAAAAAATGGTGTGCGTGCTATCAAAACTTTATATTACATAATATAAGCGGGCCAAACTGTAGTCATAAATGATCAAATTGCTTCTCCGCTAAATATTTCATCAAGTAACTATTCTAGTAACAAGGGAGAATTTAATGCGCTTAACCGCACTGTTTACTGCAGCATTACTGACCTCCACGGCGTTAGTACAGGCCGCCCCGATCAACCTGAGCGGAACTGTAAAAAGCAGCAAGGGAGCTTCGATTTCGCAAGCTGTCGTATCCCTTCTTTCAGATTCCACCATGAAAGACACCACTGATGAAAACGGTGCGTTTACACTGAACAATGCCACTGCAATCAGCACCAGCCATACATTCAGAGCTCAGGCACAACGGATAGGCAATGTCGCCATCCAGGGAAATCAGCTTCATTTTTTCATTCCTGCACAAGCTCAGAGAGGGACAATTTCTCTTTTTTCAAGTAATGGCGAAAGGGTTGTTGAGAGTTCTCCTGCTGCAATGCAACCCGGTACACAGACATTCACACTTCCTGCACTCGCACCGGGACTTTATGTGCTCAACATCACCATTGATCAGACGACTGCAAGCCGTAAACTGATTGCTGCCGCCGGAAACAAAATATTTGTAAGTGACAGTAAAACTCAGACATCAGGTTCAATCAATTACCGAAGTGTTGCAGATGCTGCAGCTCAGGATACTCTGGTGGTTACGAAAGATGGATACAACACAGTAAAATATCCACTTAGTTCCTATGAGCTCCAAAACATTGCAATCGTAATGGATACAGCCTCCGAAGGCGATTATCTGTTTGCAAGAGTGCTCGGAAAAACCAAGGCAGAATGTGATGCAAAGATCGAGAATATGATCAACATCTATTTCAAAAACTCTATCAATAAACCCAATGGCAGCAAGCTTTATAATGACAATGGTACAGAAGCATATATTGAAGATGTTGAGTACGACGATGTACGGTCAGAAGGTCAGTCTTACGGTATGATGATTGCCGTTCAACTGGACATGCAGGATGTCTTTGATAAAATATGGGCCTGGACAAAGAGACATATGAAAAGATCTGATGGTATGTTCAACTGGCAATGTACTCCAAGTGGCACAGTTAAAGGTCAGGATTACGCTCCTGATGGTGAAGAGTGGTTCCTGATGTGTCTCCATTTCGCGCACCAGAGATGGAAAGACGACAAGTACAAAACTGATGCTGATGCGCTTTCTAATGCGATGTTTGCTAACGGCGTATTCCACAACAACTTACCGAATTTTGTCAGGAACAACACCACCGTTGATCCATCATATATCTTACCGGCTTTTTATACATTGTTTGCAAAATGGAGCGGAAACCATAATGGAGACTGGGCAAATATAGCCAAAGCAGGCCGTCGACATCTTGCTATTTGTGTTAATACATCAACCGGGCTTATGGTTGGAAGCCCGACTACAAACATTCCGTTTGACTGGGATGCATGGAGAACAGCTCAGAATATAGTTCAGGATATATGGATGTCAGACCTTTACTTTAATGGTGCAGCTCGCGCAGAATATGGCGATTGGCGTGGATCAATCACAGGTAGTGACAAATCCTTTATTACAAACTGGTGTAACACATTCCTTGGTTTCTGGGAAAAAAAGCGTGACTCAAAGGGCTACTGGCCTCTGTGGTCACTTGATGGCCAGACAAAGTTTGGTGACGCCAATCAGAACAAAACCGGCTTACGTCCGGGTCTGGCAGCGATGAATGCGTATGCGGCAAACTATGCCACAGCCAAAGCTCCTGATGGTACACTGCTGAGCGTAAAATTCGCTCAGGATCTCTGGGATATAGAACCACCAACAGATAATCAATACATCTATTACGATGGTTTGCTTTACATGCTTGGTATGCTTCATGCAACAGGGAACTGGAAAATCTTTGGCAGTGATTCGTTTTAAGTGAATCAATCCCAATATTTGATTATTTACTTTTATGCATTGTTATACAGTTTCTTCGGCTGTGTAGCAATGCAGTACCATAAATAGTCACAAGTCACAAGTTGCAAGTCACAAGTTGCAAGTAGAGAGACAAGGATCCAATAGAGATAGTTTTCTGATCCCTTGCATGCTTCCTGGAAGCCCCGATTCTTCTTCATTTTTAATAGTTTTTAATCCGGATCTTATATCCATCAATATATTTTTATCTATTACATGTAAAAAGCATATTAATCCTGCGCTATAATGTCTGTAAGATTTTTCATTAATTGCATTCAGGAAATATGATAAAGGAGAGGTAACAGGAATGTCCCCGATGACACGATCAATTCGTTCCACGGTTCGAATGTTAAGGAGTGCACTTGTTAAGACATGGTGGAAGTTTCGATTCATTGGAGTTGATCACGACAAGCTCCATCTTGGAAGCGGAAAGGTCGTGATTCCCGGTTGGTATAACATCGACCTTGATCCGCAATCTGGCTCAAAAGTTCACAAAATGGACCTGAGCAATCCGCTTCCTTTTCCAGATGCTTCGGTGTCCATGATCTTCTCCGAGCACTTAATAGAACACATGCCCAAGAACAAAGGACTGCGATTTTTAAAAGAGTGCTATCGTGTGTTAAGAGCCGGAGGGACAATGCGATTTGGCTGGCCTGATTTCTCAAAACACATCGAAGCGTACAATACAAAAGATAAGAAATACCGTGAGGGTATGCTCAAGCACATGAAGCCCGGCATCGTCGGAACCTGGGATGAGTTTTTCGCTGATTTATTGTATTCCTGGGGGCACCGGTACATGTACACACCAGAACTTTTAACTGAATTTTTTAAGGCAGCTGGTTTTGAAAAGGTTAAGATTAAAAAATATGGTCAGAGCAGTTTAGGCTACAGCTGGGATACACGAGACGATCCGGATACTACGTACATAGAAGCGGAAAAATTAATATGAGATCAGGTTTCATTTAAATATCGCATAAGCTTCATCCGGACCCCCATACACAAGTACTGTCAAATACAACAAGCATAAATAATTACTGCTGATGAGGCCGACAGGCAACACCACTCCCCGATAGTCCGAACTCACCGTTTAACTTGACATGGCGTTCAAAACAGCTCTCCTCCCCCAGCCTTCAAATGATTTTCCAGGTCACGGCTATGTGTAACCTATAGCTAACAGGAATTTTGATATTTATACAAACAGGAATAACATACTTCCACATGCACTCCGGGAGCAAGCTATTTGAGCGGATTTGGCGATGTGAAGGGCAGTATATGCCTGAGTATCTACGAACCAGTATGCCGTCGGTCTCCAGGTGGTTGGTGTCAAGACATAAGCGCAAGGCATAAACAGTTTTGCTGACACTGGATGCCCTGCACTTAATGAATATGACAACCGAACGATTTTAGCAGCAATTATTTCTGATCTTGCTTCCTGTCTGGTTCCGGAATGATGCGGCTCTCTGTATAGATAACGAGATTGCCGCCAGTAGAGATTTTTATACCTGAGGTTATCCCATGAGCTCAGTATTTTGACCACTTAAATCAGCCGTGATTTTTTGCACACAATAA
This sequence comes from Fibrobacter sp., assembly GCA_012515615.1. Classification (GTDB taxonomy): domain Bacteria; phylum Fibrobacterota; class Chitinivibrionia; order Chitinivibrionales; family Chitinispirillaceae; genus JAAYIG01. The sequence continues at coordinate 4,931 of JAAYYB010000321.1, forward strand.
AGAGCTTAATGTGTCAGGCTACCTGCTTAAGTGATTTTGGTGAAATGAGAAATCCTATTAATCCCCAAAGAGCCTGAATTCCACCTATAACCATAGCTCCCCAGAAAACCGCGTAAGTCCCCCCACCGCTTGATGACGCAAATTGATAACCAAGTAGAGTAAATATCAAGCCGCCAACGAACCATGCTAATCCTGCCAGCATTCTGCGAACATGCTTTTTGTAGGGATAAACAGTATCAGTTGCCTGTTTACACAATTGTTTAGCATCCTTTGCGTTCATTCCTGAGGCTGTTAAATTATTTAATACATCATCTTTTAAAGCACCTTTAAAAAATGCCCATGTAGCATAGGTCGCATTTGCAATAGCTTTGTAGAAATAGTTATCTGAAAAAGACAGGACATCCTTTGGTTCTTTTCCAGCATTCAATTGATCCTGTACAGCAGTTTGAACTGTGGTAAGAGTTATTTTTCCAGAATCTACTATTTTATTAACAATTTCAGTGTTATTCTGACGCATGGCAAGTAAAAACGCCGATTCATTTGCAGTATTCATGACATTGACATCTATGTCATTCTCATTCAATAATGCTAAAGCATTCTGAGTGTCGTTTTTTTCGCAGGCAGAAAGCAACTGCTCGTTTATTGTGCTCATTGGAGCCCCTTTTGAAATGTGTGAGATGATGGTAATAATCTGCTTTACAATGATAATATAATATTTTCAGTTCACTGCAACAGGGCTTTAATATGCAAAAAAACAGCGAATATAACTTCCACAAAATATTGGCTGTTAACGTAATCTCATTTAACCCAAAAGTCACAGTTGGGGAGAATAAAAACTGTAAGATGTTGAGATGATAAGGCTTGAAGGCATCGCAGGTCTTATCGCCAAGGTGATAAGATCAAGATGCCTGAAAGCCTTAGCGCTCAACAGATTACGATTTTTTGCCTCATCCAACTGCGATTTTTAGCTTAATGCCTTATCGCATAACGGGTTACGATCTTTGGCCTCATCCAGCTGCGATTTTCAGGTTTAATGTTAAAAAGCCCCGCATTGGCTCAAAAACAACTACATCCTCATCCGGAAGCTTTCAGCGGTCCGCAATCAGAACGCAGGGGATTTTCAATTGATGTTTGTAAATGCTAATCGGCCAGTTCGTAATTGATAAAACGACAATGTGAAATGTATTACTGGTGAAGTAATAAACTGTTCTTGATTACGTTCTGATGCTTCCCTGAAGGAATAAAGAAATAAACGCCCGAAGAAACCTTCATATTTGAAGATTTACTAAAACCAGTAGACGATGACACCGTTTTCCGGCAACCGGTTTTTTGACCACGAATATTGTATACTTCACAGACAACAGTTTCATGATAGTAAGATATTTTACTGCTACTGTACCGGATACATCGATTAAGACCGCTTCCTTGTGTACTTTGTCCATTACGTAGATTATTTCCCCGTCCGGTTGGCCAGAGAAGGAGATTGTCTGAAGAAGATGCGACATCCCATATCTGTACACCTCCAGACCCGCTGCCCAGTACATCTTTTAACGAAATGATAATTTCAACTTTATGATCACCATCGATATCCGAAAGGCATGGCGGGCTCATGCTTCCTCTTTTTGCCAGAACGACTTTATGCAGTTGTGTACCTTTATTGTCAAGAAGTATCAGGTGTGAAACATTCTGTTCCACCGAATACGTAGTGAATATCACTTCCGGAATGTTATCTCCGTTTAAATCACCGATAACCGCTCCACTTGCACCGATAAATTTACCTTTACCAGTATCAAACTGATATTTCCACAATACATTGCCATCTGGTGAGTAACAACGCA
>JAAYYB010000036.1 GCA_012515615.1 Fibrobacter sp.
ATCAAAGAAGCCTATCTGTCCCATTGTAACAGCTCCCATAGAATAGTTATTTTACTGTTCTCTGAAATATACATAATTAATTATTGCTTGTCAAGCTTAAAATATGAATTTTTAGAGGTACCCTTAACATTCATCTGGAAAATTAACACGAGGGTATTAAATGTCTGAGATAAAGTTGACCTTCTATGGAGCGGCGGAAATGGTTACCGGTTCCTGCACTCTTGTTGAGTGTGGCTCCACGCGTTTACTGATCGATTACGGATTGATTCAGGGTACAGATAATGACAAGGCAGAAAATTTGCGACCGCTTCCATTTTCAGTTTCAGAACTTGACGCAGTAATACTCACGCACGGACATCTGGACCACACCGGACGAGTACCCCTGCTTCCTGGAAGCGGTTTTAAAGGGAGAATCATCACCCACGCGGCATCCACAGAGCTTGCAACCTTAATCTGGCTGGATTCGATAAGACTGAGTGATTACGGCAAACCGTTATATGATGAGAAAGCGGTGAATAAAACTCTGGAGCTTGTGCAGGGTATTGAATACAATCAGGAAATTGAAGTCAATGATGTAAAAATTACACTTTTTGATGCCGGCCATATCCTTGGGTCAGCACATATTCTCTTGAATTATAAGGGAAAGAGGGTCATTTTTTCCGGGGATATAGGTGTGAAGCGCACACCGATAATACGTGATCCGTTTACTCAATGGGAAAGAAACGTCCATGCGGTTGTCATCGAATCGACCTATGGAGATCGTTTACATAAAGACAGAGAGAAAACTGTTGAGGAGTTCAGGTCAAAGATTGATACAGCGGTAAATGAAAAGGGGATAATAATTATCCCTGCATTTGCAATTGGAAGAACACAGGAAATTCTCTATCATCTGAACCACCTTATCGAGAGAAAAACAGTAAAGCCTTTGCCTGTTTTTGTAGATTCCCCGATGGGAAATCGTGTTACACAGATTTATAAAAAATATACCGAATGCTACGACGGGCCCACAAAGGCACAGATTCTCTCCGGAGATCTTCCCCTCCAGTTCAAGGGCCTCAATCACGTAATATCATCATCGGACTCACGTTCAATCTGTGAAACGATCCCGCCATTTATCGTAATTGCAGGTTCCGGAATGTGCAACGGCGGAAGAGTTTTACACCATCTACAGAATCACATCAATCAAGATAACACCGTAGTGATGTTTGTCGGGTATCAAGGTGAGGGAACGCTTGGACGGAGGCTGATAGAAGGCGAGAAGAATGTTTTTATCGGCACCGAGATGCGTGAAGTAAGAGCGTCAATTGCCACCTTGAACGGGTTTTCCGCTCATGCAGATCAGAATGAATTGATTCAATGGGCCAGGTCTATTCCAGGAAAAGCGATTCGCTGGTTTGTAAATCATGGTGAAAAGAAGGCGGCAGAGGGGCTAAGTGATGCGATTTCGAAGGAAGGGCTTGGCGAGTCTGTTATTGTCAAAAAAGGAATGAGTGTCACAGTGTAGACTACCAGAAAAGCGGAATGCTTCCAGGAAAGCGGTTCCTTCGCAAGAACTTCTATCTAAACGATGTTTTTCACCCCTGAGATGACTTTGTGATTTAACAAGTTAAGTCACATCAATTTTCAGTCAATTATTTCACCTCTGGGACACGAGCCCCTGCAAATAACAATAATGGACCACTAAACCTTTCGCCTGCGCGTTCTCGCTTTGAAACACTCTTAGGAAATATTACTTCTCTATCAGATCAGATTTTTCCTGCCACCAAACCTGCTTCTGTATCCCCTTGATCGGGTATCTATTTTTACCCTGTGTGTGACATTCTTTACTATTATGTAATTTATAGGTACATTGAAAAACACTATTTTTAGTGAAACAGGAAAAATTGTGTAATGCAATTGTCATTTCACTGCAATTATTGCATTATGGAACTATCTTACGGTTATATCTTTTAAAAGGATGATGTTATCTTACAGGAAAAAGAGAACCAATTTGATGTGATTGTAATCGGGTCGGGAATCAGCGCACTGACTTTGGCCGGAATCTTGTCCAGATTTAATAAAAAGAAGGTCCTCATCCTTGAACAACACTCAAGAACAGGAGGGTATTCTCACTCTTTTTCACGTAAAGGGTACACCTGGAGTGCAGGGTTTCACTATATAGGAAACATCTTTAACGGGAAGCTTGCCGGGATCGTCCTGTCATTTATTACCGACGGGAAATTGCATTGGTGCAAAACACCTGAGCCCTTTGAATCTTTTCAATTTCCTGATTTCACTTTCAGCGTGTACGGTGAAGAGAAAAAATTCAGGAACGATCTGATTGAAGCTTTTCCTGAAGAAAAGAAAGCGATACGTTCTTATTTCAGGGATATCAAAAAGGTCTCTTTCTGGTTTGTACTATACTATCTATCCCGTTTTTTGCCCGCTTTTTTTAGCAGACCCCTTGAACTAATCTGCTCTGTATTTGATAAACTGGCTTTAATGAGTACCGAAGAGTACCTTAAAAGTAAATTCAAGAGTGAGAAATTGAAGTCGATCATAATATCACAATGGGGGAATTACGGACTTCCACCATCACAGAGTGCGTTCATGATTCACGGGTTGGTTGCCAACCATTTCATAAACGGGGGATATTATCCTGAAGGCGGAACAGATAAAATTCTGGAGTCTATTGTACCGTCAATCATTAAAAACGGCGGGACTATTCTGCATAACACTTCTGTAACAAATGTAATTATCGAAAATGGTCGTGCAATTGGTGTTGCAACAAGATCTCAGAAAAACAAAGAGGCACCTTTAAATAACTATTACGCACCTGTAATTGTTTCCAGTGCCGGAGCATACAACACATTTACCAAACTGGTGCCGGAGCATCTCAACCTGCCCTTTAAGAATAAATGTTTGGAACTCAGCAGACCTTCTGTATGTGTTGCTTTGTATCTTGGACTTAAGGATGGCATAAATTCGCTGGGATTTTCCGGAGCTAATTGCTGGATTTATGGTACCTTTGACCATGAAGACAGCTTTCTTAATACCGAACTTTTAAACGGGAAACCATCATTCTGTTTTTTATCATTCACGCCGCCTGATAAGATTACAGGAAAAGTCAACACCGCCACAATCATAGCTCTCACTAATTATGATTCATTTAAAGAGTGGGGTCACCAGATCAGTGGTAAACGTGATAAATGTTATTATGAGCTCAAAGAAAAGATTGCCGCGGGACTTATCGAATTTGTCACAGCCCGATATCCCGGTTTTTCCTCTATGATTGACTACTATGAACTGGGTACACCTCTTTCAGCAGAAAAATTTACTGCAAGTCATGAAGGTGGAATGTACGGGCTGCCGGCAACCCCGGAGCGATATCGCCAGAAATGGCTTTCTGTGAAGACACCGATAGATGGATTGTACCTGACTGGCACAGATGTCTGTTCTCTGGGAATTGTATCTTCGATGATGTCAGGGTTTGCAACAGCATCTTATTTAAATGGTCCTGCAGGTCTTTTTAAACTGGTGAGACATATGCGCAAAAGTGTTAAACGCCAATCTTGACTGCAAAGTCACAATATCAACCTTCTAATTTACATGTGGCAATTATGAAAGTAAATCTGAAATCAGCAGCAGTTCTTGTTATTGCAGGGGTCTTTTTCAGTATCGGACTTTATAACCGTGATACTTCCCCGGGTTCCTCAATTAATACTGACATCAACAATAAAAATCAAACAGATTCGCTTGAATCACTTCTTACACCGATTTCAGAAATCGAAGAGGCATTTGCCAGGCAGCTCAGCGACATTTCTGTTTTTGTACGCGGCCCGATTTCAAAAATTCTCAAGGATGATACTGAAGGCAACGCTCACCAGCGTTTTATCATCGAGCTCTCAAACGGCCGGACAATTCTTGTTGCTCATAATGTGGATCTTGCACCCCGTATTACCGGGATAAGCAAAGGTTCTGTTGTTTATGTACATGGCGACTACGAATGGAACAGCCAGGGCGGGGTTATCCATTGGACCCATCATGATCCGGATGGTTCTCATGAAAATGGCTGGATCATTTTTGATGGGAAAAAATATCAGTAGGAAATTTATACTTGACTTATGTATCCGGCCAGACTGGGTCTACAGGGACATCCAACCGGATTTTTTTCTCTCAGACCCGTGGTCTGTCTTTTCCTTATATTATTACTTGATCTCAAGGGTATCTCTAAATATTCAGCTTTCAAGCGAGAATTCGCTTCCGGCCGCAGCGAAAAATGAATTTTTAGAGGTACCCTCAATACCTTTACCCTGATCTATTTTTGAAAGAATACAAAATTCAGCATCAAAAAAATCAGATTGAAAAAGCACCTTTTAAAGAGAGGCTGATTTAATTAAAAATGTTATATCCATTGAAATTCAGGCCCTTATACAAGGAGAAAATCTGGGGCGGCCAGTCTTTTAAGCAGATATTCGATAAGGACATCCCTTTCAGCCACACAGGTGAAGTCTGGAACGTTGCCTGCCACAATCGCGGAATGAGCATTGTCTCCGAAGGCAGGCTCAAGGACAAAAGCCTTCAGTACATATTTGAAAATTTCAGGCAGGAACTCATAGGCGCCTCATACATAGACTTCGATAAATTTCCCCTTCTTATCAAACTGATCGACGCAAAAGAGAGGCTGTCTCTTCAGGTGCATCCCCAGAATGAATATGCCAGAATAAACGAAAAGGGGGAGCGGGGAAAATCTGAGATGTGGTACGTGCTGAAAGCTAAAAAGGGCGCAAAGCTTGTAGTCGGATTAAAGGATAATATCACAAAAGAACAGTTTGAGCATGCTATAAAAAGCGGCGGCGCAGAATCCTGCATAAATGAAATCACCGTTAAAGAAGGTGATATTATTAATATACCTGCCGGTCTTATCCATTCCATTGGTGAGGATATCGTATTAATCGAGGTACAGCAGAATTCCGATCTGGTCTACAGGGTCTTTGACTGGAACCGTCTGGATCTTGATGAGCGCCCCAGAATGCTTCATATCAAAAAAGCCTTAGACGTTATAGATTTTAAGGGCAGGTTGAAAAAAGAGTTAATCAAGGGCCTCAGCATAACTAACGATCACAACTCAATCACCTATTACGTCGCCAATCCCCATTTCGCAGTTCAAAAAATCTCTCTTGATTTTTCTCTGCATGAAGATACCTGCGGCGAGAAGATGATAATCTACACAGGCATATCCGGTACTTTTTCGATCAAGTGGAATGATACAAGCACAATAGTCGGAAGCGGTGAATCGGTGCTTATACCTGCATCTCTTGGAAAATTCATTATCGAGGGCCGGGGCGAGCTGATTAAAAGCTTTATACCCGATATAGTAAAGGATTTTGTGCAGCCGCTGAAAAACGCCGGATATTCTGAAGAGGAAATCTTTGACAATACAGCTGTTACTTTTGAATGAATCTGCGACCTAGGAAATAACCCCCCCCCGCGGGACGGTCCGGTCCCATATGTAATCAAGTTGATCATTTAATCAAGGCTCAGAAAATGGGCCGCAAAGGATACCGGAGCCCCCCTCGGAGGACGGCCCGGTCAAACCATAAGTTATTTTCTATTTACCGTTAAAAAAGCAGAGGTTGAAATGAAAAACCAATTTATCAAGAAGATTTATGTCAGGGTGCTCTCAATATTGCCAGTGAATGCGATGGCACTTTCGGTGTTTTTAATGATGCCCGCTTCAAATCATGCCGCCTATACTCTCCCGGTACAAGCAGAAGCCGAATCTCTCTTGCTCGGTAACGGAGCTCAAGTTACTACCAATGTCTATAACACTGAATATCCAGCGTATTCCGGCGATGGCTTTGTCTGGGTATCCAACGCCGGTACAATAACATTTGAGGTTACAATTACTGAAAACGCTATGTACGAACTTTCAACAAGATGCTGGATGTACCTTGGAGAGGAGGGCGAGACAAGGCTTCAGGCAGTCAGCATCAATGGCGTCCCCCGTGGAAATTTCTACATCCCGAATAAGGGCGGATGGATCGATTTCAGTTTTGGATTCACTTACCTTGAAGCCGGTACAGCAACTATTGAGATAGGAACCTCTGGAAGCTGGGGATTTATACTATATGATAAAGTAAAATTTGACTACGCCGATATGCCTGATCTTGACATTTCTCCGGCGGCTTGTGATGTAAATGCAACTTCTGAAACAAAATCACTTAAAAAATACCTTACCAGTGTATACGGCAAATATGTCATTTCCGGCCAGCAGGAAACATACGGTGGCGGGAATGACGGCAATATGGAACTTGAATTTGAATATATCTTCGGTAAAACAGGCAAATACCCTGCAATAAGAGGCTTTGATTTCATGAACTACAACCCTATGTACGGCTGGGAAGATAGTACAACTGCCCGTATGATAGAGTGGGTAAAAGAGCGCAAAGGTATCGCCACAGCATCATGGCATATAACCATACCATCTGATTTCCAAAGTTATACCCTGGGCGATACGGTGGGTTGGACACGATGCACATATAAACCGACAACCAGTTTCAAAACAGCAAACTGCCTTGATAAATCGACTAAAGAAAACCACTACCTTATGCTTGCAATTGACTCTCTTGCAAAGCAGCTCCTCATTCTTCAGAATGCAGGTGTTCCTGTTTTATTTCGTCCTTTCCATGAAGCCGAGGGAAACAATAATACAGATGGATCAGGAGCCTGGTTCTGGTGGGGATCAGGAGGCGCGGAGGTTTACAAACAACTATGGAGACTCCTGTATACCACCCTGACTGAAAAATACGGTGTTCACAATGCGATCTGGGAAGTCAATCTTTATACATACGCCAATTCACTCCAGTGGTACCCCGGGGATGACTGTGTCGACATCGTTTGTTATGACAAATATGAAGGATCCCCCTACACGTGGAAAACAAGCGCTGCAACAACGGCATTTCTCACACTTGTGAATTTTACCAACGATACCAAGATGGTCGCCCTGACTGAAAATGACGTTATCCCGGATATTAAAAACATAACCAACGAAGGAGCCTGGTGGCTCTATTTCTGCCCATGGTATGGTGATTTCATTCTCAGTCCAACGTACAATGACCCTGTGCTTCTCAATACTATTTACAACAGTAATAGTGTAATAACGCTTGATGAATTACCGGAAAATTTATACGAAACGGCAGTTAATGTTGTTAACAAAAAACATTCGGTTTTGAAACCGCAGCAACCGCGTACACTTGTAATCGTAAACAACAGCTCTTCAAAGAAGATTTCAGGCATGAAGGATGTTTTCTCTTTGTCGGGGAGAAAAACGAGCCTTAATTCAAAGCATGCTCTGAAACAAGGCGTTTACATTAACAAACAGAAATAACGTGTGATTGGCAAGGTGATTGATTTTTTCCCTTGCTAATTGTCTTGTTCGTATTATAATACACAGAACTTACCTTAATCCTGACTTATGACTTGTGACTCTCCAGTACATGCTTGAATTCTTCAAGGCTACAATCCGTTTTAATCTACCACCAGTTTGCCACTGCGGCCGCAAAGACGTTTGAAAATGTGATAAAGGTTCCTGCCTGCTTAGCTGGTCGACAACAAAGGGTGATAGCGCAAGACCGGCATCTTCGACGGGCTTGAGCGAAAGAGGGAACTCCCTCTTTCAAAAGATCTTTGTTTCTAAATACCCATAGATTGCCCCCCCTTCTGTAACACTCTCCACTTTCAAACCGTTATATTTGATATATGAATGCAATCATCCAAAAACTGAGTTTTCTTAAGAAGAGACCGGCAATGACCGGTATGCTGGCAATTGCTGCCTTATTCATAGTCACTACTCTGGGCATCTCTTTTTTCGCTGTCAAGACAGCCGTTAAGAATTTCAAGTACCGCGATCTCTGCCCTGACTATTTCTCGAGTCTCCAGGCCTTTGTGGTGGGGCCGGATGGCAAGGGGATGGATTCGGTTTCCGTTACATTGCGCGACAACTCCAACATTAACTGTATCTATCGTACCTTTACAGACAGTTCTGGCAGATTCACACTATTCAATGACTTTAACACCTTTGCTCTTTACGAAACCCATTTACCTACTACTTATTTGTAGCCCTGAACGGGCATCAGGATACTATCCGCTACAAATTCAGGAGGTACAAAGTCTGCCATTTTGAAAAAGTAGAGGGTCCCGATACTATAGTTTTCGATCCGTTTAAAAACAGTGATATCAATTTAACCCTCCGTAATCCCTCAAGTGTCAAACTATCCGGTATAGCTGATGATGCTCCTTATGAGAGAATCGCTCTTTCGCCAAATCCGCCCGATTTTATCACCAGATCTGTCCAGGGGTGGGAAAACGCATTTTACGGCAGCTTTTTGATAAACAATAAAAGGTATGCTGTCGCGGCCGTGAAGAATCATGAAGAGAACCATGAGTACAGCAGGTTTTCAGTTTACTATGTAATCGACAGAAACTGTAATTCCGACTTTTCCGATGACCGGGTCCTCTCATGGCAGGTAAATGATGATGGATCTGAAGCGGATTGTTCAGTCCGTGACTGTTTTACTGAAGACAGCCTTGTCATAGATGGATCGATAGTACGGTTACAGATCAAATTACGGGGTTTCGGTTCCGAAAACCCGATATTCGATTACCGCAACAACAGCATCATTCGGGGATTCTACTCATTTAAAGGAGAGAAAATAGAGGCGCTTCTGTGGGACAGAACAATGACAGGTTTCCGGGACAGATCCGGTATCAGGATCGGTTTGGACCTTGACAGAAACGGTAACATCCATTTCACTGAGGGTTCCGGAGAAGTTTTCGAAAATGCTCTGCAGCCTATAGTTATCGACTCTGTTTCATTCCGTATAGATTCCATTCTGAATAACGGTATCAATATCAGAGGCAGGAGACTTCAAGGAGATCTTATCAGGCACACAAGCGCATCGGTTGGTGATATGGTACCTAGGGCTTCCGGATATTATAAACAGAAATTCAATCTTTGGAAAGAGTGTTCTGTCAATGATATCGTAGCCCTTTACTTTTTCGAAGGTGATTCAAAATACCACATGGAGGATAATACTTTACTCTCTTTTATGGAATCTATCGGTCTTTACTATAGCAGAATCAGCCTTATCGGAGTAAACCGTAAGATCTCAGGTGATCCATACACAGAAATTCCTGTTATCGAAGAGAACCTTGGCTGGGATGGACCGATGGTGAGGGCTCTTCACAACCACAGGGACAGGGAACTGATTTGCATTGACAGTACAGGAGTTATTGTCTGCCGGGGGATTCCGGGAAATGAGATGCTGAACCAGTTTTTAAATATAACAGGCAAAAACCGCTGAGCCGTGATCCTGGATGAGAGTTTAAAACGCAAAGGACACGACCTTTATTAATTTTTTCTTATCTCTGCGCCCTCTGCGTTTTAAATTCCGGTCTTTATGGAAAACTCTCACTTCGTTTTCAGCCTCTCCTCAATCTCTCCGTAAACGAACTCAATTTTTCCGGTTTTCATTCCGGTCTTTCTTCCAAGCTCTATAATAGCCTTACCGAATATCTCTCCTTCGTTTCTATTTGACCCATTCTGAACATCAACGGCATAAGCTGACATTGTGCTGTATGGAGCCTTTTCGATTATCCCCCAGGTAACATCCTCTGCATCAGGAGAAACCGGCGCTCCAAACTTCTTTACAATCTCAACAGTCTCATGAAGGATCTCTCTTGTCATCTGTTTCAATGAGGGATCGGCCAATATTTCGCCAAGGCCCTTACCCGTAAAGGCATTCATCAGATTCACTGCGACATTGAACATATACTTCTGCCAGATAGCCGGGTAGGAATCCTTCACCCATGTAGCATTCAGGAGCGATTTGTCGAATGCACTATCGAGAAGTGAAATCAGGCCAAGTGGCATATAGTCTTTATGCATCGGGTCGGCACCATAAATGATTTGTCCCGGAAAATAAAAGTTACACTCTCCGTTTCCCGTTCTGTGCCCTCCGATATAGATACAGGATGGGAAGACATAGCCGCTCCTGTAAATTTTCCTGATCTGATCGTATATGTCAAACCCGTTAAGAAGCGGAATAACTATCAGGTCTGGATTGCTGATTCGGCAGAGCTCTTCGGAAACAAGCGGGAGATCATAAGATTTTACGCACAAAAAGATGACATCCGGAACCGGCGCTTCCAGAATTGAAGAAAAAGCGCCACTTGGATGGCACACTTCCATTTTATTATCCGGTAATTTTAACCGAAGGCCGTTTCTGCGGATCGCCTCAAGATGATCTCCGCGGGCGATAAAGTGGACTTTGCAGGGTCCCTCCTCGCGAAGATTCCTGCACAAGGCCCCGCCTACACTTCCGCCTATTCCTCCGATCCCGTAAACACAAATATTCATATCGTTTCCCGTTCAGCGTTCAAGGGTTCAGGGTTCAGAGTTAAAGGTCAAAGGTTCAGAGGTTCAGAGGTTCAGGTTCAGTTTGCCGTTCAAAGATTATTAAAGGAAACCTGAACTAATAAGCCAGCTTGAAACACCTTCATAAATATAATATTCCCAATAAGGTTTAAGCCCCGGAATTGAGCCGGAAAATAATCCTGTGATGTCAAAACTCATCTCTTACGTCTTTGAGAAATTCCATAGATCTTTATTTAAGATCAGCCAGAATCACAAATAAAAAACGGGAGCGGTGTTAAAGCAAATTAAACCCCGCTCCCGTTTTATTTGATCATTTACTGTTTTGCGCTACTTTACAATCAGTACTTCTTTACTGAGTTTAAATCCCTGTCCTTCCATCCGGATGACTCTCATACCCGCACCCCTTAATTTCCAGGGCATCGTATACCGGCCGGGCTTAAGTACCTCGTCGACAATAGTCACAATCTGTCGACCAGACAGGTCAAACGCACGAATCGAAACTTGTCCACGGTATGGGACTGCGAAGCTTATCATCGCTGTCGCAACAGGTCCATTCAGCATATTTACCCGCAAATCATACGACAACGGCATCTTAACACCCGCACTCACTTTGGTTGCCTCGATGATTTGCGCATCTCCCTTCTCCATGTTCCCGACCAGATCCTGTGAAAATGCATAAAACCTGTGCTGTTTTCCTTTGGGGATCGCAACCACTGTCGAGAGCGATTCGGCTACCGCAACCAGTGAAAACGGAGCATTATCAGTTGACAGAAATACAGATGTTGTCAAAAGTCCCGAGCCTTTTTCCACAACCGAAAAGTTCAATTTGACATGAGAAGAATCAACATAAGATGCTTTCGTAACAGTAGTAACCGGTGCCGTCTTGTCAATTACATTAAGCGTTGAGTTGGTTGTAATCGGCTTGTTTACATCGAAAGTGATCACTGCATGATTTCTTATCTCAGTGCCGTTGGCAAGGCCCGGTTTCAGCCGCACCGTAAATTCTACCCACCCCTCCCCTTCGGGCGGATTAACATTGGGTGGCAGTTCCAGGCTGTCAAATTCCCAATACAGCACGTTCTTTTTGTGCTTTTTTACAACCCGGGGGTGGCTTGTCCGGCCGAACTCAACTGAAGATGTGTCAAACACTTTGGCATCCAGCGTATCACGGATGATGACCGTATAGGCCGGTGCGGTAGCTTCCTTCTTGTTTTCAAAAAATATGGTGTATGTAATCGGGTCCGAACCGGCAAAATACCCCTTGGTTCCCACGCCTCTGGGCCCCTGTTTTTCATTAGGGTCCCATGAGGTAACTTTTGTCAGAGGCCGATATTGACAAACCTGCTTCCAGTCACCGTTTTGTGTCTCTAATACCTGCTCTGCAGCCAGGCTTTTTTTCAGGTTGGTTTGGGCACCACAACGGTTTCTTTCGTTCCACATCCTGATAAACGTTCGCACAAAACAGTCCTTACCGGCAGAAAGCACCTCAAGGGGCCATAAGGCAACGCTTGATGCCTGTTCAAAGATACTTTTAGCTATGCCTTCTGCAATCTCTTTGACCTCCACTTCCATAGTGCGCTCCGCATATCTGGCCTCAACTTCCATTACTGCTTTTTCAACCAGTGCCTTGAACGCGACGGTATCTGATGTAAAGAATGACTGATAACAGGCCTCAGAGGCTACTTCAAGACTATAGTTCTGGTAATAATTCCATACCGCCCCCACTGCCAGATACCCCAGACCATAAAGAATCACAGGCGCAATAGTACGTCGGGAACTCTTTGCCAGGGCATCGGGAGCAGCCAGTGCAATCAGATCGAAACTTCTGACCTGTCTTGGTCCCAGAGGGGCTGTCTGAATAGTGATAACTGTCGGGTCATCATCAGCAATCATCGAATCAACAGACACTACCCGCTCTTTACCGGTTGTCGAATCATAAAAAACAGCTGACTTGAAGGAGATACCGCCGGTACCCTCCAGCCGTGCTATCGAAGGTCCCACGGGGTAATCAGAGCGGTTCCAGTAAGTGAAGGTGTACCGGTTAGGCGGTCCCACCCGGATATTATCCCGGCCCAGAAGAGCGCAACCCAGTGACGGCTGCGGCGCAACTGTTCTGGAACTGATAATGATATCACCCAGTCCCTCTGTTACAGGATTATCGACGTTACCCACTACCAGACTGTTTTTCTCCTGGTCACGGGTGAGATTGACAGGAGATGATATTATATCCCAGGTACTGCCTTTATCCTTAGACAGATAAACATCCAGCTGAGATTCGGTAGACCCGTTGAGGAGTGCATCGTCGTACTGCAGTGTAAGTACATAAGAGTTCAAGGACTTGTTTCCGCGTAACAGCCAGTGACGTTTGACTGAGGATGGTTTTGATGGATGGTAGTCACCGGCAACCGAGGTGATCACCAGTGTATCCGCTTTTCCCTTGTCTATGGTACGGATCGAACAGTATTGTCCCGGAAGTGTGTAGGTGGTGTTATTTGCCAGCCCCTTGACTGTTCTGATAAGGGTACCCCGGTTATCAATTGTTCCGGAACCGGCAACTGTTCCACTGATATTGAGAATTGACCCATGCGGAATCACCAGCTTTTTTCCTGTACTGAGGTCAAGACGTCCTTCTGTTTTAAGGCTTCCACCAACAATCGCCTCTCCTTCTGTGATCCCGTCGGAGTGGCTGAGGTAAAGGTCACCACCAAATGTTCCGCTTATCATGGAGGGCTCAGTACCGTTACGCAAATAAACCTTGCAATCCATCACAGAATGGTTCATTAACTCGCCGGTTACATCCAGCCACACTTCATTACCCCCGGGGTTATTTCTTACTGTTCCATTATTGACCATCCTGCCAATCACTTTGAGAGTTACCCATCCCAGGCTGCCACCATTTTGGACCGTGTCACGAACGGTAACATCGCCGTTAAAGGTAACTTTAGAATCTGTAACAGTAAACCTTCCACCAAGGGTAACCGCTTTTTCTACAGTAA
>JAAYYB010000322.1 GCA_012515615.1 Fibrobacter sp.
GTCTTCGACGGGCTGGAGCGAAAGAGGGGGCACCCTCTTCCAAAAAGTCCTTATTCTTACATAATTATTTCTTGGATTGGGGAACACCATTTTCCAGAAACTGCATATTTTTGTTGACGCCCTTCCTTACGGTCAGACCCCGGAACAGGAACAGGCCTTACTTATTTAATTCCGAAAGGCTACAACCAGTTTTAATCTACCACCAGTTCGCCAGTGCGGCCGCAAGGGCGTTTGAAAATGTGATGAGGATACCTGCCTCCACAACTGGCGGACAACAAGGGGTGATAGCGCAAGACCGGCGTCTTCGACGGGCTGGAGCGAAAGAGGGAACGCCCTCTTCCAAAAAGTCTTTATTCTTAAGAATTCCTTCGATTCAGTACCCCTCTGTTGAAACCCTCTCTTACGGTCAGGTCCCGGATTAGGAGCCGAAATACATCGGGGGCGCACTCTCTTCCAAAAATTCTTTCTTTCGCATCTCAACATTTTATTACAATATCAATTTTTTCTTTCGACGGGATGACTGAGAGTGATGTAGAATTAATCGACAGGGTGAAAAGAATGAAGGATCTTCAACTGATAAGGGAATTGCGGCGGTATTTTTCGTCATTTTTGTTCAAAAAAACTACCCAGATCATCTTGGAATACCTTAAATTATCTATGTACCTAACCTATTATAATAGAATTGGATACATTTGAATGGATGAACTGTCCGAGACGGTTTCACTGTCAGAAAGTGAAAATATACCGGTTGAATTGCCCGAGCCAGAGACAATTGCCTCAGGGGTTGTAAAATCGGTATTAGGCAAAAGCAGCGCATCGGTTGTTTATGAGATCTGGAACCCGCAGCTTGAGGTTTTCAGAGCGGTTAAGCTATGGCGTCTGGCACACTCAGAAAAGTCTCTGAAGCGTTTTGAACAAGAGATAAAGATAACCGCCAAGCTTAAACACCCCAATATCGTTGAGATCCATAGTGCCGGCAAATGGAGCGGCTTGCCGTACATGGAAACAGAAAAGGTCGAAGGCTCTGATCTTAAGACTATGATCAGCGCCAAAGGGGCTTTCCCTGAAGTTGTCGTATCTGCAATTGCTCTCTGTATCTGTCGGGCTCTCATTTATGCGCATAACCATCTCTACACCCTCGCAGAGACAACCTGCAGAGGTGTTGTGCACTGCGATATAAAGCCTGCAAATATCATGATCTCCCATTCCGGAGTCGTTAAGCTGTTGGACTTTGGAATCGCTCATCCATCAAACGATACCAACTCTGCAGACAGCGGTTCTGTAACAGGTTCTTTACAATACATGTCACCTGAACAGCTGGAATCAAAGCCCGTTGATTGCAGAAGTGATCTCTATTCCCTTGGCGTACTTCTTTATGAGATGTATTCCGGTAAAAAAGCCTTCCCGGCCCAAACCCGTGAAGAGCTGATTCAAAAACGAAAAGAAGACAAGTTCGAGCCTCTGGATTGTCTTGGCCTGAATGTTTCCCAGAGGACCATGGATGTTGTCGAAAAACTGATGCAGACGGATCCGGATAATCGTTTCCAGAGTGCGTTTGAACTCATGGAAGAGCTGCAGAAGATTTACTGGAAAGCCACCGATCTTCAACCCCAGGCAGTAATATCCGGTTTTCTGGGTGGTAATGAGCTGGAGCTTAAAAAAACCAGAAGCCTTAAGAGATTTTTTGTTCCCACATTGGCAGCTTCCTGTTTTCTGTTGATTGCTCTTTATCTGGTTCTCAGTTCAATTTATTCAAAGAATTCCTCAAAAAACAAGGAGCTCCAACAGACTTCGTTTTCATCGACTGTTGAGAGTAAACCTTTAGAGCAGAATCAGATCGACAGAATAAAAGAACCTGTCCCTCCCCCTGTTGCGCCCCCCCCTGCAGCTTCAAAGTCCGCTGCTGCTCCGGTAAAGGCTTCCCGCGTGAGAGCAAAACCGCGGAACAAAACAGAGAGCAAGCCGGTTCAGCGTGCCTCTAAAGTTCAAAAAACAGAGCCCGCCCCGGTGGTTGAAACTAAAGTTGAAGAACCGAAAACGGAAACAGCATTGACACCGGAATCGGTTCTGGAAAAAATCAGCGAACTGATAAAAAAAGGCGAGCTGACATCGGCGGAACTTATGATTGAGAAGAATCCGCTCAATGACGGCGAGTACCACCTTCTGAATGCAGAACTGATGTTAAGAAAGAATCAGTTAAAAAGTGCCAAAACAGAGGTGATGAAAGCACTTCGTGTACCGGCGAGCCGGATTTCTTCTTCTGAACTGAGGAACAGGTTTCTTTATCAAAAAGCCACTATTCTGACGGCATATTTTGACAAGTCTCCTCAGAATGAGTCTGGTCAGGAGGCCATGGAGGCCTGGTATGAAGTAAAATTCGCTTATCGTTCCGAGGTATCACATCCCTACTATTCCAAAGCTGATACGGAGATTCGCAGAATCAGTTCATCTATGCAACAGTAAGTTAACGGAGAGATGTTTCATGAGATTTGCAAGCAGGATAGCATGTACCGTTTTAACGTTGTTCAGTTTCATTTTCGCTCAGGATTTTGTTGAGTTAAGCGGTTCACTTCCTGAACATCTGACCTCAGAGAAACCCTACAGCGTAGTAGCTGATATCTATGTCTCACCGGGCTCAACTGTTACTATCGATGCCGGAGCAGTGTTCCTTTTTGAAAGCTTTACAGGAATGCATGTACAGGGGACCGTTTATGTCAAAGGTGAAGCAGAAAAACCGGTTGTATTTACTTCTAAAAACGATCGTCAGTGGAACCTGAACTCAGGTGTTGATGCCGCTCCTTTTGACTGGAACGGAATAGATATTTATGAGACTGCAATCGGGACCGATTTTACACAATGCGTAATACAGTACTCTGTTTACGGTTTACGTTCCCAGACAGAACACTTCAAAGTCAACAACCTGATTTTCAGTAACAACGGTAAGGCAAATGTCTCCATAAAAGGTGAAAAGAGAGAGGTCCTTCCAAATGAACCGTTCTCTTACGGGCAGAATACCGCTGCAACAGTGATTCCTGAACCTGATCTTCTGCCAGAGACTGTTACCGATACCTTGAAGAAGCCGGTAGATCTTATAAAAGAAAAACCCAGAAAGAGATCTTCTGCTGGAATTCAGATTTTGCGTTATACAGGCCTGGCTGCCGCACTGGGATCAGCTGCCGCAGCCGCGTGGTACTATGAGAACAGTTTTAAAATTTCCGATCAGAAACTTAAAGATCTGTCTGTACTTGATAATAAAGAAATGCTGATTTACACATCCAAGGACTGGGAAAGTGCAGAAAGAGAGAGGAATAAGAAGCTTGCACTGTGTATAAGTGGTGCCGGCGGTGCACTGATTGGTCTGGGGCTCTTCGTGTTAACATTTACATTTTAATTATTCCATATCAGGGTTGATAATCATGAAAAGAATGCATGGCTTACAGGTTTTAAATGTACTGGTGTTTCTGTTTGTCGCATGTACGAACCTCACCAACCCATTTCTGGACAAAGAAGGAGCCATGGGGAAAATTGTCAACAGCGGCCTGGGTTCCCGTGACACTGCGGGAATCTTCACCACATACTCTTTCATTGTGGATCTTTACCTGAGAGAGCATCTTGACAGCTTTAAGGTTCATATCGACAAGAACCGGCTCTGGGGTTCCTCTGATACAGTTGTGCCGCAGAGTGCATTTATTTCAAATTACAGATTCTCCTTTCCGGTTTCATTCTCCGACACAGGCCGGCAGAAAATCATGCTGATATCCTATCAAAATGATGGCACTACAGTAAAAGACAGCCATCATGTATACGTCAAATCCCCCTTATACCAGGCAGGAATCAGAGGCGGGATCGGGGATTCGATCCGTTTAAGTACAAAGCCTGTAAGTGATCAGGTAGTGTATGTCTGGGATTTCCGCAATGGAGTCATAATAAGGGAGTTTTCTCCCTCTGTGAAGATCGGAGTTACGGCATCCTTTACCAGTCCGATTGGTGAACTGTACGTGGAAGATCTGAAAAAGAAGCGCTCTCCCTCAGTACTGTTTCCTATAGTGAGCACCGGACGGGTAGTCGATACGACTGCACCACAGATAAGAAGCAAGCGCTGCAACGGGGAACCGGTCGAGAAATATTACACAAGCAGAACCGACACCATGCTCCTTGAGCTGGACATTGTAGATGCCAGCAAACTCAAAGTAACTGTAAACGGATCTTCTGTTACCAAGGATAGCGAGAAGTTGTTTTTCAGAACCAAAGTTTTTATCAGACATAGTAAAGACAGTACGGCAATAGTCATAAACGCAACCGACAGTGTGGGATATTCCACCAAAGACACTTTATTTGTAAAGCACAACCGGATACCGGTGTGGATCAACACCCCCTCTTATTCGGTTATTGCCCCGGGTGAAGAGAGCATATTTGACATTTCTGTTTCAGACCCGGATAACGACCCTCTTTCTGTCACCATGATCGTTACAGACAGCGCCGGGAATCTGAAGTTCAGCAATACTGGAAGCGGGCAAATTTCCTGGACTCCGAAGACGTCTGACATTGGTGTATACGATGCGACATTGAAAGCATCTGACGGGTTTGAGTCTATTGAGAAGAGCTTTGTAATTGTGGTCAAGGGAGTATTTGCAGTTCCTGTGAAGTTCCTTACAACTGAAGAAGATTTTCCGGATACTGTTTATATCGGGAAATCGAT
Organism: Fibrobacter sp.; assembly: GCA_012515615.1. Lineage (GTDB taxonomy): Bacteria > Fibrobacterota > Chitinivibrionia > Chitinivibrionales > Chitinispirillaceae > JAAYIG01. The sequence goes on from JAAYYB010000322.1 coordinate 4,700, forward strand.
TGATGTGACCCTTGAGGAGATTCCTCTAACGGGCACAAAACCTTTTAAGTATGCAACATTCTTTCTGGACAGTGCGGACAAAATCATAAAGGTCACACCCGAAGGAACAGACAGCGTCGTGCGATGGACCGCCACAGCAGCCGATACAACAGTACGGAAACTGAAAGTAACTGTCAAAGACAGCTGCGGTCTTATGGATTCGATAGTTGCCGATATACATGTCATAAGAGAGATAGTCTCATTTCTGCGGTGGGTGGATAACAATTCACCTGAATTCAACGAAGGTGGTACTCAGGACGGCTCAATCGGGCTGGTCATGAAACCGCCATTGTCTTCTTCTGTATCTATTCCATTTACAATTTTATTTCCGGCAACCGATGATGCTGCAGATAGTTCTGATATAAGCTCACCGCTGAACGGAAATTTTGTATTCAATGCGGGTGATACAGTTTCGTTTTTATCCCCGGCGATAAACGATGATCCGATGCCGGAATTTTCAGAAAAATTCGAGGTTACCATTACCGAGCCTGATTCTATTAAATTCTTAACCGACCTGGACAAAGTATTCCATGGGGAAATCATAGACAACGACATCGTTTTCTTCTATTTCAATGAGACAGAGGCCGCAAGAGTGGAAAATGACACGGTTTATACTGTTGTTGCAAGATTGTCAAGACCACTTGAGAGACCTCTTGAGCTCAGTTGCATACTGGATGAAAGCACTACCGCGACTCCGGGAGAGGATTTTACTTTGAGCAATGACTTCGGCAGAGTGATTTTTCAACCCGGCGAAACAGAGGTTGAAATAAAAATTCATATTCAGCAGGATCTGATCCAGGAACAGGATGAAACTATAGTACTGAAGCTTGCTTCCGATGATTTTTTCGCGATTTCCAGAGACGGTCAGGATTTCATCTTTACTATCCATGACGACTCTGATGTGTCTTCGATTTATTCCTTTGCCATAGAAGATTCTTCCGGTTCTGAAAGCATCTCAGAGGTGAAAGTAAAGGTCAACCTTGACAAACCGCTGAATGCGGCAGTAGTGCTGCAGCTCTCTGTAACCGACAGCAACATGACGGCATCAGAATATTCAGTCTGCAACGGGTCTGACACACTGATTTTCGCGCCAGGTGTGACTGAACGTGAGATTACCATAAGCGTGGTTGACGATACGATACCGGAAGACGGGGGTTTTATCAGGATAGATCTGAGTTCCAGTTCCCAGCTTGTGAGAGCCGGTGACATAACGGGTTTTCGTTACACGGTTACTCCTAACGAAATACCGATCAGTTTCAATGGCAACTATGTGGGCGGCAATGAATGGCCAGCAACTTACAGAATTACTATCAGAGCCGAAGGGTATCTTGAATCGGATCTGACAGTGAATTATCGGGCCGCCGGCACTTCCACTGCAACTGAAGGAATTGATTATAGAATCAACAGCACCCATCATAGTGTGACAATACCATCGGGCAACAGTCGTTCCGCTGAAATGGAGGTAACAACTATCGATGATTGGCAGAATGAGGGAGCCGAAACCATCGATTTTGTTTTGACGGAAGTTTCGAACAAGAAGATAGCTTATATCAAAAGCAGCCAGTCAACCTGTACGATGAGAATCGATGATAACGGTAATGATACATGGCCGGGGAATTAGAATGAGGTGACTCAGGGGGAAAGGATCTGATCGGCAGACCGGACCTTTATTCCCGGTCTGCCGCAGAGCCACATTCCACTTTTTTTGGGGGGGGGTGGATAAACTACTGTCCACCTTCGCAAGCTTAGGCCGGAGAGGCAAAGCGAATATCCCGATAATCCTGCGATCCCAGCCGGGATGCTTATTTTTCTCTGACGAACCTCTCAATAAGCTCAATCAAAGGAATATTTCTGCTCCTTGAAAGAGTGTCAAGAGCATCGTACTCCAGCTTTGAAAATGAGTAACCTTTATGAGTGCAGACCTTTTCTTCAACTTTGCCGCCCAAAAATTCACACTCTCTGATCTCCCTTGCTGCCAGCACCCGCTCTACTCTCTGCACCCTTACCCCAAGTGTTCTTGTATGTATTATAATAAGGTCTGTCAGTTTCCGGTAATCAGCTTCAGAAGCCATCACCGAAAGGCGGTAAGCAGGTCTCCCCTTTTTCATGAAAACCGGCGTGAAAGAGACATCAAGCGCTCCCTGTTCAAAAAGCCTTCCGGAAACATGCCCCATAACCTCACCGGAAACATGGTCCATGTCAGTTTCCAGAAGATAAATCGTATCGCCGGCGCTATTACCTTCACAACCATTTGATTCATATAGAGTTACACGTAAATAGTTCGGATGATGCTCGAATATCTTTGTGCCGCATCCATGCCCGGTTTTCAGAATATTGCCGCGCTCCATAAAAGGTACCTGTTTTCCGAGTGTTGTAATAAGAGCGGCACCTGTTGGTGTAAGAAGCTCTGTCTCAATATCGAGAGTTTTAAGAGTCAGTCCCTGAATCAACTGCGAAGTAGCCGGAACAGGCACCGGCATCACCCCGTGGGCCGCTTTTATCGTGCCATGCCCGTCGGTGAGCGCAGAGTAGTATATCTCCCCTATGCCCAGGTAGTCAAGCCCAAGACAGACCCCAAGGATGTCAATTATAGTATCGACTGCCCCTATCTCATGGAAATGCACCTTTTCTTTGGGAATTCCATGTACCGAGGCCTCAGCCTCAGCCAGCCTGTCAAGAACCATCTCACATTTCCTATAAACACTCTCCCCGAAATTACCCGCCTTTATAATATCCAGAATCTGATGAAGATGGCGGTATTGAGTCGCATCCTCCAACTGCATATTAAGATGCGTGCATTGAATTCCATTGCGGGAGCTTTTTTCAGCGGTGATGTTTATTCTCTCGATTGGAAGAGAACCAAGGGCATTATTGAGCTTTTCGAGAGGATAACCCAGGTCAACCAGTGATGAAAGTATCATGTCACCGCTTGCACCGCAGAGAAGATCAATAAAGAGTTTTTTCATGTTTGTCCTGTAAAAATTTATTTTAAGTGTAAATGTTTAAAGTCACAAGTCGCAAGAAAAATCAGAACCGGGCTCCCTGCCGGTTGTCTCAAGGAATCAGGCAGGATACCAGTTAAGAAAGTAATATAATTTGAAAGTGGAAGACAGAGAGAGAAAACAGGCCCTGAAGTAAGATATGCAATTATCCGGAAGAGTTATAGAAGAGCAGAAAAATTATCTGATTGTTGACACACCAGAGGGTACTGTCAGGTCAACTATCAAAGGCATTTTGAAGAAAAATAAAACAAGGGTCTTTACCGGCGACCTTGTAGACCTTGAGATCATAAACAGAGACCCGCTGGAAGGGGTCATTTCAGCTATCCATGAGCGTTCAAGCCTGCTGAAGCGGCCCGCAGTTGCAAACCTTTCACAGGTGTTTTTCATATTCACTGTAAAATCACCACCTCTTGACCTGGAGTCCCTTGATCGATTCCTCTTTTCTGCCAGAGTATACGGTCTTGAAGCCATAATTGTATTCAACAAAATCGATCTTCTCAATTGTGATGATTCAAAAGAGCTGGAAAAGATCCGGGAGATATACCGGAAAATCGGTTACAGAACAGTGTGTACCTCTGCTGTTACCAACACGGGAATAGAAGAACTGATATCACTTTGCAAGGATAAAATATCTGCATTCTCAGGTCTCTCAGGTGCGGGCAAAAGCACTCTTTTATCAAAAATCATCCTTGATAAGAGCTTCCGTATCGGCGAGGTCTCTGGCAGTAACGGAAGAGGAACTCATACTACAACACACGTCTCTCTTCACCCCCTGAAAGAGGGCGGATATGTAGCCGACACCCCCGGCATTTCTTTTGTCAATGTCCCCACTGTTCCCGAGGAGGAAGTAACAGGTTATTTCCCGGAACTGGAATGCAGGATCGGCCAGTGCCGTTATAATAACTGCATCCATGGCGGAGAGCCAGGATGTATAGTTGACCAGTTGATAGCAGAAAATGAGATCGCAGGGTTCAGGAGGGATCATTACCTGAAGATCTATAATGAGATGAAGGCGATAAGGAAACGGTACAAATAAATCGGTATCGGGCCCGATATCCCTGCACGACCGGCTGGATTATTGAATTTCTTCCCTGTTGAAACGCCAGATAAGCAAAGCATAGCACAAGACACTGTAAATGGCGATATTGACCGCAGGATGAAGCGGGCCGGGAGATTTGAAACCGGTGTCCTGAATCAGTGATGTGGCGTAGTATTGAAGAGCTGTCAGTTTAGGCCAGAGTATTGCCCAGATAGACTCCCCAGCCTGTTCCGTTGAAGAGGACCCCATAACGGATCTGATCATCCGGGAGTTCGAAAGCACATGGAAAGAATCTATCACAAAACTTCCGGCAGCAATCCCAAGACCCAGAATCGCAGCAATGACATCGGACATAAAGAGCGTAAATAGTGAAACAGCGGCCACTGCAAAGAGGATATTGAGGGAAACGATCAGCGATGCCGGAAGAAACCAGACTATCTTTCCACCGGTGTTAAGCAGCATAATAAGATAGACTGTCAAATGAAGAATAAAGGTGAGTCCATAAGAGAGAAGGAAAATCCCTGCGGTTTTACCAAGCAGGTACTGGACCCTGCTCACCGGTTTTGAGAGAATCGCTGCAGCCATCCCGTTTTCCCGGTCGCGCCTGAACAGCCTCATCGAAAGGAGCACCGCGATAAGAACCCCGGCAGCGGAGATAGCATGAAAGGCAAAGATCGATGCGTGCCATCCTACTGTCAGTGAATCCACACGCTCACCATTTACAAACATATCACTGCTGAAACATCCGCGAAGCATAAAAACAAAGAGCACCGAGATCAGAGTAAGCACATAGAAGCTGCGATAATGCAGTTCATCGTTGATAGTGAAGAATGCGGTGTTGATGAAATTGTGCAGTTTTGAGTTTTTTCTCACAAGATCAATCCTTCTTTGAGGTCGAAAGCAGGTGATGGATTTGAATGTAAATATAATACTTCAAACCCGCCTCAATCACCTCAGAGTTTCTATTTAAACTCCTCAGTTTTCCAGAGTCGCTTTGCATAGGTAATTATACAGGAGAAAGAATATCTTAAGTGATGTAATAAGTTTCGTTCATCTAAACCCGCCGCACCAGGATGCTACCTTGAAACCTTTGAATGAACTTAGATAGTTTAATTACTTTGTTATCTATGCCTTACATCTCGTACACCCGATGACTTTCAGATTATGATAAAACCTTAAAGCGATTCAGCGCTCAACAGATTCCAGATTAAAGTAATTCCAATTTTGGGTTCTGAGCTCAATTGTGAAATTTGAACATTGATCCATTTTGCTCTTCAGGGTACCTCTAAATATTCAGTTTTCAAGGTATGCCGAGCGAGAATTCGCGCGCCAGGCGCCCGAAAGAGGCGAATTCCCTGTGATTCGCCGATTGATCGCAACGGAAGGGCGGTAGAGTATTTACCTTTTCTTAATCAACCCCTATCCACTCAAACAGATTAGATTTAGCCTTAAGACATTGTTTCTCTTTGTGTTGCGATTGGTTTTATAATGTCAAATTTAAAGATGTTTTGAAACTTACCCCTTAAATTAATGAGTCATCTCTGAGGTGAAAGAGTGACTTATCTTGTTAAAAGGCTTCCCTCGGGGGTCACTGAGTCATCTCTGAGGTGAAAGAGTGACTTAACTTGTTAAATGCTCCCTCGGGGGTCAC
>JAAYYB010000398.1 GCA_012515615.1 Fibrobacter sp.
ATACTGGCAGAACGTTCAGGACAACGGGCTTCATTTCACGGTTTCTGATACCGGCTGGGCAAAATCCGTTTGGGGTAAACTATACGGCCAGTGGATTAGCGGAACAGCCGTTTTTGCTTTTGATTACAACCACAAATTTGATCCGACAGATTTACTGAAGATGATAGAAAAATACGACATCACCACCTTCTGTGCTCCGCCGACCATCTACAGGTTTTTTATCAAAGCTGATTTAAAGTCCTTTCATTTTAAAAGCCTGAAATATTGTGTTGTAGCGGGTGAGCCGCTGAACCCCGAGGTGTACAGGCAATTTTACGAAGCCACGGGCTTAAAGCTAATGGAAGGCTATGGCCAGACAGAAATGACCGTTGCTATGGCTACCCTGCCCTGGATGAATCCAAAGCCGGGATCCATGGGCCGTCCGGTGGCCGGGTATGATATCGTTCTGTTGGATTTTGACGGGAATGAGTGTGAAACCGGTGAAGAAGGCCAGATTGTTCTACGCACCGACAAAAAGCGGCCGGTAGGACTGTTTGATGGGTACTACAGGGATGATGAACTGACCCGTTCGGTATGGCACGATGGCATTTATTACACTGGTGATATGGCCTGGCAGGATGAGGATGGGTATTTCTGGTTCGTTGGCCGCGCCGATGATGTGATCAAAAGCTCGGGCTACCGCATTGGGCCCTTCGAGGTGGAAAGCGCTCTGATGGAGCATCCCGCCGTGATGGAATGCGCGATAACCGCCGTTCCGGATGAAATCCGCGGCCAGATCGTCAAAGCTACCGTTGTGCTTGCAAAGGGTTACACCGCTTCGGATGAAATGGTTAAAATTCTGCAGGAGCATGTGAAAAACGTTACTGCGCCGTATAAATACCCCAGAGTGATTGAATTCGTCACAGAACTTCCGAAAACCATCAGCGGCAAAATCCGCAGGGTGGAAATCCGCAACAAGGATAAATGAGTCACGCAGACAGTTCTTACTGACTTAGTTAGAGATAAATTCGAGTAGGAGGCGGATAATTATTTTATCCGCCGACCTCTCAGTCGAGTAGCACAGAGGAATTTAACCTCTATGCTCTCACAGATCCGTACGTGAACCTCTCGGTTCATACGGCTCCTATCATCCACTCATAATAAAATTTCCCTAGAGAGCCCAATGTGCAAACATGTTGGGTTCTCTTTTTCTAACTTGGCCCAGCCATTCTTCGGCTCTTCGACGGTTTCCACGAAATTTCCTGTACTTACACATCGCCCACCTTATGACGCGCATTTGCACACAGTCTATCGCACGTTTCATCGCTGAGCGATTGAACTTACCAAAATAATTCATCCATCCTCGCAGGATGGGATTTAGTACTTCGGCTATCATATCAATCTTACTGCCTGTTCTCTTGTGAATCTCCAAGGTTTTCACCTTATCCTTTAGCGTCTGTTCAGCCTTCTTACTTACTGATGCTATAAAATTCATTTGCAGTCTGCCTGTTCGGTCTTTTATGCACACTTTCCGAAAGGTATACCCAAGAAAATCAAACTCAACATTAGGATATTCCTTCTGTCTATCCTTGTCTTGGCAATATACAATCTTTGTTTTTGTAGGATGTAATTCCAATTTGCATCTTTTAACCTCGCATCAATATCTGCAAGCAGTTGCCTTGCTTCCTGCTCTGTCCTGCAGTGCACCGCCGTATCATCCGCATATCTGAATAGCTGATATGAAGTCCCTCGCTCAATCACTGGATGAATGGACGCGTAGACGACTACGAATGTGTATCTGGAAACAATGGAAGAAAGTCCGCACCAGATTTCAGAATCTGATGAAGCTGGGCTTGGACAGAGAGAAAGCATGGGAGTTTGCCGGGAACTCAAGCCTTCTTTGCAGCATGAAAAATACAACGGCAGTAGAAAGAAATCGGGTTACCCCGAATAGGTTAACTCCATTTTGTTAGCCCATCAAGCCATATTTCCTTGCTTTGGAGATGGCTTCGGTCCGCCTTTTAACCCCCAGCTTGGC
>JAAYYB010000323.1 GCA_012515615.1 Fibrobacter sp.
AACACTGGTTATCACCGGGTTGATCAATGATCCGAAATTATCAGCTTCTTCAAAAAGATTAAGTGCCGGGAACAAGCTTGCGGTGAATAAATCATTTCCAACCTCATTCTGGTAATTCTTCAGTTCATCGGTTTCGAAACGAATGTTCTCTAAAACGCAGATGTTGGGCTGTACTGCTTTTTCAAAAAAGCGCCGGTATTTTTGGCGGGCTTTCATCACCAGCGCAAAAGCAGCCAGTTCACCAGCCCGCTTATCTATTTCGATGCCAAACAAATTATGGGTCAATATTTTAGCCGGTATATCCCGGGGCTGATAACCTGTTTCTTCATAGATGGCATAGAGCAGATCAAAGGCATAGACCAGCATATGCCCGGAGCCACAGGCCGGATCACAGATCTTGATCTCTTCAGGTGATTTGATCCGTAAAAAGTCACTTTCTTCCTGTTCTGGTTTGATGTAATAATCCATCTGTTCAATCAATTTAGACTCGGGATGATTGAGCATCCATAGTCTGCCTAAAGAATTTTCCACCAGGTAGCGTACGATCCAGTGTGGCGTAAAAAGCTGGGTAGCAGCTGGAATATTCTCCTTGCTGATTTTTATATTCTTCTTTAGGTTTGCAAATACCTGATCTTTTTTCTCTGCGATATAATACTGATAAAGCCAACCGATGATTTCAACGACCTGCCAGTCTTCTTCCGGGATAATATCCGGGTTGACCATAGTTCGCAAAAAGGAGGTTTCCTGCAGGAGATTATCCGGGAATAGAATTTCTGCAAAATCTTCAATCTTTTCAAATAGAAAGGGCAGGATGATATGTAAGCTGTGGCATTGATTGATGATAAGATACTTAAATAATCCGTTCTGATCATTCATATCTTTGAGTTCTATTACTTTTTCCCGGTAGAGATTTTTTTCTTTTTCACCGGCAAAATTGAACTCCAGATTCAATGCTTCCCGCATGATATCCGGTTCTATGCTTCCAGGCAGAGTCGATGACAAAGCCCTGATCCCTCCCGGCAGGTAATTATTGATTTCCATGAACCGCAGGGCACAGAAGCGGTTAAACCATGTATAGGCAACTTCCTCCATCACTTGGAGATATCCTTTTTGATTAATCTTTGTTATAAGCTTATCTCTTTGCTTTATCTGTTCTATGTCCAGTGCTTTCCCGTTTATGTAAAGCGTATCACTGCTTTGGATCTGGGCTTTTTTTATTTTGTCTTCGGTAATACCTATTTCAAAAGCTTTCTGTTGAACCTTTTCCAATAGTTCATTGCGGGCATTGACAGCAAAACTCTTTAAAGCACTTTTGTTCATTTACGATATAATCCTCCATTATTGAAATCGAATAATTTTGTTCTCATTAATAATCCCTTTAAGTTTAGTTGAAAGTTTATTCATATATTTTTCTACATCCTCAGCAGTACGCAGTTCATCAAATTCATCGACTTTGAAATCATTGAAATTAAGCTGATGGCAGAAGTTTTCTCTTACCCTTCCTCCGCCAGTCGGCCGAATTTCTTTTTTAATCTCCTCCATTATTTTTTCCCGGAAGGTTGTGCTTTGAGTGATGGCTGCATCCAGCTTTATAAAGTTATCACTGATGTGAAGATCCTCAATCTTTGATTCATACCAGTCATCAATTTCTTTTTTATAATCAATTCTCCGCTGATCGCTGAGATTATATTGATTTAATGATAATTGTAAAGCAATCTGATCATTCACTATTTTTGCTTCACTGCTGTTTTTCTTTTCCGCCAGCAGTGTTTCAAAACGTTCTTTAAGCCAGGAAGTCAGATCCGGCATCTCTATGATTCTGTTAAAAGGAGCAGGGTCATCGGTAATTTCTCTTAATTGCGTTGTTTTATCTATAAATTCTTTAACCTGCAAGTAAGAACTGTTGTCATCAATCTTCGCAATTATTTCCAATCCCTTATCAAAAATAGGTCTCTGGTTTTTAAAGAAGGCTTGCACAGACAGCATTTCTTCATCCCAATCCAGCAAAGCCTTCTGTTCTTCCTTAAGTTTTGTCAGCAAGGTAAGGTTGTCAGCCTTGCATTTTTCTAATTCTTTGAAAATGCTCAGACCTTTTTCAATAATCTCTTTCCCGGGATAGTTTTTTCCTTTGTACTGGCTGAGATATTCTTCATGAATAAACAAGCTTTTCTCCTGCATCTTCTCCAGCAATTTCTTAACTATTCCATCTTCATCAGCAGGGACATCGATGGTATCAAATAATTCTTTACATATGTCCCTGGCAACTTTTATCAATTGCGGATCTATGCCAACCCGCTTTTTGACAACCAGATTTTCAATTTCTGTTTTCTTACGCAAATAAGAAACCAGTGCTTTTTCCGTAGACTCCAGATAACTGCCCTTATATAACAGGCGAATTTGTTGTTTCTTGAATAATCCGGCCACCAGGCCTGCGATATCTATCTCTCTCCAGCCGTATGGCTCTGTTTCAAATTTATCCAGTATATTCTTCATGGTGATCTGTAAGTGTCTGGCATTCTGCAGCTCAATAAAACTAATTATTTCCTGAGTAGCCAGGTAATTCTGATCTGAACTGCTCCCATCCAGAGTCAACTGCTCATCTTTGGCCTGTAATATCTTGCGGATATCATCATCATTTTCCAGGAATTCTACGATATAGGGTAATCTATTGTAAACGCCTTCCACCAGTACTTTCATGGCATTGTTTATGCGTTCTTTGGCATTTGATCCATGGCTTTCAAAACGTTCACCATTCACATAGTATCTGGCCTTCGTTACCTCTTCTTCCAGCATTTTCTTGGCCCGGTTTCTTCTTACTTGTGCTTCTTCCTGTTTTTCAATAATGATTCTGTTGTAGGCATCCGGCATCTTATCTGCCTTCTTGGTCTTATCGAAACGTTCAATCTTTAAAGCCTGTTTCATTTCTTCAAAATATTCACTATTGCCATCTAAGCGTATGATCAGATCATTTTTGTCCGCCGATGCCATTTTGAGAGCTGCCTCATCAGCATCATAATCATCAGAAGCTTTGGTAAGAAAGCGTATACCGATTTTTGCTGTTTGATTGCCGATGCCCTTTTCATCTATCTTGCTGTTAAAAGCAAAATTATAGCGGTTATTGTATTTATATTTCTGATCTTCGTAGATATCGCCAAAAATATATTTGCCGATCGCTTCAACCACCAGGATCTCGTCAAGTACTGTGTTTTCTATCTCCCGGTTTATATCCTGTTCATCATCAGTTAAAAACCTGTAATCATCTGCATTCTTTTGAACGTAATTCTGCGAAATCAATCTATGGAGAGAATCCTTAATTAATGTTTTCAAACCAAGTTTATCTACGTTGATACTTGAAACCATGAGAGTAGCTATATTATCAACATTGGCAGGGATATCTCCTGTGTATCTTATAAGAAAAAGCAGCTTTAAGACGTCAACATCAAATGGTTCCAGACCGTCCCCTTTATTGGCTCCATCAATAGCTCTTGTAATTACCCGCTGTATGCTCCCGTCCAGAAACTCATGGACTGAGTCATAAAAAGCATAAAATGGTATTAATACTCCCTGTTCCTCGTTAGTAAATTTCTTGGCAGCATCCTGAAAAGCTGAAAGCATGGAACGCTCGCCTTCTGATAAATGCTTACCGCTAGCTCCATGTTTCCTGATTTGATTGAAAACTTGCTGCAAGAGCTTAAACTGATATGG
>JAAYYB010000324.1 GCA_012515615.1 Fibrobacter sp.
TCATCGTGATTACGACGCTCTCTGCGTGTCTTGGGACTCATGATGGCTCCTTGGTTTGTTTAAAAATACCAGAGGAAACCACTTATAATCAGCTTTTTTTCTGTATTAAATTTTCAGACCGTTATACCTTACCTGCCGGAGAGTGATCTTGCGGAATACCATCAATTGGTAAGGCGAATCGCTACTTCAGAAGAGAAATTGCTCTTAAGACCGGCAGGGGAAAAGCCTGCCTGCGTAAAGGATACTGAATCACCACATACTGCACTGGTGGTAACTGGTGAAAAGGCATCCATGTCCCAGGATGAATCAAAACTGTATGAACTGGTCCGGAGCAGGTTTGTTTGTGCATTTATGATTCCAAGGCGATACCAGCAGTATGAGATTGAAATAGGTGAGGGGACAGGTAAAAAGTTCAAGGCAACAGTAAATCAGGATATTGACTCTGGTTTCAGGAGTTTATACCAGAATGAAGAAATAGATGAGGAGATACAGAGCAGCAGTAAGAAAATAGAAGAGGCGGATTTAAGGAAAACCGATGGCAGGATTGAAGCGCTTGCCGTTTCACAGGCCAGGAGAACTAAGCCAAAGCATTACACGCCGGCATCGCTGATAACCGCAATGCAGAATTGCGGCAGGACACTGGAAAGTGAAAGTGCCAGGAAAGTTCTTTCGGAAATTAAGGGGATTGGTACTCCTGCCACACAAGCCTTATATCCGCCTCAACTTCTTAAGTATCAATATATCTGTGAGCAGAGCGGCTTCTTTGTCTCAACAGAAAAAGGCCGCAAATTGATAGAAGTGATTTCTCCTGATTTAAAAACTCCTGAATTGACTGCTGATTGGGAGATGAAACTCAAATTAGTGGAGCGCGGATCCCTTTCTGAAGATTCTTACAAGAGAGATTTACGTGATTATGTCAAGAGAATCGTAAATGAAGCAATAGAGAGGAAAGGGAAAATCGATCTCTCTGCAAGTGCAAATACAGAATATGAATGTCCTCAGTGCGGAAAATTGATTGTGAAGAAGAAATGGGGTTATGCCTGTGATGCTTGCAGCTTCTCAGCAGGATTTATAATTGCTGGAAAAACAATACCGGAGAAGGAATTAGAAAAGCTGTTAACCACCGGCGAGACTGGATTGATAAAGGGGTTTAAGAGTAAGGGTGCAGGAAATTCTTTTGAGGCAAGACTTGTAATCCGCGATGAAAATGGAAAGAAGAAGGTAACATTCCAGTTTGATAATACCGTCTGTCCAAAATGCTCCAAAGGAAATATCCGGTTTTTTGAATGGGGTGCCGCCTGCTCAGATCGCCAGGGGTGTTCTTTTAAGGTCTCAAGGGAGATCGGTCTTAAAAAACTGAGTGAGACTCAATTGATAAAGCTTATAACCAGGGGAGCTACTGAAGCAATAAGTGGATTTAAGAGCAAAGAGAGGAAAGAAGAATTTACAGCCAGGCTCATTCTGGATAAAGAATTCAATGTCAAATTCGACTTTACAAAATAAGAGGATATATGGGCAGACCGGCAAAAGAAGAAGAGAACAAATATGACTACCCCCTGAAGACCTATGTGAAAAGGTGTACTCATGATGCCATACAGAAGATCTGCACTGAAAGGGAATTTTCTCAATCAACGGTGATACGTAAGCTGATTGAGATCGGGATAGAAAACGTCGTAAATGAAAGAGGTATCAGTAACAAAGTGGCGATCTGACGAAAAGAGAGACTCTTTATACATGCAGAATCTGTGTAGTTGCCCGGGTAATTAGTGGATTTTTTCACGGGAGAAGGGTTAAAAAAACCGGTTCCGGCAGCAGAAAACCTTTTCAGGCTATGGGTTTATCCGGACCTTTAAACCGTGTAGATAGATAAGCTCTTTGACATTGTAGAGGTACTTCAGACATTTTCGGGCGTTTTTTTATAGTTTTCTGTGCTACTATCGCTATGATAGAACCGATGTCACTTTTTGAGACCTGATGCCTTCGGCGACCTACTTTTGTCTAGGCAACAAAAGTAGGCAAAAATGCCTGTGAGCCCCGCACTGGCGTTACATTCGTACTTCCGCCGGGGAGGGGCCATAAACTCGATGACTCGAACAATGGCCCCGGGAAATAAGACCGGCGAAAGTACTCATCGCCAGTGACCGGGGCGGATCCACTAACAGGCTGTATTTCCAGGGTGCTCACTACCGTTCGCCCCAAACAATTTTTGATTATAGATCACCCGAAAAGCACAGAGAGCCAATATGATGGTTTTGCGAATTAAGTATTGTCTAACAATAATAGGAGGTTTTGATGTTGGTAGAAAAGAGATATACAAATTCTATTTCGAAAATAATTACGTGCATGGTCCTGGTGTTGGTCCCAAGTATTGTGCTTGCACAATCATCCGGCTTGACAACATTTACCGGGAGCCTGAACGCCTCAGTATCTACAATCTTCGGCTATGTCCGGGTCACCTTGACAGTAGGACTACTGCTCTATACGATCTGGCCGTTTTACCATGCACTGATTGGGGAAGGGGATAAGTCCAGGTACTGGTGGCAGATTATTGGAATCGCGGTGTTCCTTATTATTCTCAATGTATTTCCGACTGTATTTAATGCAATCTTCGGACAGAATGTAAATGTCACTACCTGAAGAAACAGAACCAAAGCTCGTTGTTCCAGTAGTGGCCGGTAATACCCGGGTGCTGCTCAGTGTTCCTGAATGGGCAGCATCACTGGTAATTTTTGTTACCTATTTAAGCTTTACTGGGAAACTGTTCTGGTTATTTTTACTTGCTCAGATAATTCTTACACTGGTATACGTTCTCTTTTTGTCAAAACTGGAAGAGAACATTATCAGCGTTTTGATCCGGTCGGCAAAGATGCCTGACATTGTGTACGGGTCATTTGACAAACCAATGCCGCTGGATAAAAGAGATGATGGAAAAGATGAGGGATTCAAAATCAGCGCAGAATAAACTGGTTGTCCTTGATGACCTGCCTGATTCGAGTGTGCCGGATATCGGCAATATTCCCTCTCATCACCTTTTCCCCATAGTGGGCAAGCTTGAAACCGAACCGGAATTCTATCTGCACAGTGACGGGAGTATCTTTCAGACATTCAGGATGCATGAGTTTTCAATGCAAGAAGTTGGAGTCATGTTAGAAAACCTGCCGGAGAATTCCTCACTGCAGTTTTATCGAATTAATAAAGGTGAAAGCAGGTTCTATTTCTGTATAAGAATTGGAATAGACTATGGGCATATCGATCTGAGCGGTAAAAGGTTTTTTAGTTACTTCTTTGGCTCACATAGAATTTTTGGAGAGGAGAACGAAAAAATCACCAGAAAGAGAATTGAGGCGGGTAGAAAAGCTATTCCCAGTGATTCACCGGGTGCTGGAATGACTGATAATGATGTTTACAATTATCTCTGTGATTTTGAGATAGATGACAATTTTCCATGCACAAAATATCCTGTTAGAAGTAATATTTCTGCAATTTTGACAGGCAAATCCAGGCATTCCTGCATCTTTTCTATCAATAACCTCGATTCAGTTCCTGTCTGCAATGAGATCCTGAAAGGCCATGAATTCTTTGAGATTGCCACTATTGTAAAACCATCGAAAGACCAGCAAGCCGGGATTGAGAAGACAATCGATCTGAATAGAGAAATTCTGGCAGCAATTTGCCCGGAGGACTCGGAAAAGAGAGATATCAACGTTGACACAATGAGATTAGATATTTCAAAAATAGTGAATGATATTGCCTCTGGGGTCTTCTTCATTAATGTGTCTTTCTGCCTCTCTGAAAAGTCATTACCTGACCTAAGTAAGAAATTCAATGAATTTGAGGAAACACTTTATAAACAGGGAATAGTTTTATACTGTCATTCAAACAGTGCCAGAGCACAGTACATCTCCCTGTTTCCCGGGAACTCAATCTATGGAGAGCATTGGAATAAAACATACAAAAAGAACTGCCTGATGCTGCTCTTAAAGGTGATGTGTCTATGAGTATTCTTCCCGCGGTAAATGTCTACAAAGATATTTCATGTGCTGTTCCATATAGAGCCATCACTAATGATTGCATTGTTTCTACCAGACCGGACCGCCTGACAGCTGTTCTGGAAATGCATATATCTTCAATTAACGATCTCCAGTCAATGCGGTTCTGCCATGACCGGCTTATGAAATCTCTCTGTGAAATGCCGTCAGATGCTGTGGTATCTGTATACTATGTTAAAACTTTTCACAAACCCAATATTCCGGTTGTGGGAAAGCATAAAGACGAGGTCGTCAATTTTATAGAATCAGTACGCGTTGAACATTTAAGCGGTATCACCTCCTTTCTGCATCAAAACTACATGAGCATAACCCTTCCCATAGAAGAAGAAAAAACGGAATTCGGACTGGTAGATAAAGTGTTCACAAATTCCGCTGCAACAGTAAATGAGGTTCAGAAAGCTGCTTCATCTTTCAAGAAAACACTGGAAAAGCTCAATGATGTTACAAAAACAATTATAAATGGGATGGACGGAACGATATACAGATTGACATCGAGTCAAATTCTTCAGTTTATTTCCCTGTTGTGTAATCATGATTTTGTGGACCACTATAGCGGATTATCCAGCATTTTCAAGGGAGATTTTAACTGCACGCACGGTGGTATTCTGAACACGAAAGCGCCTGGGTATGTGTATTATGGCGGTAAATATCATGCGGTTCTATCTCAAAGGAGCATCGATAGGAAAAGTAAACTGCCTGAAAAGTCGCATGCCGGACTGAATCAGATTTTTAATCATCGGGATTTAAAGAATATTCCGTTTATCATACAGCATTCCATTAACTTTATCCCTAAACAGACAGGCATTTCAAAAGCAAACGTAAGAAAAGGAATGATCAGCAGTGTCCGTAGTTTGACAAAGGTTCTTCCTCTACCTGAATTTCTGATGAAAACACCGGAAGGGATCAATCCGGATATTCTGCGTGAGCTTATTGAACAGGCAATCGAGCTCGTCAAAAACTCAAATCACCGCTTTCTGGAGCAGCACTTTCATGTTCATCTGTGGGATGACAGCCTGCAGGAATTGAATGATACTATCAGGACATTCGATAATGCGGTAAGCAGTGCCTATAAGCTGAAGAGAGACAAATACAACATAAAGGCAGCCTTTTTCAGCTTATTTCCCGGGAATGAGAGTATAAACCCGATTAAAAGCATGATCCCAAGCTTCAACGTGGCTGATTTCATGCCCATTGACATGCCCCGGTTCTGCTTTTCTCATCCAGGATCAAAAAACTTCATCTACTATCATAACAGTGTTGATTCACTTACAAGAATTGATCCCTTTGATAAGAGGGCAGATGTCTGGAATGCGCTTATTATAGGGGGGCCTGGATCAGGAAAATCATTCCTTGCACAGGATATTCTCTGGCAATATATGGTGTATAATCCTCAAATAGCAATTATTGACAGGGGAGGAGCTGAAAGCGGCTCATACAGGTCCTTTGTGATGAATAATCAGGGTACATATCTGGAGCTCAACTTCTCAAGTGAGGCGGACTTTTCTGTAAATCCGTTTGATGGACCATTTTTCGTAAGAATAGAAAGGGACGAAGATGGAAAAGAGCTGACTGTGCCGGATATGTCTGGCAAACCAGATCCGCTGAAATCAATCGCACTGCTTGCCACACTTGAGAGAATGGTCTGTGAAGGCGGTAAAAACGAGATATCCGGGGTGGTGAAAGCAGAACTTTTTACGCTTATTCGCCAGTACTATACAGATAAGAGAAACAATGTTGAGAATACCTGCAATCTGAATGAATTTGCTCAAAAGTATCTAAAAGACAATAAAAAACTGCTGGCTGCCGGCCGGGACCTCTACAAAGAGCTGTTTTATTTCATTGGAGAGGGCAGTGAGGAGGGCCCGTATGCGAGGTTTTTTAAAGTGACAAAGCAGATAAAGAACAAGGATATTGTCTGTTTTGATCTGCAGGGGATCTCTTCACACCCAAAGCTCAAAGATGTACTGGTTCCGGCACTCCTTGAGATGATTGCGAATAATGTAATTGGTGATCAGAGGAGTAACAGGAGGAAATTTGTCTTTGTAGATGAGGCCTGGGCGGATTTAAAGGGCGGATCAAATGTTGGAGCATTCATGGAGGAACTTGCCCGCACTATCAGAAAGCTTAACGGTCAGATAACAATCATAAGCCAGAGGTTTGCTGATATTCTGGACTCCCCGATAGGCGGTGCACTGATTCAGTGTACTTCGTACTATTATTTCGTAGGCTCGAAGCACGATCCGGAACCCTTGAAATATGCAGTTGCTACAGCGCAGGGAGGAAGAAAAACATTGAGCGATTTTGATATTGATCAAATTATGACTCAGAGGAGTAAACAGGAATTCTATTTGCTGACACCTTTCTTTTGCGGTAAACTGCGGCTGTATCCTTCTAAAGAGTTTGCCATGGTTGCTACAACTGATGCTCAGGATAAGGCAATATTGCGGAAATACCAGAATGAACTGGGTGTCAATTATGTAACTCCGGAAGTGATGAGGGCCGCAAAAAAAGAGTTTTTCAGCAGGTAAGAACAAACAACCACCATACAAATGGAGGAAAATGAATATGAAACAGGCTTTTTTCCTTCTCTTTACAGTCTCGATGATAAATCTGTTAGTGATTAGCTGTAAAGGCCAGAACCCGTTAACATCCGATCCATCGGAGGATATTTCAGATATAGAATGGCCCAAAATTGAGGTAATTAGAAAAGATACCGCATATATGACAGAGCTGTTTGTATGGAAAATTATCATCGATAACATATCTGGAATCGATTCGCTGTTCACAACAGATTCGATAATCTATGGAAATGGATCAGTATATGTGTCACCCGGATTCAGGAAAGAGAAACTCGAAGACACAATTACATTGATAGGTGGTAATCTGGGAGATGATAACGCGAAGCATTTTACGATTATAAGAATGTTCAGCAGAGGAATATGGAAAGATACTATCGACAGAGTGCTTGTTGTAGATAATCAGGAAGTTGAAGCTGTGAAAGGGACCTTTTATCCACAGGATCTCCGGGCAGGGGATACTTTACATTTGTATGTAAAAGTGGAATCTCTGAATACTGCTTATAAATGCCAGTGGTACAGAGATGGGGTAAAAGTCGGGAATGAGTTTGTAAGGCAGGGGGATGATTCGATATGCTTTATCAAACCCAATGTCCAAATGGAAGATTCAGGGGAATACTGCATTTCCATGGTTAAACCTCATGCTGGTGTAACCGAGTGCGGAATGCAAGTGACCGTGAGAGAATAAATCATGAGAAGGCTTTCTCTCCTTATTTTATTAGCTTCGATCATATTCAAAGCACCCTGTGCTGATGAAAAGCCGTGGAATGGTCTGACAAGGATTGAGTGGATTCCCGGTCCATCAGATATTTATCTGAGCAATGATAACGGGACAAGTGAGGGGATTGGGGGTATGTCACCCCTTTACAGTCCAGTTATGGGCAATAGAAATGAAATAACCAGAGCTATAGGAAATATCCCTGACCGAAACATCGCCGGAGAGCGTTTAACACTCTCATCGATGCTTGGTTTTTCTGGAGTTTCTAAGGGGAAAAAATACAGGTACTACGATAGCAGAAATGCAACCCGTTATGAAACACTGAATCCGGACCCGATTCAATTAGGCGGCTATTATCTGGTCATTCTGTACCCGTTTAGTAAAGCGATAACCTTAAAGCCATATTTCTCTACAACAGAGGGGGACGGGCTCTATCACAGGGTAGATGATGATACGGTTGCGTTTTTGCAGAATGCTATCAGGACCCAGTCACAATTTTCCACCGCCGGTTTCAAAATAATCCCTGTAAGTCAAGTAAGAGTAAAGGTTGGAGCAGTTGAAAAGAATGAGTATGCCGGACTGAGAGCCGCGGAATATCTAAAAACCTATGGTGAAATATTGACAAAGTGCGGAGTGAGATATGAATCAATCTTTTTTGTTCAGGGAGAGACAACGGTAAGCTCAGGAGCACCCGGAACAGGTAATTATCATCCTGCCATACTGGTCTCTTATGGAACAAAGAGCTGGGCGTATGCAATGTACGGTGTCTGGCATGATGATGCAAAGGCCCGGGAGTACGGGTTCAGAAAAGATCAAAGGATCTATTTTACCGAAAAGACACTGCTTCCGGACAATGAAACAAACCAGAAATATCCCGACATAACGGTATTGCAGATACAGCCTGAGATGCGGTATGGGAAAATGGTGCTTTCGGAAGAGGAGATACTATCAGACAAGAAAAAATACTTTCCTTTACTGGCCTGGA
Organism: Fibrobacter sp.; assembly: GCA_012515615.1. GTDB lineage: Bacteria > Fibrobacterota > Chitinivibrionia > Chitinivibrionales > Chitinispirillaceae > JAAYIG01. Next base: position 8,329 of record JAAYYB010000324.1, read on the forward strand.
GACCATTCAAAGCCTGGTCTGAAATGCACAAAGAGTTTGCACAGCCTGATTCAGCGTATGTATTAAAGATAGAAAACACAGATGAATTCCCTCCCAATGCCCCGGATAATACAGATAATACAAATGGTCCCGGAATGACAGATTGTGCGGACATGGAGTGGTACTGGGATCTATACTGTCAATGTATCCAAAGCAAATTAAGTGGATCACATGAGACAGTAGATTCCAAAAAATATCAGGATTATAAAGATTATCTGGGTGTTCAGGCAATGAATCAGCAGTATGACCCGACTGTTTACGGCATGGACCGCTCTACTTCCCCTCAGATAATCGAGACAGAGAACCAGCCTGCCGAACCGGCTATCTATAACAAGAAGTGTCAGTTACTGAACGGAAAAGAAGTGGAGATTTACGACCCGTTTGCTCCTGATGCGAACTTCTATTTGTATCAGAGATATTGGGACTGGTCTATCGGTCATACCGGGTATTTTAAAAGAGGAAAGGATGTCAGCAGTAAGTTCAAGCAGTCTCTAAATGAACTTCGAAGTGTTTATGATTATTTCATCACAGGTAAAGGGCGGGAAACCACCTGGGGATATATAAAAGAAGGGAAAAATTACAGGAAAGTGTGGTCTCACGGTGGTGATGTTGAAGTCAATATCACAAAACCGGAGCTGCTTGACAGTGCCTGGTATGTGGCAAATCCATTTGCTAATTACAGGCCATTTGAAACCTACAGACAATTTGCGGTTTATGATAACTGGGCTGCACAGGGAAGAGGTCCTTTCAGAATGATTACAAGAGAGAATGATACAAGAGAGGGCAGTAAAAAGGATAAACCAGACTACCAGAGATATAAAGATCCCTGGATAGGGGGGGATATCCCTGCAGAACAGGCATGGGAAAAGAAAGACTGGTATGTACAGTGGAAGTACGATCTTGTTTATATAGACAAATATGATAGAAAATTCTCTGTAGGAACACTGGCATTCACTTCTGCCCTCTGGAAAGGTGAAGATGAAAAGGTTATGCCGTCAAACTTTGAATGGAATGGTGGTAAGGTAAACGGAAAGATGAATATTGGAGGTAAAACACCATTTAATGATCCTGCTACGGGGTATTCAAAGAACAGTAAAGATTACAGGACAGACCAGACAGATCCGGGGGACCGTTCACCAGAGGCAGGTATTGATAAGGGCGAAGCGATGTGGGAGATAGCAAGGAAAATTGCAGTATCGGAACTTTTCAATCTGGCAACAAAGACTGTACATAAGATATCTGAACGCAATGATCAGGCTGGATATGCAGCTACAGTGGCCTATGAGGCCTCAAAGCGGCTGGAGAATTATGTGGTTCTCCGAAAGAGCTTCGAAATAGCCAAAGACATGTACAAAGGATATGTGTTCTGGCGTGAAACGATGGATATAATAGCAGACTGCAGGGATACTTACAATTCAATCAGTGCTGCATGGGATGGATTAAGGACCTCAGCACTTAACTTGTTTGACTACTATAAAAATATGGATTTCAGAAAAATCCGACTGACTAACATTACGAAACTGCTTCCTGGAAGCTACCTTTACGACATAGACATAAGTCTTTACTGTTTACAAAGCTCTCTGGCCAGTTTTAATGCGAGTCTGGATGCCCTCGCGTTTCAGTCTGACAGGCTCACGCGGGGAAATTACGGACCATTCAACCCTGTTATTCTTTATGCTACTGCCGAGCTCATGCAGGCAACAGCACAGTCAGGTGAAGCAACCACCAGGTTCCTTGAAAATTCTGTGACTGCTCTTAACCAGGTCACACAGGGTGCATCAAACAGCACTGCAAACAAAGCCTACCTCTCTAATATTACCAAAGCAACACACAATGCTATCACAAATCAAAGGCTGATGGTGATGAATGAGAGAAACCGCAGCGCGGCAGTGGGGCTTTTCATTCTGCAGCAGGAAGCAAACGACTGGGTGACATATAATAATCACATGAAATATGCTGCAGGAAACGCCTATCAATGGACAAAAGAGGCTGCTGAGAATAATTTCTACCCGATAATTTCCGGATTTCAGACTCCACCGGGGATTTTCAAGGATCAGGGTTATTGGGAAGCACTGGCGAACGCAGAGGGAGAGCTGCCGCAATGAAAAAGAGGATATTTTCATTACTTCTGCTGTCCTCTGTATCAGCCGGATTCTGCGGTGAATCTAAAATTCTCAATGGTCTTGGAAAGTTCCTTCCGAATTTTACTGAAATTGCCTTTGTCACAAATACTGTAAATGTGTATCTACAGGTTTCCGGTTTTGTCCGCGAAACAAATAAGCTGTTAAAGAGCGTAAAAGCTACTCAGCAGCAGTGGAATATGATGACCGCTCAGATAAATGAGATGTATGGAACTATCAAATCTCTCAGGGATATCAATTTATATAATATGGATACCTGGAGTCAGACACTGGAACAGGGTGAAATGCTTCTGCGGCATGATGTAAGTGATTTGCTTCAGAGTTTTAATATGCTTGAATACTATTCTCTGGGGGCATCTGAAAGATATATGAAGAGCATTCAGAGTCTGGATGATTATAAGCTCTCTATGAATTCCAGAAAGAATTCAACCCGGAATCTGTTTTTAACTGATGATTACAGGAATGCAATTGATCAGTTCAGCGAAACACTCGATACATACAAGAGGACCACCAGAGAGATCCTCGATGCTATGCTTGCCAGTGAGAGACAGATTTATATGAATGAAACGGATCCTCAGAAAAAAGCTGATTCGCAAAGAAGGGTGGAAGAACTGCAGAGGCAGATTGAGGAGCTTGACCTGTCATTCAGCAGGCAGGTTTATTCAACGAAGATAGATACCATAATGGAAGAGGCCAGCATAATGATAGCTGCTAATTTGACAGAAGTGCAACTGGCTGCTCAGAAAATAAAAGAGATGCAGGATAATGCGATGAGCCTTGTGGAATCTTATGAGAGGTTAAAGAAGGGAAATATCAGCACAAATAAGAAGGAGAATATCCTTACATCTGATCCAGCAATAGACCTTAACAGGTATGATTCTGGCGATCCGGATAAAGTTCCTGTTCCGCAAACTCCATCGGGCATAAAACCGAAAGAAACCAGAAAGAAAATCGCCGGGAATGAGGATGTAAAGAATATGGCTAACGCGATTGATTTTCTTCTGTTGAGACAAGAGGCTCTCATGAGAGACATAGAAATATTAAAGTGCAATACGATGGCTTTTATTCTGGCCATAGAGGCTTATAAACAGAATGCTATTGAACAGGATGTGTTTATTATGGCTCACGGTGGAAAGCTGGTTGAGAAGGGGATAAGCAGATAAAATGAAGCCTGCAGGAAGCGTTATCTGGCCAACTTTGCTCCTTATCATATCGATTTCTTCATCTACGGCGGCTTATCAAACCCCTACCAGCGATGTAGGAGCGGAAGACATGATAGATAAGCAGCTACCGAAAATGGACAAGAAAATATGGCAGAATTTCCTTCAGTTTTATGCAAATGTCCGGATGGTAGCCAAAACAACCCTTAAAGAGATGCAGGCAATATCGGATTTCGCCTGGTCAGCACAACGGCAGCTTCAGTCAGTAGAGAATGCCGCAAAACGGATAGAGCAGATTTACAACGATATAGGAAATTACCGTGGTGACAATCTGATAGATTTCATAGAGTTTACGGAAACCAGAGTCTTTCAGCAAACGGATCAACTGATCTATTACGATGTGCCATCCATTGGGAGATGTAACAGGGATTTAATTGCTGATCGTGATGAAATTATGACTCTGGGGAGAGATCAGGCCAGGGCTATTGCTAATGCCAGTGTAAAGACGTACCGATGGTTTGAGCAGAAGTTCTTTTATACTCAGAAACAGGCACAGGCTGACCCAAGAATTCTTTATGACAGGAGTCCAAAACCGGATCAAAAGGTTGCTCAGATGAGTGGGACCATTATAAGTCAAAACCTGGCCGGAGCCGATATCAGAAATCAGAATCAGCAGAACCAGGCTGCAATGCTGGCCTCTGTTGCGGGAGCTGCAGGGGGTAATGGCGGAGATGTCCCTGTAAAGCTGCAGACTGAAATAGGGAAGGACAATGACAGAAACAACCTGATTCTCACGTTGCAGGAAAACGATATCCAGAACTCTGCAGTGACAACGGAAGCATGGTATCTGTTTTTGAAGGCAAGGCAGCTTGATCAGGGGATTGTCGCGAAATCGCTTTTGGTGGCATGTGCACAGGAGTTTTCTGAGGAGGTGCAGAAAATTCGGGATGAAAAGAGATAAGAATTTCAGCACAAAGGCGCAAAGGGCTCGAAGCAGGAAAGAGATTATGAAAAATGGAAAAGGAGAATTTTAAATGTCTTTCAGACCCTGTTTTTCATTCCTTTGCGTTCTTTGCGTCTTTGCGGTGAATACCTCCTATTCAGAGAATTCATCCTTAGATGACCCCACGCTTGTCGACGATGGTGATAAAACAAGCGCCAGGGTAAACGATCTCATAAACTCTGTTGAAACAGCATCGAAGGCGATGGATGCCTATAATACCGCTAAAAGTGTCAAGAAGACGTACGATCAGGTAAAGCAGTTCAAGAATCTTAAAGATGTTAAAAACTTCGGAGTCTCGAAATTAAAAGAAGCAGTAACCCAGTATAAATCCTGCAAATGGAGTTTTTTCACCTGGGTATCGCATATATCAAATAAAATGTCGGATGTAATGTCCAGGTGTAATGATAAAGTGAACCAGTGGAGAACTACAGAACCAATGCTGCTGAACTATTATAAATCAATGCAGAAATTGTCGAACAACACTCTGCAGGTGTTCAGGGATTTCGAGTTTTCGGATATGATCGATATAGACAGGAAATGGTCCCGGAGAATGGAGCGGCAGCTGGAGAATGATAAGGACCTGGTTTATTCTTTTTGTGCATTTGCTTCCTCACGGTTCCAAAGCGATTATCATAAGCAAAAGTATTCCAGGCTGTTCATGCCCTATGCAATCGAAAGCGAATTATCTAACACAGATGAGAGGTTAATAGCCTATCTGGAAATGAAAGATAATGTCCATGAGTTCCGGCAGATCCCGTTCCAGACCCTCACTTTTGCCTCTGATGCTCTCCTGAATATCCGGGAACTAGCGGATCAGGCACACGGGGTTTCTACAGAAGATCCCTCAGTCAGTAAGCAGGAACACGCCATGGAGCTCATCGAGGCCTCACTGAGGACTGAGAATGCGACTTACAACGATATATGCGATAATGGTGTTCTGATCGCTGACAAAAGGGCCGAAGTGTCACTTCAGAGGACCCAGCTTCATCAGATCTACTCGGAACTGCAGACCAGGTATTCCAGACTATTGCTTCGCCGTCAGGAGAGGATGGCTTTGGAATATGAGGGTATTGATGAAACTCTCAATAAGCTGGTCAATGGCGGGGAGTTTGAGACTATTGATGAAGCGAGGTTGAGGAGATTCGGGGAGGGGGCGGGAGTTATTAATTAGTTTCCCTTACTCATAATATATTATCTGTATGGCTTGAATTTTGTTATAAATCATAATATATTATTAGTATGATATCCTTCGAAAAAGAATATTTAGAACGAATCCGCGTAGTACTTAAGACAAGGCGAATAGCGCTTGGTTTAAAGCAAAGTGATGCTTCTAACCGTTCCGGAGTGAATCTTAACACCTTGCGGCATTTTGAACAGAAAGGCCAGATCAGTTTTGAGAATCTTCTCAGGCTGTTGCATGTCTACAATATGGACCTGCGCATAGTAAAATGCTTTGAGGATATGAGCTGGTGGTCAGTAGATGAGCTTGAAAGAGCAGAAGATAAGAAGACAGTGCGATGAAAAAACTCAATGTAAAAATCCATTTTAATAATGACCAATCCTATAATGCAGGAACGCTGTTCTTATCAGAAAAGACAGGTAAATTTCATTTTGATTATGATAAGTCATTCATAAGCACAGGACTGAATATCTCTCCTTTTAACCTGAAAGTGGATAGTATCTCCCATGTAGCTCAAAGCAATCCCGATTTTTATGACCTTCACGGTGTATTTGCAGACAGTTTACCAGATGATTGGGGGAGAAGAGTACAGGATCTGGAGTTTTCAAAGATCGGCATAGATGATCCAACTGCTATTGACAGGTTAGCATTCATTGGAAGATATGGTATCGGTGCTTTATGTTATGAACCATCTCATGAGTTTGAACTGGGAGAGCAGATTGTCACTCATGCTGATTTGAGAAAAGCTACTCAAAGGATCATCGAAGGTAATTGTGAAGAGGTTACAGAGCAGCTGCTGCATAGCGGAGGATCCGCTGGTGGTATGAGGCCGAAATTCCTTGTTGATCTTGACATAATTAACTTAGATAAAATGAGATATACAACTGGAAGACCCGATGGAAATTTCTTTCCTGTAATTATAAAAACCCCTGGAAAAGATGGCGATCGTTACCAAAGGATTGAGTACACCTATTCAAGAATTGCTAAAAATTGCGGTATAAATATTCCTGATACTTATCTCATAACAGGCCCTAAATCAGATCAGGCTTTCTTTGTAATCAAGAGATTCGATGTTCTGGAAAAAGGCGAAAGGCTGCATGTGCACACGTATGCGGGTCTGCATGGGCTGAACTTCAGAGAGGTCTCTCATGATTACAGTGACTTGTTAAGAACTATACAGGAGATTTCAAGAGATCACAATCAGGTTATTGAGGCTTACAGGAGAATGGTTTTCAATTTTATCGGATATAACTGCGATGATCACCTGAAAAACTTCTCGTTCGTAATGAACAAAAAAGGGGAGTGGTCTTTGTCTCCTGCATATGACATGAGTTACTCTACTGGAAGACAGGGCTACCATGCAATGTCCCTTAATGGAGTCAGAAGTAATGCCACAGTTAAAGATTTTGAAAAGATGGCAAGGAACTTTAATGTAAAAACATGGAAAGAGATCGTTTCAGAAATCTGTGAGGGTTTTAAAGAATTCCCCTCTTTGGCTAAGAAGTTTGGTATACCGGAAAAGAATAGAGATACTGTAAATAACAAGATAAAAGAGAATATAAAAAGGATAGAAAAAGATCTAAGTATTGATTTAGATATATGATTGGGGTTTAGGTAACCCCATTTACATTTAAGTAAGTTTCCTCTGAATCTCCTCTTTCTCCCTCGCAATCAACGCCTGCAGCTTGGAAATCTGCTCCTGGTATCTCTCAATATTTTCGACATGCTTTAAAACACTTTCCTTAATACCAGTAACGGGTGTTTCCTTTTTCGCAGTGCGGGCTTCAGGTACCTTTTTAGAAGCCTTTTTTACTGCAGCTTTTGCTTTTCCATTGTTTGTGTCAAGCCAGGCCCGAAGTGTTAACGGGGCAACTTTGAACTTCTTAGATGCTTGACTCATGCCGCCTCTGCCATTCTCAGCATCATATCTTTTAACAAAGTCGATGACTTTCTTTTTTTCCTGATCGGAGTATCTCTTACCAGACATAAATCCTCCCCTGTTTACAATAATTATTCGAGTAATCAACCAGTGGTCTTTAAAATAAATAAACTTATCGAATAGATAAGTAAAGCCTTATCTGTTTGATAATCGCCTGTAATATAATTCATCCCAATAATCTAAACAGACTGATAAACCAGTGTTTTAATATAGGCACAATAATTGCATAAACCCCGCTTCCCTTTAAACTGGATCTGATTACAAATTGACATCTGATGAAATGATAGGTGAACTGTTCGGCTTAAACACAGTTTTCAACTACGGGCCGATATGGGAGAGAATGAAAGAAAGCGGGGTAATGGGCAGCCTGATCACTGCTGGAATTATCCTGACATTCGCAACTACCTGCATTGGAATGCTCCTTAACTCAAAAGTGTTATGGTCCGATGAGGGTAGAAACAGAGGGATTCTGGAGGTAAATATCCCTCTGTTTGCTAAAACTGTGGTACTTGGTTTTTTACTCCTCTTTTATGGTACTTTCAGCGAAATTCTTCTGAATCTGTTAAGTACGCTCTCCGACTTTTTATTCAGAGGAAGCCTGCAGATATTCAGGGCAGATTTTCACTACCTTATCGCCTCGATTTCCGGGCAATCCGATGCGCAAACACCACTGTTTTTTCCTTCGCTGAAGGCTTCTATTGAGGTTTTCCTTTTTTCCGTATCACTCAATTTATTAATAATCCTTTTCTATGTAATAATTCTTTTTTCACCGGCATTCATGATAATTGCTCTTGTTGCCGGACCGGTTCTCATACCGATGGGGATTGTTTCCAGAGATATTCTGTCCAAATGGGGATTGTTTCTTCTTGCTGCGGGTCTTCTTCCTGCCTTTACCGGATTAGGCATCCAAATTATAAACACCATGGATTACCTGCCAGCAATGGCGGAATCCAGCCTCGACGGTAAACTTATTCAGACAATCTTTTTAGCTGTTACAGTGGTAGTATTTACAACAGCTATTCCGGCAACCGTCGCTCATCTGTTTGGAGCAAGGCCCATCGCCGCATTCACCACAGTACTGGGATTCATGTCGCTCTGCACAGGCATGTTTTCCACATCTTTTAATACAATCATTCAGGTATTCTTTTTTCGAAACAGGAAAAAATAATGGCGACTACCCAGGAGCTTTATGAACAGGTATTCAACACCGGAAATATATGGAACGTTTCAAGTCAGATGTCAAAAGTTGACTCTAATACTCTTGGTGTACTTATTACCGCCGGGATAATAATTGGATTCGCCGTGGCTTCAATTCAGCTCTTCAGTTCCTTGTTTTTAGTTTACAGAGATAAAAACACAAACCTGATGGATTTCCTTGCTCCTCTGGTTCTGAAAATGGTTTTAGCTGCGGCGGTAATGAATCCGGCAGTTTATCCCATGATTGTCCACTATGTTTTTGCAGCTCCCGCGGATGCCGTAGCCAACATGGTGACTATGACCTACATTGATAATTTTCTATCCGATTATTCACAGGTGATGAATTCAATAGCAGATTCACCAAATAAAGTAACAAGCCTGATAAGTGCCACTCTTGACGGAAGTCTGATATCCACACTTATAGCAGGGTTATTCTTCTGGGCTGCCGCGATTTGTGCCTATATCACCCCCATGATTCAGGGAATGCTGTTCTTATTCGTCTATTTTGCCGGACCGATATGCATCGGATTTTCACTATGTGACTACACTGTCGGGGTCTTTCATAGATGGGTATCGATGCTGCTTACGATATGCTGGCTGGGGTTTTTTGGATCATGTTCCTTTCTTGTGATAGACTCATGTCAACTGCTCAGCCACCTGAGCGGCGCTGCAGGTGGAGATAAACCCAATGTAATCCTGACAATGATTTATGGAGCCGTCTCAATTCTTCTGTTCTGTTCGTGTTTTCCAATAACCTCATTTTTCTTCAGTTCTATCGGGGAGATGACTCGATTTACAAACCCGGTCAGTACTATTACCGGTACTGCAGGCGGGATGACCGGAGGAGCGGCCGTGGGAGGGGTTAGTGCAATGATGCTTGGAGGTATCGGGAAAGCTGCAGGAGCAGGGTTAAGCAGGGTGTCAAGAGATAGAAGCTGGATGAGATCACTGGCTGATTCAATGCAAAAGATCAGCGGTGGAACAGTTGCAGGTGGAAAAGTAGTCGCAGAGAACAGCGGAGTAAGAGTGCCGCATGGGACATCTTCACTCATTGATGGCAGATCAGGTGGAAAATCTCCCAATATTCCAAAACCTCAGGAAATTACCGGAGATATCGAGGGTAAAAAGGAGCTAAATGGAGAAAAAGTTTCATGAAAAAGCTGCCTTCTGTGGACAAGCCGATACGGCCCGACAGAGAATACGTTTACGGATTAACAAAGGCGGTATTCATAATGAGATTTGCCGTAATTTCATTGTTTATTGTATGTCTCATATCAATCGGTGTAACTCTCTTCACACTGAATAAACCGGGACTTGTGACTGTAGTGGATATGGGGTCCGGAAAGACGGTTTCAGCACTAAGTTCGACCGGTATAAATGATCAGGTCCTGGAGCATCAGCTGATTTACTATTCGAGAATGTTCTGTGAGAGCTATCTATCTCAGGATCATGTGAGAATCACCGAAGACAGAAAGAGTGCATCGATGCTGATGCATCCTGAACTCGCCCGGAAACTGCCTAAAGACTGGCTTACAGATAAGGATGTTAAAGGGTGTCTGGAAAGCAAGGAAACCTGCTATTTTGACTGGCCCTTAAAGCCCGCAGTTACCGCAAGAAATGACCCCCGATACAGTGTTTTCTGTCAATTCTCAAAAGAAGTCCGGAGAGAGGGGTATGAGCCGATCAGAACGCGTTACAATCTCCGGCTGGATTGGGGAAGACTGATAAAGAACACTGATCCATTCAATCGGCCCCATTCACTTGTGCTCCTTAATTTTGAGCAGCTTCAGGAGGAATCAAAAATCAATGAGCTCTTACAAAAAATCAACTAACCGGGAGGTTTTCTCGTGTATAAATGGTTATTAGCAGTATATTGCTATTTAATATTATCTGTATCAAGCTATGCAGATGGGGTCGTTACTATAAATCAGGAAAGGGGGAAATATGACCTGGATTTTTCTGCTACATATCAGACATATATAACTCAGGATATTGAAACGGCAATTATACTGCCGCCAGGTTACAAATTTGTGGCATCGATGCCTGGGTCAAGGGATTTTGTTTCTGCAGGACCGCTTCAGAATGTAATGTATATATCCTGCCCGGTTGATCATGATGTGCTTACCAATCTCACACTGCATGTAATAACACCTGAAGGTGTGGAAGAAAAGCTCATTTTCAAGCTGATAGGAAAGAAGGGATCCCCGAGAATTCTGGCTATCGAATTTGAGCGTCCTAATAATTCTGAACTGAATCGTACAGTTGAAGCTATAAAAGCCAGATATACAGATCAAATGAATGAGAAACTTACAGAGCAGGAGAGTGATCTTCATAGTTCAATTCATCAACAGACGATAAGCCGATCCCGGCATTTCTTCATAAAAGGAAAAAGGGGTGAAATTAAAGCGGAGCATAAAGGTGCTTCCTTTATCCTTGATGGGCTGATAAACAGTCGTGGAAACACTTATGTGTACCTGAAATCCGGATATTACCAGCAGGGCTGTGAGATTATAAAGCTGCTCTGGATAGGGGAGAGGAAGCAAAACAGTAGCAATGCAGATTTTATCTCGGTAAGTGAAAACGAAGATGGATCCTTTACGTATGTATATGCTGTTCCGGAGATATCGATTCCAAAGCACGGAAAAACAAAGAGGATTCGAATGCAGGCAAGTATCTGGTCCAAAACAGTGACTCTGAATTTCAGGGCATCATAAGGCAGGTGACAAATGAGTGAAATTGTCGAAAATTTAAAAATTCAGGATAATTCCGAATATCCTGACAGCAAACCGGTAAACGGAAATAAGGGCAATAGAAAGCTAGCCGTAATTGCACTAGGGCTGCTTGTGGCAAGTGTGGCTCTATGGACCGCTTTTGCAGGAAGTGGGAGTAAGTCAAAGAGAATTGCAAAGCAAACAACAGACACGGTCATGACACCTGAATATGAGGAGAATTTGCAAAGGAGACCTGGCCTGGTGTCTTTTCATCAGGGTGGGTCCAGTCTTCTGCCGGAGGTTAAAAGCGGACAGGATGGATTTGATCCGAATGCAGTTGCTTTGAGTAATAATCTTTCGTATAGCAGGCCGGAAATAGGAAATGAGGCCGACAATGGCAGGAAACTTCTCAGGAGTCAGCTCTCAGCAGATAAAAACAGTTATGCAGATGATAGCAGAGAGTATTCAGGATCTGCTATTTCGGGTGGTATACCTTCAGAAATTCAGAACCGTCTTGATGCGCAGTACCAGACTGTTGTAGAACACTTTAAATCGACACCGAAATTCGCGTGGAGTATCGATGATGCGACTTACGAGAAATTAAAAGGTGGCGACAGGATTCATAACGTAGAGCACTCATTGAAAGATCTTTATGAGGGAGCTCAGAATGTAAAGAATGGATTCGAGTTCACTATTTCAGCGGGTACAAGGATAATTGCCACAACGGATCAACCGGTTTCTTCAGACCATCCCGGCTACTTTACATCTACTATTGTAAGGCCGTTTGACCTTAAGGGAGCAAAACTTGTCTGTCAGGCAGGGCAGAACCAGAATGATCGGATTCCAGTTCAGCCGGTTAAAGTGATTCTGGAGGACAAAACAGAATTAGCCATACAGGGGCAGGTAGAGATGGGTTTTCCGGGCCTGGAGGGCAGAGTAAAGAACCACTGGGCACAAAGAGTGATTCCGGGTATAGTATCTGCGGCTGTTGGTGGCGGCGCAGCTGCTTATCTTCTGAATTCCTCAACGCCTGCAGCAGGAGAGACTAATGCAGGTAATATCAGCACTCGTGACCTTATAGCCGGACCTATTCTGGAAAGCTCAGTACAGCAGGCACAGAGTGAAATTCAGAGATTCGGGAAAGATCTGCCCAATACTGTTCTGGTAAAGGCAGGCCAGCAGTTTTCGATACTGCTGACCGAAAAATTAACTTTTTCCAAATAGGGGTACAACAAAATGGCTGCTGACACACTCCTCATAGGTAAACTGGACCGGTTTAATTATAACCTGTCTATGCTTCATCAGACAGTAGAGCTCACCAAGCCGGTTCTTGAGGGACTGAAAAACGTCGTAGCAGTGCAGTGGTTTCTGGGGAATCTGTTCATGATTACATTTTTCACAGCCACAATGATCTATTTGGTGTTGTACTCTCAAAAAGTCAAAAAAGTGCTGCCATCATCTAAACTTCCAAGGATTTATCTAATTACCTATTCAGTTCTGTTTATTGTGTCTATGTTTGCCTTCAATTTTCTTCCCCAGACAGGGATGGAGAGATCCCGGGCTGGATTAATCGAGAAGACAAATGATCGGTAAAGTGCTGAAAGCAGCCGGTTTATCGGTGATTCTTTTTTCCCTTAATAGCTGCAGCAGTAAAGATAAGGCCGGAATCGATACATTCGCCGGCAGCATAAACCATCATACAGCAGAATTCGATAGCACATCTTCAGATAAGGACTCAAGTGATCCCCTCATTTCACAAGAAGATTCAGTGATAATAACCGACACAGCTCAGATAAAAGAAAGTAATATCGAGCCCCAAAAGCCATCCCTCGTAAAGGGTCAAAAAGTGGCCCTGAAACCGGGCCCTACAGCAAAAAGAGGAATTGGTTATGAGGGTTTAAAGGCCCGCTCATATCGGTTATACACGATATCTCTTGGAAAGCTGGGGATTGAGAATGACAGTGCGCTGTACTATGCAAATGAGGCTATCAAACTATTTGAGAACGGGAGTCTTTTCCGGCTTAAAGCTGAAGCATTGTTAAACCTCGGCTTATACAGTAATGCATCTGTAGCTTGTGATATCTGCACAGAGCGTGATGATCACTGGGGAATTACAGACATTATGAAATGTGAAAGTTTAAAATGCGAATGTCTGAGAGAATTATTTGAAAAGTTTCCTTCACAGGAGAGTAAAAAAAGGTATGAAAAAGCGTGTGGTCTTTCTTCTGCTGATTCTCAATAATCTCGCCGGCAGTGGGGAATATCGGCCACTTTCAAAAGAAGACAGGCGGGAATTCCTGCGTACATACTCATCCATTGCAGAGGCGTATAGATCGAAAAACTACGGAGTAATCAAGGAATATGGTCCAGATTTGGTAAAGAAGTACGGTTCAATAAATCTGGACTCACGATGTGCTGATTTGAGACCTAAGCTAAAGCAAATGGATGAGATTGTAATCAGTTCCAGAAAGATTACAGTCAAGGACAGCTTTTATGCATTAATCAATGAAGCATATGAGGCAAAGAAATATGAAAGGTGTGCATCTATTTATCAGGATTTTTTCAGTTTTCTGGATTCAGAAGGGGGCTTTGACAGTCTCAAACAAGCTGAAACTCCCCGTCTGTACGAGACAATCAAACAGATGTATCTATCAGATCCTTCCTATAACACCTTTAATCAGATTGTTAGATTCCGGTATTCTGATCGGAATTTCATTGAGCATACGCGGAGCCGAATTGAAACCGGTTTAGAGCAGAAGCTTCTCTCATTATCAAGCCAGATGAACATCGACAGCCTGATTTCCTTTAAGAAAATGTACCCGGGAATATTCAGTAGTGATTTAAGCGTACTGATTGAGAAGGCCAGGGACAAATACAGGCTGTCGGTACTCCGGAAGATCTCCCTTGCCGATGTTAAGGCGTTCTATGACAAGTTCGGCGGTCCGGATGAAGAACTGGAAAAGGCTCTTGAGAAAGAGATGTATCTGAGATTTGAAAAAGAGAGGTCAAAGGATGCCGCAGCTGATTATCTGTCCAGATTTCCTGCTGGAAAGCATGCCCGGACTGTAAATGAATTTGTGGCAAGAACAGATCAAAATGCAGCGATACCGTATGATGAAAATGAAGGTTTTTAGTCTTTGCCTGCTTCTTACAGGGATATGGGTAGAGGCCTCCGATCCCGCACTGATTGTTTTTCCACTCTGGGGATCCTCCTGGGTGATCTGTCAGGGTGATAACGACAGGGTATTTCCATCAGTGGCCCCATTACGGCCAAAGACGATTATGCATGTTACTTTTCAGTCAAGCTATACCCCTGAAAACGCCACTTTTTACTCAGTAAGAATAA
>JAAYYB010000379.1 GCA_012515615.1 Fibrobacter sp.
AACTGTTTTTTTGCTTTTAATGTCCTTTTAATTTGGTAAACCGCTATTACTAAACATAAAACCAGTAATACCACCATTGCTGTATAAAATATTGTTAAAATTACACTGGCAACTATTGAAGTTGATAATGATAGGTATGTTCCACCTACTGTTGTTGAAGTCAAATATTAATTCTCCTTTTCAATTTATTTTTGTTTTTTTTTTAAAAAAAAGTTGTTGGTTTAGTTTGGTAGCTGTGGCAGTTCTTCTTCTGTTACTTCGTTTTCGTTTTCGTATTCGTCAACTATTTTTGGTAGTTTACGTTTCTTTTTGCCGTATTGACGGATTAAATAGATTTTTGCTTCTATGGCTTCTTTGATTTCTTTCTGCACCTCTAAAGTGTCATCTAATGTTTTCCACGATTTCTTTAGTAACTCTTTTTCTTCAGCAGACGCTACACCAGTATTTAAGTAACTTTGTATCTGTTTAACAAGTTTAGATACCTGTGCGCTTATAGTCAAAAAGTTTTCTCCGAACCTATGAAGATCTACCTGTTGACGGATAAGATGTAGTGCATCTGTCTCTATTTTTTTTCTTTCCCGTAAAGCTTTGATTTCTTCTTGTAACTCCAGTTTCTCAACAAGTTTTGATGCACGGTCTTTGTCACTCCAACCTTTTTTTGTTCCACAAGAAATACAAATAGCCAAGTTATCTTCCTGTTGGTAATAAACGTATTCTCCGAAGTGTAGGGTTTTGTTGCAGTCTGTGCATTGTATCTCTTTCACGGGTAAACGTGTGAAACGTATTATTTCTGTAGGCATATTTTATGTGTCTCCAAACAAAAAAGGGTTAAAGTTTGCTTGTATTAATAGTTTGTCTTGCTTCACTAAATGATTTGCCTTTCACTATTTCGGTTCCGCAACGTAGACAGAACTCGTTACTGTAGTCATAGAAGCCGTCAGTGTAGATGTCCTGTTTTATGTATTCCCGTTTTTTAGGTATATTTACACCACAACACACACAAGTATGTTCAACTTTAGCATTTAGTTTATAGCAGTCTTTTGTGACATACCCTACCCCTGAAGGGTGTGGGCTTCTTGCTTCATAGTTAACTCTGCTTGAGTTGACTCCACAAGCGTTAAAACCGTATGTCCTACGGCACGATTAAGAATATTGATAGATGCGTTCAAGTCCCTATCCAGCACAAGACCACATTGAGGGCATCTGTGTTCTCTGTCTGCAAGTGTTTTAGGCACTATAGTTCCACACTTGCTGCATTGTTTCGATGTATCTTTTGGGTCAACGAATACGACTTCGCAACCAGCACTTTCAGCCTTGTAGCTTATCATATCCGCCAATTTAGCCCATCCAGCATCATTAATCTGCTTACCAAAATTCTGTTCAACCATACTCTTGACATTCAAATTTTCAAGAGCAATCAAACCATAACTATGAACCAAACGATGAGAAACCTTATGCAAGAAATCCAACCTTGCATTACCCAGCCGTTCATAGGCAACTGCCAACTTCACTTTCGCTTTAGTCCTATTCTTACTTCCTTTCTTCTTGCGTGATAGTTTTCTACCGAGCAAAGCTATCTTCTTTTCGTGCTTCTTGATGTGACGTGGATTCTTGATGATTGAACCATCAGAACAAACAGCAAGCTTAGATAACCCCAAATCGATGCCTACCTCTGAGCAACTGTTGTTAGCTTGAATTGCTGGTGTAACCTCTACTGTGAAGATTGCAAACCATTTACCTGAAGCTTCACGCTTTAGCGTAAGCGTCTTAAGTTTGCCATCTATGGGTCTGTGAAGCTTGATATTGACTGAACCGAAAGGTGTTACCTTCAAACGCTTACCTTCAAGTTTGAAGCCTAACTGTGGATAAATTAGGCTTTTCAATCGGTCAGAACTCTTGAACCTTGGAAAACCGCATTTGACGCCTTGCTTTTTCAACTCGATGAAACGCCAAACCGCTTCAAGTAATCGGTCAACAAGCTCTTGACCTACTTGGCTGTATAAGCCTTGACGCTTCACTATTTCCCTGAGTTCCTTTTTAGTCGGGAACTTCTTTTCTGTTTTGTACCTGTTTTTTGTGGTTTCAAGCATCCGATTCCACAACTCCTTAGAAAGCCACAAATGATGATTCATCGTTTCTGTCTGTGCTTTGTTTGGGTAGAGTCGAAATCGGTATGCTCTAAGTATCATTTTAGGTTCTTCCATAATATTTTTTGTAGTTTTCACGTTGAACATTACGGGCAAACTTTACTTTAGCATCAGGGTCAACTATGCCTTTCTCTACAAGTTTACGGTAAGCTCTAGTAACACTTTCAGGTTGCGTAAGCCGTTCCAACACTTCCATTGGAACAAACATTTTAAAACCGTCAACGTAATAGTGATAATACTGTATCAGTTTGCGGTAGTCACCTATAACTTCTGGGTGACGTTCACAAAGCTCTTTTACTTTATCAATAATAAGGTCATGTTTCTTGTTGAAATCTACATCTTCACTCATTAGTATTCCATGTCCTCCACAAACTCCTTCCAACAGGTTTTCATTATTTTAAATCCAAGTTTACGGGTTCCAATACCCTTAATTTTTTGCCAGATTGCCCTAACTTCCAACATATAGAAGTATGGAGTGTAAAGGTTTAAATGTCGTGTCATAATAATATAGCCTCAAACAAAAAAGGGTTAAGGGTTGCGTGGATTTTTCACTTTTATTTCTTTATGATTTCAACTTTGTCTCCAGCTACTTCAGCTACTACATCACATAAAGCATCTATGAAGTCACGTTCATCATAATGTTCCTTTAAAGCATCCATTGCATTATGCAATTCATTGAAACATCCACAATATCCATCTTGGTCTGACATAACAATAATTCACCTCCAGATTTGTGTATGCTTGGTTTTTAGAACATGATTATTAACAGTTTTCTTAGTGGACAATTAGCGGTGGCAACTCTAAGTTTTGCGTCTTCATCTGAAGATAAACGTGTAGTATGACAATCACTGAGAAGCCATCTTGACCGTGTATAACTGATTTCTGTTTGTGCA
>JAAYYB010000409.1 GCA_012515615.1 Fibrobacter sp.
CCGATCCTCCTGGACCACCTGCTCCTGACCATCAACCGGATCATCCAGGAATCCAGGCTCAAGGAAGAGGCCGAGCTGGCCGGGTACTACCGAAACCTCTCGCGGACCGACGAGCTGACCGGCATGTACAACTTCCGCCATCTCATCTCGCTGTTAAAGAGCGAGGTGACTAGGCACCTTCGCTACAACCGGACCATGTCGCTGGCCATGATCGACATCGACGACTTCAAGAACTACAACGACACCAAAGGCCACGAAGAGGGCAACGAGCTTCTCATGCGCCTGGCGCACGTGTTCAGACGCAACACGAGAAACTGCGATATCCTGGCGCGGTACGGGGGAGAGGAGTTTGTGATCATATTCCCGGAGACGGCCCTGGAAGAGACGGTCGTGGTAGCGGAGAGAATCTGCAGGGCCGTGGCCGCAACCCTGGAGGTGAGCGTCACCATCGGCCTGGCCGGTCTGCCCCGCCACACCGCCGACTACAACGAGCTCATCAGAATGGCCGACAAGGCCATGTACTGGGGCAAACAGCACGGCAAGAACCGAATCGTGGTCTACGAAGATTCGATGTCCACGTGCAGGTAGAGATCGCCTGCCTTTTTCGCCGGGTTTTTCCTTCCCATCCTCGCCAGCTTCAAGACGGTTCCCGGCGTTGTGCCCCGGGGAATGCTCACCCTGATTCTGCGCTTTGAGAAGCCGGGCCGGTACTCGATGGTGATCGTTCCACCCCCTGAGGCGATCTCGGGAGGTATCCGGATGTGCTCGTGGATGTCCATCACATTGTGGAAAACCCTGGCCGCGCTTTGGGCTGCAAGCCTTACCAGGGAGCGTTTCAGGACGTCCCGAGGCCTTCCACCGGACAGCATGGCCTCCTGGGCTATCACCCTGCTCACCATGAGCAGCCTCTCGAGCCACTCCCTGCCGATGGGCAGGTCGTCGAAGACCTCCCGGAAGTCCGAGCGGGAGAAGATATCCTGATACACGCGCTCCCGCTCGAAGCCCCGTTTTCTGTCCCCGTCGTATTTTTTCCTTTTCCGGGGATCGAAGAGCACCCCGTACGCCTCGGTAATGTCCCGGAAATACTCAGCCGATCGGGGATCGTCCCGATTGAGGTCAGGATGGAACTTCAAGGCGAGTCTGCGGTAGGCCTTCTTGATATCCTCTGCCCCGGCGTCTCTGCATATGCCCAAGATCTGGTAGTAGTCCTTGATCATGTATCCGTTTCTTTTATCACTACCTTAATAAGCATCTACCGATGAGACTGGATAAAGATCTCCTCTGGAAGCTGAACCGCGGTGAGCACCCCGCCATAGATGGCCCCGGTGTCGACGCCGATCTTGTCTTCCTTGACAAAGGGCCGGGCAAAGGGCGTGTGCCCGAACACCACCTTCTTGCTCAAGCCGGTGGGGGAGAAAATGAAATCATCGCGTATCCACGCGAGATCATGGCGCTCCTGCCTGAACATGGGCACCCCGGGCCTGATTCCCGCATGGACGTAGATGTAGTACCGGTCCTCGTAGTACCACCTGAGGTTTGCATAGAAGTCCCGGTGCTTCTGACTGAGCGCATGCGCTACCTGGGTGTGGGATACAAAGGGCTCGCCTCCCAGA
>JAAYYB010000325.1 GCA_012515615.1 Fibrobacter sp.
GATGCATAAGCTGACTGAATATTATATTTTTCCTGTTCAAGGTCACCTTCCTTTCTTTTATTGCTTCGACACAATAAATATAGGTTCGGTGGCCTTGATCTTTTGTTAATTTAACCGGACACTACTGGCGTTTACTAATTAAATATTTTGAGCTTCTACATAATTTTATTTCAGAATTTAATCTGTTTTTTTCGCCAATTCAACTTCATAAACTGCCGAGAAATCCGATCTGCGAAACGCTCAACTACACCCTCAGCCACTATTTTCCGATATCCAGGTTCATTTTCCAATCACTTAAAACTCATAAACCGCAAACCCATAGCCCGGCATCTCGTACGATACATCTTTCTCAATTTTTTGAGGTAGAACCGCTCCCTGCCCGGCAAACCGTTCCTCTGAGGAATCTATAATTCTATTACCGGTAAAATTTATGATCCCGGGTTCGATCACCGTACTGCCGCTACCGAAGTTCATAATAGCCGCAATGCACCCGGATTCATCATGCCTTTCGATAATTATCAGATTCTTTTGCTGTAAAGCTTCAACTTTTATTCTTTTTTTATCAAAGCTGGCCATCGCAGGAATCTTTTTCCTGAGGCGTATCATCTCTTTATAGAAAATAAAGCACCCTTTTCCTTTTTCTGATGCTATTTCTTTCCAGTCAAGTCTGCTTTTTGCCAATGTCGATTCATCCTGGGGATCGTAAAATGACTGGCCCAGATAAAGATCGGCAAACTCCCGCGCTCTTCCATCTCTCACCGCCTGAACAAGATCTTTATCTGTATGGCTTATAAAGTAAAGAAATGGCGTCTGAGCCGCAAACTCTTCACCCATGAAAAGAAGCGGAATAAATGGTGACACAAACATCGCACCCGCGGCAAGCTTCACCGCCTCAAACGGCAGAAGCATCGAAAGCCGCTCCCCCATAAGCCGGTTCCCTGTCTGGTCATGGTTCTGTATACAAACCACAAGCTGCTTTCCGGAAACCTGCACCGATGAGCTTCCGTGGTGACGACGGCGGTTCAGGGAATAATCCCAGGAATAGATAAAACCCTCTCGAAAAGCCTTCTCCAAATGATCCAGTGTCCCGTAATCGGCATAGTAACTTTTTCTTTCCCCTGTCAGAAGCGACTGTACCGCATGATGAAAATCATCGTTCCACTGTGCATCGATTCCATAACCGTTGTTCTCTCGTGAAGAAATCACCCGCACATCGTTAAGATCACTCTCGGCAATAAGGTAGCGCCTGCGGCCGCTTCCAGATGAGAACCGGTCGGTTTCTTCTGCCAGCTCCTTGAGAATATGCTTTGCCCCGAAATCAAATATTCCCTGAATGGCATCAAGCCTGAGCGCGTCTATGTGATAGTGCTCAAACCAGCTCAGCGCATTCTCGATCACAAAATTCCTCACCCCGTCACTATACATATCATCAAAGTTTATCGCATCACCCCAGGGAGTCTTGTATTTATGTGTAAAGTAGGGTCCATAGTCCTGCACATAGGTGCCCTCAGGGCCCAGATGATTGTAAACAACATCGACCAGCACAGCGATCCCCTTACTGTGGCAGATATCAACAAGTTTTCTCAACCCCTCAGGACCGCCGTAGGAATTTTGAACCGCAAATGGATACGCCCCGTCATAACCCCAGTTCCGCTCTCCGGGAAACTGTGCCAGCGGCATAAGTTCTATTGCGCTCACCCCTAATTTCTCCAGATAGTCAATCTTCCCGATTATCGATTCCAGCGTTCCATCTTCTGTAAAGGTACCTGTATGCAGCTCGTAAATCACCATCTCTTCAGGCGGGATCCCTTTCCAGGCACTGTCGCTCCATTTGAAAGCGTTGTGGTCGATCACCTCTGAGGGTCCATGCACACCAAAAGGCTGATAAAAGGATGCCGGGTCCGGGCGTTCTGTACTAGTGTCAAGTTTGTAAAAATAGTGGCTCCCAGGGAAAACATCCCTTATCTCTGCATACCAGTATCCACCGGCCTGCTGCTCCATCTGGACCACTCTCTCAACCGGAGAAACCAGTTTTACCGCAACACTTTTCCGCAAAGGAGCCCAGACCGTAAAGGAGGTCCAGCCATCACCCCTGTATGTGGCACCTATTTTCATTTTTATCCCTTTTTCCGGTTCCGACCCTGACCGCGACTTTCAGGTTTTACGGGCAGAGATGCTTTTCATTATGCTCAGTATGCCCTTCAGCGGGATAATAACCCACTCCGGGCGGTTGTTAAGTTCGTACCCCAGTTCGTATACCGCTTTCTCAAGCAGAAAGGTCTGGAACAGGATGTCGATCTGTTCTGGATCCTGGGGAACAAATGACGCGTCCGCTGCGGTGTCAAGATACGACCTGAAAAATATCCCGCTTACATAATAATACCATGGCTCAATCCATGGCTCAAGAATCGGACGGTCAGATTCCCGGAACGAGGGGTTGAGAAAAAGAGTGCTGTGTGCGGCATAATGAAACGAACGAACCATCCCTGCCACATCCCTGAACGGGGATCTCTTCAGTTTTCTCTCACTCAAAGGACGCGCCGGCTCACCCTCAAAATCCATTATCACGAAATCTTTCCCAGTGTAAAGCACCTGCCCAAGATGATAATCACCATGAGTCCTTATCTTTGCAGATGTAATTTTGGACTGTGATATTCTCTTTATCGTCTCGATTATCCCCTTTTCCATCCCTATCACTTCCCGCGCATACTCCTTTAACTGATCGGGGATGTATTCGATCCTTTTCTCAAGAAGCCGGAAGTTGCGCTGAACCTGCCCCTGCACCGACTGGTACAGAGATCTCTGGTACAGATAAGAAAAAGGCTCCGGCTTAAACAGAGGATCATCCTGAGAACTGCTTAAAGCAAGGTGCATCTGTGCGGTTCTCTTTCCCAGAAGAGAAATCATCTCAAAGAAAAGCTCTTCAACCTTCGAATAAATGGGCGAAGGAATATCAGCCGGCGTTATCTTCCGCATCAGAGGGAAATTATGAGGTATTTCTTTAGATTCATCTTTACATGACAAAATCTGTTCAAAATACCTGGCCACCACACCTGAAACATAGGACCAGGAATCACCGCTGTTCTCCACATACTTCTGAAGAAGTGCAACTGTAACGGGTTGTCCGGTTCCATTTCTGTATTCAAGTGCCCCCTCATAAACAGGTATGTGAACAAACCCGCCCTCCTCAGAGAGGAAACGCATCATCTCCAGCTCCGGATTTGTCCCCTCTTCAAGCTTTCTGTAGAGCTTAAGGAAGAGCAGATCACCAAACACTATCGCAGAATTACTCTGCTCCACCTTAAGGGGCCTGCTCAAAAGCGCCCCGGGCAGCTTCTCTATTGTCGATCTTAACTGTTTTGATGCTGTCCCGGTCATTTCCCAGCCGCTACCTTTAAGACGTTTCTTTGATAAAATCAGGTTTAAAAGCCCCTTGTGGAAATCCTCATTGTAGGTCCCATCGTAGATAAACCCTTCCTTGTCTTCAACAAGAATTTCGGTGATTATCGCCTGCGGGAATTCGCTTTCGATACCTTCGGTGCATGTCTTGAATGCAAAGGAGACCGGCAGCAGGTACATCTCCTCACTTCTGTCTGTAAAGATTACCTTAAGAAGGAGCAGATGCGAACTGGAGATACTGCCCTCAAGGCGGATATCCCTGCTGATTGACACCCTGTCAATTTTTCTGGTCTTTGATGAAAACCATCTGCACTGAACCAGATATCTTGGGAAAAGCTTCTCCTCAAGCATCTGGCGGAACTTTCCGGAAAAAACCGTTTCCCAGCTCTTTTTAAGTTTCATCGACGGTACCCACTCCTCTGCTATTCCAATCTCCTCGCGGCTTTTTCCAAGAAGCAGCCAGAAATAATCGTGTGGCCCCATCATAACCAGATACGGGCCCTCTTTTATTATAGGGAAAATAGTTCTTCCAAAGACCTCCTCGGGAACAAGACCCGCAAACTGAGGCATGTCAAAGTGAACCACCTGGCTGAACCTGGAGAGATTTACCACCACAAGCATTATTTCATCTTTGTACTGACGGAAGAAAGCAAAAACCCGGGGATTATCACCGGAGATAAGCTCAAAGTTTCCTCTGCTGAAAGCCTTGAACCTCTTGCGCATGGCAATAATTCCCCTCATCCACCACAGAAGAGAGGAAAAACTCCCCTCCTGATTTCTCACATTGAGTGCCTCAAAGTGATACTCTGGATCGATTATCACAGGAAGAAAAAGCCGGTGAGGGTTGGCTTCAGAGAACCCGGCATTGCGGTCGGGCCCCCACTGCATCGGGGTCCTGACTCCATTTCTATCGCCCAGATAATAATTATCCCCCATCCCTATCTCATCACCATAGTAGATTATCGGTGTGCCTGGAAGAGAGAACAGAAGAACGTTCATCAGCTCGATCTTTCGACGGTCGTTTGACAAAAGAGGAGCAAGGCGTCTTCGGATGCCAAGATTTATCTTTGCCCGGATATCTTTTGCGTAAACCCGGTACATGTAGTCCCGTTCTTCATCTGTGACCATCTCAAGCGTTAATTCATCGTGGTTGCGCAGAAATAGCGCCCATTGACAGCCTTGGGGTATGGAAGGAGTAGAGCGAAGGATATCAGCGATGGGAAAACTGTCTTCCATCTGAAGCGCCATGAACATCCGGGGCATAAGCGGGAAATGGAAAGACATATGACACTCATCGCCCTCTCCAAAATAGGCGACAGAATCCTCGGGCCACTGGTTTGCCTCTGCAAGAAGCATCTTGTTTGGAAAATTGGCATCAACATGCGCCCGCAGTTTTTTTAAAAACTGGTGGGTTTCAGGAAGATTCTCACAGTTTGTGCCATCCCGCTCATGAAGATACGGCACGGCATCGAGTCGCAACCCGTCAACACCCATTGAGAACCAGAAGTCGATCACCCTGAAAAGGCTCTTCTGCACCTGAGGTTCCTGGAAATTAAGATCCGGCTGATGAGAATAAAAACGGTGCCAGAAATAGGCCTTAGCTACCGGATCCCAGCTCCAGTTCGATGACTCGAAATCTTTAAAGATTATTCGCGCCTCTTTGTACCTGTCGGGAGTCTGGCTCCACACGTACATGTTGCGGCTGCGGGTACCAGATTTTGCCTTTCTGGACTGTTGAAACCAGGCGTGTTCAGATGATGTATGATTAAGGACAAGCTCAACAATCACCTTTATACCCCTACGGTGCGCCTGGTGCAGAAAAGCACGGAAGTCACGCAGAGTACCGTAATCGGGATGGGTGTTAAAATAATCAGCAATATCATAACCGTCATCCCGCAGCGGCGAGGGATAGAATGGAAGAAGCCACAGGGTATTGGCTCCCAGCCCCTGAATATAGTCAAGCTTCTGGGTCAGGCCCCTGAAATCCCCGATACCATCACTGTTACTGTCGCGGAACGCCCTTACATGCAGTTCATAGATAACTGCATCTTTGTACCAGAGCGACTCCTCTGAGGGCTTCTCTGCTTCATTGTCACTGCTTTTTTGATATCCCATAGGCTTGAGTTTTTTCTATGCTTCCGTTTTTTCAGTAGTATTCAAACTGCATCTCCTGTCTTAACTGACGCTGAACGCTGAACACAAATGCGGGTGATTTTTCAGGATCGAGAGTTATAGAATTCTGCGGCCCGTTCCACACAAAGTGCTCTCCACTCAAGAGATCATCAAGGTAGACAGGCTGTGACGGGTCGATTGAAAGTTCCGCAAGAGGAAGCTTCAGAATGCCGCTCTGAGAATGGAAAGGATCAAGATTGACTACCACAAGGATGATATTGGACCTGTCGGAGTTTGCCTTCCCATAAAAGAGAAGGTAATCATTGTCAACAGGATAGAAACGCAGGTTTCTTGTCTCCTGAAGGGCAGAGTTCTCCCGCCGCGCACGGTTTATTTTACTTATAAGATTTTTTAATGGACCGTTTTCCTCTTTCCAGCTCTTTATCTCATATTTTTCGGAATCGAGATACTCCTCGGTTCCCGGAACACCGCTGGTGACAGCATTTTCAAAGACAGGCCCGTAGATCCCGTAACTTGATGAAAGAGTAGCGGAGAGGACAAGACGTACCGCGGAGGCCCTCTGACCTCCTGCCTGAAGGTACTCTGGAAGAATATCTGGAGTATTGGGCCAGAGATTTGGCCGGAAAAACTCAACCGGTTTGTCTTTGGTCAATTCGTTGAAATAACTTGTGATCTCCTCTTTTGTGTTTCGCCAGGTAAAATATGTGTACGATTGATTAAACCCTATTTTGGCAAGCCGGTTCATGATTTTGGGACGGGTAAAGGCCTCCGCCAGAAAGATCACTTCAGGATACCTGTTCCTGACCTCTGATATCAGCCATTCCCAAAATGGGAACGGTTTTGTGTGCGGATTATCAACTCTGAAGATCCTGACCCCCTTATCAATCCAGAATAAGACCACACTCTTTAACTCATTCCACAACTCTTTCCACTCTTCACACTCAAAATCAAATGGGACAATATCTTCGTAGCGTTTGGGCGGATTCTCCGCAAACTGAATGGTGCCATCAGGACGTTTTTTAAACCATTCCGGATGTTCCTTGACATAGGGATGATCAGGGGAACACTGAAATGCTATATCCAGTGCAATTTCGATTCCATAGGACGCAGCGGCATTTATGAGGCTCACAAAATCTTCCATACCACCCAGTGCCGGTTCAATAGACTTGTGTCCCCCATCTGATGAACCTATGGCCCAGGGACTCCCAGGATCCCCCACCCCTTCTTTAGTGGAATTATTTCTGCCTTTACGGTTTGTAATCCCTATGGGATGAATGGGTGGAAGATAAAGGACATCAAAGCCCATCTCAGCGATTTGCGCAAGCTTCCTCTCACAGTCGCGGAAAGTCCCGTGCATAGATTTCTCAGAGCCACAGGAGCGGGGAAAGAGCTCATACCAGGTGCTGAAAACCGCCTTTTTAGAATCGACATCTACCTTTAAATATGGAGAGTATTCGCTTGAGAGAGAGAGATCAGGATAAGCGCGCATCACCGCTGTTATCTCTTTATCTGTAGCCAGAAGAAGTGCGGCAGCGGGCTCCGATGCATCAACGATTATTCTTGCCCTGTCAATCAGGGGACGTGAAAATTCAGGCGGAACTCTCTTTGATGCCTCCTCAAGCATTATGGCTCCTGCCTGCAGATCAATAGAGATATCCTGATCAGCATTCACTTTACTGGCTAAAAAGTGCTGCCATGTTCCGAAATGGTCTACCCACGCTCTCACAGTAAAGAGATATGTTCCGCTCTGAGGTACCACAAACGCACTTTCCCACCTGTCATTATCTTTATGGTATAAAGGCAGACTATCCCAGTCTGACTGATCCTCTCTGCGAAACAGCAGCATAGCATCAAGTCTGTCATGACTATCACAGATTATATCTGCACTCACTGTCACAAGCTCACCTTCACACCTCTTGACCGGGTATCTGCCACACTCAATAGATGGCTGTAGATTTTCTATCACCACCCTTTTTCTTCCATCGTTTTCCATGGTTCTCTCCATCTGGATAGGGCTTCTTTTGCTCCTAAGTGTTGCAATAGGTGTTCCAAAATTGAAAACCGGAAAAGTGGAACGAAGATTGCGATAATTTTCGTACATTAACCAGGAAAACGGGAGAGAGAATAAATGGGAAAACCCAGAGTGCTCTTTGTAGAACCGTTAGGGGCACAATCCAATATCTTCGCAAAGTTCATGACAATTCCGCTCCTTGGTCCTCTTCACCTTTCCACAATTGCAAAAAGAGACGGTTTTGATGTAAGCATCATCAATGAAAACCTCCTCCGGCGCAAAATTGATGACTCAGAACTTAAAAGGGCCGACATTTTGTGCCTGAGCTGCATAACCGCCACTGTAAACAGAGGCCATGAGATCGCAGGGCGGTATAAGCAGATCCGCCAGAATATTGGTGCTCCGGCAAAAACTATCATCGGTGGCATTCACGCATCGATGCTTCCTGAGGACCCCGGGCCCAATTTCGACCAGGTGGTCTGTGGTGAAGCCGAATCGATTATCCTGCCGCTTCTTGAGGGCGCGTTTAAAGAGAGAATTGTTAAAGGAACCAGGTTAAAAGACCTCGACTCCATACCAGTTCCCGATTTTACCCTCATTAAAAACCACAGCAAGATCAACATCCTGCCGGTGATGACCTCGCGGAGCTGCCCCTATCACTGCAACTTCTGCTCTGTAACCAGAATGTTTGGTAAAGAGTACCGCACCCAGAGTGTCCCCAGAGTAATGGAGGAACTCTTAAGCTACAAAAAAGGGATGAGCATATTCTTTGTGGATGACAATTTCGCGGCTATCCCCTCCCGCACTCACCAGCTCCTTGACCAGATGATTAAATCCGGTTTCCGCAGATACTGGACCGCACAGGTACGCACCGATGCCTCCAGGGATTTAGAGATGGTAAAGAAAATGAAAGCTACGGGGTGCCAGGTTGTGTATATAGGCCTGGAGTCAATAAATCCCGGGAGCCTTCAGAAAATGCAGAAAAAACAGAGTCTGGAAGACATAAAGAGATCGATCAGGGTTTTTCAATCCTGCGGAATACAGGTACATGGAATGTTCATGCTGGGAAATGATCCCGACTCTCATGAAATCTTCCAGTCCACATCGTCATTCAGCCTTAAAAACCATCTGGATTTTGTTCAGTACTCAGTTCTTACGCCGCTTCCCGGAACAGAACTCTACGATGAAATCTGCAGCCAGAAACGGCTGCTTCATAAAAACTGGAACCTCTTCGATGGCCTGCATGTTGTGTTCAAGCCAAAACAGATGTCTCCGGCACAGCTGCAAAGCGGAATGATCAGCTGCTTTAAATCGTTTTATTCCTATACACATGCAGTAAAGGACTTCCTCTTTTCCGGAACAAAAGCACTGAAATCTCTGCGCCTGGGGCAGATCGGTCCCACTTTTTATAAAACTGTCATTAAGCTGATCGGAAGATCGATATTGAACAGCTGGATTCACTACAACCGGGCCTACCTTACCTACCTCAATAATCTCAGAGAATAGGAGATGGCATAAGTTTTGAATTGATATGATTGTGCCCTTATTACCAGAACTCAAATCTATTGTATTCTGTATTGAAAAAGTGAGGCATAAATGGCTGAGACCAACAATGATTTGCATGAATTAATAATTGAATTTGTAAACAATAATTTTCTCATGGGCTCAGGCGCAATCAAATTCTCCTACGATGATTCTCTCATAGAAAAGGGAGTCATAGATTCTACCGGTATTCTTGAGATGGTAAATTTTATCCAGAAGAATTTCGGCATAAAAATCAACGATGAAGATCTGATTCCTGAAAATCTGGATTCCATAAACAGCATAGCATCCTTTATAACCAGGAAAAAAAGTAAAGAAAGGGATAACAATGCTCCGTTTGAAATCAGATAACGAAGGCAACATTGAGATCTCAAAAGAGAGCCTTGCAATAAATGAAGAAGCCGAAATTGAACGGATCTCAAGCTTCATCCGAGATATACTGGCAGTCAACTTAAAAAAACGCGGCGCCGTTATTGCCCTCTCAGGAGGTATCGACAGCAGTGTCACCGCAGCCCTGTGTGTCAAAGCCCTGGGGAAAGACAAGGTACTTGGGTTGCTCATGCCCGAACAGCACTCCTCCGCCAATACCTCAAGACTGGCAAAAGAGGTTTCATCATTCCTGAAGATCAAATACATCGAGCATGATATCACCTCCATACTCCAGGCAACTGGGTGCTACTTAAGACAGGATGAAGCGATCCAGTCCCTTATTCCTCAATATAAACCCGGTGACCAGTTCAAAATCGCACTGCCCGGCGCAGACAACCAGATGTTCCGGATTTTTTCCCTGATAGTCAAAGATTCAAACGGTGAAATTTACAAACAGAGAATGTCTCACGAATCATACCTTAGCCTTGTGGCAGCGACCAATTTCAAACAGCGTGTGCGCAAGATGATGGAGTACTACTATGCTGATAAATTCAACTACGCTGTTGCCGGAAGCCCCAACAGACTCGAATATGATCAAGGATTCTTTGTTAAATCCGGTGATGGTGCAGCGGACTTTAAACCAATAGCACACCTTTACAAAACTCAGGTTTATGCCCTGGCAAAGGTTCTGGGTATCCCTGAAGAAATCCAGAAACGTCCTCCCACTACTGATACCTACCCGATGGAACAAACGCAGGAAGAGTTCTATTTCACACTGCCTTACAACAAAATGGACCTGTGCCTTTTCGCTAAAAACGCAGGATACCCTCCTGAGAGTGTCTGCAAATCCACAGAACTCACTCCCTCAGAAGCACTCTTTGTTTTTAACGATATCGACTCGAAGCGCAGATCCACCCGTTACCTGCATCAGAGGCCATTGCTTGTCACTGAATTAACCGAAATCAGCTGACTGGTATAACTCAGAGCCTGCTCCCTAATAAACTGTTTTATCTCCGGAATAAACGGGGGAGCAACACTTAAAGTTTCAATATCCGAATCAAGCACTTTTCTTAACGCACTCTTGTTTGATGCCAGCTCGCCGCAAAGTGAAACCGGCTTGTCCAATGACTCCCGGCAAATCAAGTCTATCAGCTTGAAGATCGCCGGGTGATCATCAACAAAGTAATTTCCCACGGTGGAATTTTCCCGCCCTGCTGCCATCGTATACTGTGTCAGGTCGTTTGTACCTATACTGTAAAAATCAACAAAGGGATGAAACTCCTCTGCACACAGTGCCGATGCCGGCGTTTCGATCATGGCACCTAAAGGAACATCCCTGTATTTTTTTGACATCTGAAGCAGTTCCTGGAACATCTCCCTTACAAGCTGCATCTCTTGTGCAAAAGTCACCATGGGTATGAGAATTTTTATATCAAAGCTTTCCGATAACCTCAACAGTGCATTAAACTGAGTGTAGAGAAGCTCCGGATATTCAAGAAGAAATCGGATTCCTCTGCGCCCCAGGAAGGAATCATCTATACCGGTACCGTTGAGATAAGTAAGTCTCTTGTCTCCCCCGATATCAAGCATTCGGACGGTAATTGGCTTTCCTGAAGCCGGTGCAAGTGCATTCTCCAACTCTTTTGTCAATTCTTCCATGGTCGGTGGATGTTTACGGGAGAGATAGATGTTCTCGATACGAAAAAGCCCTATCCCATCGGCACCATTTCTAACCGCCACCTCCACATCATCCCTGCAGCTTACATTTGCCATCACCATCACTCGTCTTCCATCCTGAAAAATCGCAGGTTTGCAGCATTCTTTTCTGGCCCTGATCGCATAACTGGACTTGCGGTGCAACTCTTTTGCAAAGGTTTTTCTTGATTCATCTGATGGATTCACCACCAGGTTACCGGTATCACCATTTACAAGAAGGACATCATTCTGGGAGACTGAATCGAGGATACCGGAGATTCTGCCGATCGAGGGAATCCCCAGTTCACGGGTAAGAAGAGCTGTATGCGAGGCAGTGCCACCATATTCGGTAACAATGCCTTTCGCGAATTTTCTGGACAGGAAAACAGTATCTGAAGGCAGAAGCCTCTTTGCCACGATGATACTGTTGTTTGGAAGGTTCTCGAGCATGTGCGCACTAATACCGGTAAGAGCCCTTATCATCCGACGATTCAAATCTATGATATCATCAGCACGATAACTGATCCGCTCATCCTGGATCTGCCTGAACCTCAGTTCCCATTTACGAAATACCCTTTTGACAATCTGCTCAGCGTTGACCAGGCAGCTCTTCAGCTCCCATTTAATTTCTCTTGCCAATTCAGGGTCCCTCAGCATTTCCACCTGGGCGAGGAAAATTCCTGCAATCTGTGCATTTAATTCCTTTTTTACCCGCTCTGCCGAAAGTGTCAATTCCTTTCTGACATTATCTATAGCCTGCTCAACTCTCTTATACTCCTCAGGGAGCTCTTCGGGTCTGATAGTGTAAAGCTCATGATCCCTCAGAAGAATATCTGTGTAGATAAAGGCCTTCCCGGCAGCCAGACCGGAAGATATACAGGTACCCTGAAAGATTTTTTCTAAAAGGTTCTTCTTGATAACCATTTTTAACCGCTTAAATTTAATGTACCTGTTTATTCATACCTAACTTATGCATCCGGGAAGGGCAAAGTGCGCTTAGACCTTGTAGCAGAAAGGCTTGAACAAATCGCAGGTGCACCACACTGGTGGTACATCAAGATTTGTGAAAGCCTTTACGCACAAGGGATAAGTGCAATTCGCCCTGATCCGGGTGCATAAGTTAGGTCATATACATGTGCAAAAATCTGTGCCATTATTTCCCTTAAAGCTTAACGGAGAAAAACTTCAGCAGATCTTTTAAAACAATCATTCCACACAACCCGCCTTCTCTATCCACTACCATTATCCTGCTCTGGCCGGTGCTGTTCATCATTGCTAAAAGCACTACCGTATCGGCATCATCTCTTATCGTGTTCCAGGGTGTACAGGGAACAGTTTTTTTGTAAACGGTGAGCCAAGTTCTCTCCTCAGATGACACAGTCATTATGTCCCTTGAGCTGATACACCCCACTAACCTGCCATCATCATCAACAACAGGAAACATCCTTAGATGCTTTTTGTATAGGTAATCATTTACAAACCTGTTCAGACTGATAGATCCTGGAACACCGAGAGGACAGCTTGTCATGAATTTACTGATCCGCTCTCCTTCCAGCACCTTTCGTACAGAATATTTCAGATAGGAAAGCCGTGACACTTTTTGAAGGAAAAGACCGATGACTATACACCACAGGCCTCCAACCGGTACACCGCTACTTAAGAGTACAACCCCCCCGGAGATTAATAGCAAACCAGAGGCCGCACTCAGGAGGGTGCTGATACGGGTAGATGTGGAGAGGTTACCGCTTATTTTCCAGAAAAGTACCCTGATTATTCTACCCCCATCAAGGGGATATACAGGCAGAAGATGAAATGTCGCTATGAATAAATTGCTTAATCTTAGAAAGTCAAAGATTCCAAGTATTTCAACAGGAGTCCCAATCTCTTTTCCCAAAATCAGAATCAAATGCCAAAAGAGTGCAAGTGCGAAACTGGCAACGGGTCCAGTGAGCGCAATGAAGATCTCCTGGGGGATTGAACTGTTATCATTTCCGGAATGGACAATTCCGCCAAGCTGATGAAGCGTTACGAAATGATGAGGCCTGGAAGTGAAGCGGCTGACATAGATATGGGAGAGCTCATGAAAGAGTATTGAGAGAAGGAAACCTACAGTCGCGACCAGTGCCGACCACCAGTAAATAGCTATTTGAAGTTTTTTATAGTAGTAGGGAAAAAACATCGTTGCCAGCGATATACAGAGCAGTAATGAAAATAATGTCCAGGAGCGGTCAATTCTTATCTCGGCTCCGAAGATCTTTAATTTAAACAAGCTCCCAACCCCCACGCCACTCACTCTGCCGGGCTTCCATCGCGCTCAAAAGATGCAACCACCGAAGCGTATTTCCGCAATTTTTTATTAACCAGATAATGCACTGTCCCTTCAGGGAATTTCCCGTCAGACTGCATCACACCCGGTTCCACATTGGTAAGAATTTTAAGTCCCTCATCGATTGTCTTTACAGGATATATATGGAATATTTTCTCGCTTACCGCTTTCACTACCTCATCGTTAAGCATAAGGTGGCGCATGTTTGAATGAGGTATGAGAACACCCTGGGTACCGGAGAATCCCTTTATCCTGCAGGTCCTGAAAAAGCCCTCCAGTTTCTGGTTGATTCCACCCACAGGTTGGATCCGCCCGCGCTGGTCAACAGAACCGGTAACCGCGAGGTCTTGACGAAGAGGTACTCCGGAGAGACTCGACAGAAGGCAGTAAAGCTCTGCACTCGAAGCGCTGTCACCCTCTATTTCTTCATAATGCTGCTCAAAGCAGATGCTTGCAGACATCGCCAGCGGCTTATCCTGAGCGTATGTATGGCCAAGGAACCCGCTTAATATAAGCACCCCCTTTGAGTGGATCCTTCCGCTCATCTCCGCCTCACGCTCTATATTTATAATGTTTCCCGGCCCGATGAATGTCTTTGCGGTAATTCTTGAGGGCTTCCCGAACAAATAATCTCCCATATCAATAACAGATACCCCGTTCACCTGACCTGCTATCGATCCTTCAGTATCGATGATTATGGTGTTTTCTTCTATGAGCTCCTGGATTTTCTCCTCAATGATATTGCAGCGATAACATTTCTGCTCTCCGGCAAGCTTTATATGAGTGTCCTCTATCTGTTTACAGCCCTTGATCGAGGCCCAGTAATTGGCCTCCCGAAGCACATCGGCAGTCTCCATCAGCTGTGCACTGAGTTTCTCTTTGTGTCCGGCGGCTCGTGAAGCATGATCGATGAGTTTCCCGACCGCCCCCGGAGTACAGGGCCTGAGCAACTCATCACGACAGATCCGCGCAATAAAAGATATGTACTGACGAATCATAGAACCCGACCTGTCTAACGATTCATCAAAATCGGCTTTCACCTTGAACAGCTTTACAAACTCCTCATCGTAAGCGTAAAGCATCTGGAATATATAAGGGTTTCCTATTACAACAACTTTCATCTCTACCGCAAGCGGCTGGGGTTTCAGCCCCTCAGTGGGCACAAACCCGTAGCGCTCCCCCATGTTCTCAATTTTTATCTCATTGAAGCGAAGAATCTTCTTTAATGTATCCCAGGCCAGCGGATCTCCTAAAATCTGCTCAGCCTCAAGCACCAGATACCCCCCGTTTGCCCTGTGGACGGCTCCCGGCCTTATCATCATATAATCGGTCGTAAATGCCCCCATCTGCATCCTGTACTCTATAAAACCATTCAGGTTATAGTAGGTGGGACTTTTCTCGACGATAACCGGCGCCCCTTTCATTTCTGAATTATCGACCAGAAGGTTTACAGCATACCTCTGTAGCAGAGTCTCCGGACCCTGCTCCATCATTTGTATAAGCGGCTCCGGACCATCCTCTTTTTTAAACACCTGAAGATTGGCCAGAATATCTTCCAGGAGCTCATTGAGGTAATCAGTAATATCCCCATAGACTCCAAACCTCTGTTTTATACTTTCCAGATAATACCCTATCGCCTCAAGAGCCACATTTCTGTCAAGATTTTTCAGTTCAGCATCGATCTGTTTCTGTCGCTGGTCCATTTTCTTTGACGCCTCATAAACCTTTTCTCCGACCTCCCGCTGTACCCTCTTTATGCTCTCACGCTCTTTCTGGGGAAGCTGTATGTATTCCTCCTCCGTAATAGGGTGTCCGTCATGACGAGGTACAACAGCCACACCATTGAGCATCTGTTTGAGCTCACTGTCTCTTGATTCAGCATAATGCTGAATCTGGTCATTTATCAGTTCCCGCTCGTCCTCAAGACACTCTATTACAACCCGTTTCTGCCGTTCGTAGTCCCCTGAGGAAAAAGCCTTCTCTATCTCCACCCCGAGGTCCCGCACAAAGGCTGCCATCTCCTGCTTGAATTTTCTTCCCTCTCCCGGTGGAAAGCATACTACCCGCGGCGATTCCGGATTATTAAAATTGTAAAGGTAACAGATATCTCCCGGTACAGGCTCTCCTGCTGCCACCCTGTAAAGGGCTTTCATTACAGTTGAGCTTTTCCCTGTTCCGGGTACTCCGCAGATAAAGAGGTTATAGCCGCGACTTTTAATGTGCAGTCCAAAATCTATTGCCTCTAATGCTCTTTTCTGTCCTATCGTTTCCTCTTCAATTGAGACATCAAGTGTGGATTTGAAGTCAAAGATGGAAGGATCACAGTTTTTTCGCAGATCCTCAGGCTTGAGCTCAACGAGCTCATCAGCTTCTGTTACCAGATCTTTCCGAGTCCTTAAAGCCGCTTTATTTACCTTTTTACACGTCTCTTTTTTCCAGAAAGCCTTCACAGCCGACCTCTTCTTAAAACTGGATGTTGTATCTTATGTAAATAATGCAATTTACATGCCACCGGACTCCATCGAACTCTCCCCCATCGCAGCTCCGGTTGCCCTTGTCATGTTTTTCAAAAGGTCAAACTCCGCCTTCACCCTTCGTTTTGCCCTCTCCCAGGCATTGTGTGAACGGTCTGAACGTGAATAATTGCGTATCAGTAAGCTGTAAATCTCTAAGGCCCTTCTAGAACACTCCTCCCGGGAAAAGCGAGCCGCGGCATTTCTGACAAATTTCTTCACCTCAAGCAGGCTCTGACGGCTCAACCCTTCCACCCACCCCAGTGCCTCACAGAACTCCTCCACATCCTTTCTCTCAAGAAGCCGTCCGCTTTTAAAATTCTGTACCACCTCACCTATCCCCGGCCCGTTAACAGCCACAACGGGTAAACCCGCTGCCATGGCCTCCATCACCACAAGCCCCTGAGTTTCAGTCTGTGATGCAAATGTAAAGACATCCATTGCATGGTAAGCATCCACAAGCTGTTTACCAACCAGTGTTCCTGTATAGAAAAACCGGGATTTAAACTTCTCCTCCTCAAACTCCCTTATCACACTCTGCTGCAAAGGGCCGGTGCCGGTAAGAAGGAAACAGGCGCGACTGTTTTTCTCCATGTATCTTTTGACAGCTGAAACCAGAAACTCAATATTTTTCTCCGGAGCAATCCTGCTTACCAATCCCAGCACAAAATTATCAGGCAAAATGCCAAGAGCCTCCCTGAAACCCCTGCGGTCACCCACGCTGAATCGCTCAACAGAAATCCCTGTCGGCACTACCGAAATAGAATTCTTGACCCCTCTTTTTCGCAGCTCCTCTGCAACACTAAGACTGGGGGCAAAAACATGATCACAGAGATTTGCATAACCTGTGGCCAGAGCCGTCACAAACCTCTTTAATGCCGGAGAATCACCGGGGACATAGTGAGTGTAGCGCTCATAAAATGTATGAAACGTATATATCAGAGGAACCTCAAACTGCCAAGCCACCCTGAGAGCTGAATCCCCGATCATAAATGGATGATGAGAATGGACTATGTCGGGACGGAAATCACGCAGCGCTACGGAGAGAACACCGGGTATAGGAAGCTGCACAGAGAAATCGGTACCGTTAAAATGCTGCAGAGCCGGAACTCTTATTACATCAGACTCATCTGCAGGCTCATTTTCAAACGCAGGGGCAACGATAATCACCCTGTGACCCATTCTGCGATACTCTTCAGTAAAGGTCTCAACAGACCTTTCAACACCGCCGATAAAAGGAAGGTAGGTGTTGGTCATCATCAGAATATTCATGTTCACCCGTCGTTTGATAATTCATACCAGTTTTTCCCTTTCTGCAAAGATTGCGGTTCACAGAAAGGAAATGCTATCACTATTTGGGGTTGTTCTCCTTTGTGCCAGTCGGCCTCCCAGCTCACTTTACATCCGCCTTTTCCGTCTTTTTCAATAGAAACAGACACAGGACCAAAGGAGGTCGGTGCAGGACCAAACCGCATTAGTCCACTGTCAAGGATCTCTTTTGTAATCCCGGAACAAAGCACAAGCTTTCCGTTCTCCTCTTCCTCCCTTAAAAAGCAATTCCTCAATATAAGAGTCCACTCTGCTGCCGCCCACACATGCTGTCCATCTCCCATACAGCCGGTCTTAAGCTTTGGATGAATCGCTTCGGGCCACTGACCAGTCGGCGATGCCAGGCTTGCAATGGCATTCATAAGCCTTGAAAACCGCAGATCATGCCCCCGCATAAACACCTGTGCAATGTGCAGTGAGAGGTAGGGGTTTATTCCTGAATGACTGATATCATGGTAGAAGGCATCATCCACCAGACAATTCTCAAAAAGGTAGCCTGCGGTCAGAAGGAGCCTCTTGTCGCTTTCACCCCACAGCCCCAGTGGATACCCCGCAGCCAGGGATCCTACCGCTCCACTGTCCGGACGCCTGAAAGGCGAGGCGGGCATGATCGGACGCCTTGAGGGACCCGCTACTTTCGCCAGACTTTCCTCAATTGACTTTAAAAAATCGATTGCCTGGTTATAATAATGAGCCGCATTGCCGGTTTCACCGGTTCTGG
Organism: Fibrobacter sp.; assembly: GCA_012515615.1. Lineage (GTDB taxonomy): Bacteria > Fibrobacterota > Chitinivibrionia > Chitinivibrionales > Chitinispirillaceae > JAAYIG01. Next base: position 18,039 of record JAAYYB010000325.1, read on the forward strand.
CAAGCATCCATGATGCCGCCTTAAGACCCGCAACCCCCCAGAAATCATCCCAGTAGTAGTAGTCATTTGGCCCCAGATGCTCAGCGCTGAAACCGGCAGGGAAAAGTCCGGCATAAAGCTGCCCACCCTCTTTGGGAAGTCTCTTTTTTATGATCCACTCGGCACCCTTTACAATTGCCTCTTTCCAGGCAAGAGGGGGTTTGGTTCCGCTCACCTGACAGTACCGTCCCATGGCCCAGAGCGCCTCTCCATTTGAATCCCACTCCCCCTCCTGGGAGAGGAAATAGCCGGAAGAGTTCTGACGATGAAAAAAACTGTTTATAATCCGCTCTGCTCTGGACTGAAGTCCACAGAGAAGAAGCGCGTTTACGATAAAGGCCGCATCCCTGAACCAGAATCTTTTATACGTATAGGGTCCGGCATAACATTCGTGCGGCGAGTGAAGGATAATGGTATGCAGTGCAGTATTGTACAGGTCCTCGAAGCGATCAAAGGGTATCTGGGCACGGCAACACCCCACAAGACCCTGTCTCCAGATCTCAGCTGTCTTTGTCGAAACCGGAAACACTGTTTTCTTTCTTTTATAGTCAAGCGGGACATGAATCATGACCTGTTTTTTCTGACCGGCAGCAATATTATACCCCGCCATCGCCGTGGCCATCCCTACCTCACAGTGAACGGAACGCTCCCTGGAGACCTCCGATGAGCCGATCCAGTGAAAGACATCACCCCGCTGATAATTAGAGAAACGGTACTTATCGGGCTTGCAGTTAAAGACTACCGGACTCTTTTTATTTACACGCCACCCGTCGTCTGCATGAAATATCGATATGTCATGAATAAAGCTTATACCCTCCGGGTTGTAAGGACGAAGTGCTATCACTAAGAGGCCGTTTTGGGGACACTCAGCAGTGTAGTCGATACGGCACGAGGGCGCCCCGTTAATGAGAACTGATTCCACCCGTGTCTCCAGAGAGATGTCCCCTTTTCTGCAGCGGGTGGTCACCACAGCCGAACCGCTGCTCTCTAATAGCTGCTCACCCTCTGTCTGCCTTGATGGAATAAGCCTCTGCCCGTCTGCACCAATAACCCATCCGTCAAGGGACCAGCTGTCAAAAAAAGGAGTCATAAGCCCCCTGGGGTCAACAAGCGGCAACTCCTCAAAACCGGGAATTCCTGTTGCGGTCCAGTTTCGATGGGTCAGGTTTATGTGGGTCATAGAAAAGGCACGGGGTATAAAAGAGGGATCTTGAGGGTCAAATTGCCGCTCCACCCAGTAGGGCCATACCCAGTCGAGGTTGTGCTGAATAACCTGACTGTTTATGAGGCCACGGGAATGAAGCACAGCCCCCGCACGCATGAGCTCCACAGGTGCCCACACCTCGGAGAGCTGAGAGAACCTGTTAAAGGCTGAAAGCAGAACGATAGGGTCAACAAACCCCTTTGCACGAGCAGCCCTCTTTACCATAAACTTCCAAGGGAACCACTTTAACCACATCGGTCAACCCTCCTTATGCTGTTCTGGAGCAACAGCAATGCCATGGATCGACGATTTGAGTTTAGGCACTTGCTGCGGGTGCTTCCATTTTAAGGGGGGGATTTCAGGTGCGGAAAGGTTTGGGAGACTAAGCGAATGTAAGGTCGGCTGGTATGGAATAAAGTCCGTGATCGAGTCTTTTTATTTCAAATCCTGCAAAGACGCGGGAGTATCTCCCTCACCCCAGAGATGAAATATAAACTTTGGAATTCAGTCACTAATTCATCTCTGGGGCTCCGGAGCAGGCCTTCCAAAGAGGGGTAATTCTATACTGGCGTCATCTTAAATCAACAAAGTCTGTTTTTCATCTGTAGGTTATCAGGTACGGGAACAAAAAAAGGCAA
>JAAYYB010000326.1 GCA_012515615.1 Fibrobacter sp.
AAATTACCGCTTTTATACTGGTAAACTTTTTTGCGATCTGGTCAAGCATTTCCCTGTACCAGACTTCCCTGCTTCCACCGATATCGCTGCATCCTGCCTCGGCTACCATAACCGGTTTTTTAAGGACCGAAATTTCCCGGTAGATCGGAGAAGCCAGCTGATCGAAGCTCATCCATCTCATTCCCTCACCATCATCGGCCAGCAGCTCTCCGTAATTGAAGATGTCAATGGCCACCCAGTCTACAAATTTGTCACCAGGATAGTACTTAAGGACATCGGTACCGTAAGGGCACCATACCCAGATCACATTCCTTGCTCCAAGAGAATCGAAAACAGAGCGCACATGCCACCATGCCCGTATATAATCCTCGGGACGGTTATCATTCACCAGGGACCATGGGTACTGAGTGTTTGTCATCTCATGGGCAAACCGCAGAAAAAACGGTTTTCCCCACTGTACAGCGGCTTTTGCCCATTCCTGTATAAAGAAATCGTAAACGCCATCGGCTATGTCCTGCAGGTACCTGTATTCCCTTTTTGACAACGGTTTGAGGTGCGGAGCCGTAAAATCGGTCACCCACGGCTCCCAGGTAAGCATCGGGACACGGCCTTTCTTTAAAACTTCATCCATGAGAACGGGCTGGAAGCTGTGTTCCGGCTTTTCTCCCCAGGCCTGATAAAAGGAGATCAGAGTAAACTTCTTCCCCAGGGTATCCTCGAGCTCCTCCAGTGGTGCAAAAGAATAGGGAAGCTCGGGTTTGTAAATACCGGTGATACACTTATCAACCGGCACATGTGACGACTGCGCAACCAGTCGTTTTGTTATAAAAGTAAAGAAAGCCTCCTTTGCCTCTTTCTCAAATACCTTTATTCCCTTAAACAGAACTATCACCAGAACCGCATATCCGGCAAACAGGGAGATCTTTAATGCTGGTTTCATAACGCACCCGCTTTTTTCCGCCTGAAAAGGCTTGCATGCGCGATAATGACAGTGGGCGCCATAAGCACAATATTGCTCAGCGCAAAGAAAATCATCAGTTTTGTGCCGGTTACAAACCGCACCGATGTCAGTAGACAGTAGATAATTGCCGCGATAGAAAGTACAATCACCGCAAGATGCGGCAGGACAAGGTTTGTAAACACTCCCTTTTCAGCAGTCTTAGGTGTCGGGAAATAGGGCACTTTCGTACCGGTTACAAAATAGAGAAAGCTTAAAAGGTAAATAGGCCAGGTCCCCTTTTTCAGAAACATTCCCCGCCACAGGAACCCCTTTTCTGAGGGATGGCGGTACCAGCGCTGGATAAACCACCCCATGGAAAAAGTAACCAGGGCGTAAGGAGTCACATGGATAAGAAACTCCCTGAAATCCATCTCTACAGCCCATAATCCAAAGAAAAGAAAAAGAACAGGAAGTATACAGGTGATAGCACTCGCAAGCCCTTCAAAATAGTAGGTACCTGCAAAGAAATAGTGAAGTTTCTGGTTGAATCTGAGATCTTTAAAATGGCGGAAATAATCCCTGAAGAAAACCGTGAACATTCCTGTGCTCCATTTGAGCTGCTGCTTGAAATAAGAGTGAAGATCGGCTGGGTTCAGCCCGAAAGACAATCTTTCCGGAATATAAACCGATTTCCATCCCTTGGCGTGCAGTCTCATTGCGGTTAGCAGATCTTCTGCCAGATCGACAGCGTGCCCGTTTATACTCTTAAGTGCTTCGCGGCGGAAAGTGCAGTTGGCGCCTATTACAACCGGTGTCTCCAGCCCGTTCATTCCCATCATCGTCGGACCGTAAAATCCGTAGGTCTGTTCCGCTCCGGCCCTGGCTACAAAGCTTTCATCCTGATTGTAGTATGCCTGTACTACCTGTACAAACCCTACTTCAGGATCCTGGAACTGCCCCAGAACCCGGTCGAGAAAATCCGGTTCGGCAATATGATCGGGATCGATCACCAGCACAAATTCCCCAATGGACCTGGAGAGCGCGTAATTAACTTTCCCTGCCTTGGCTCCTTTCACTTTAGAGCAGTCAAGATGGTTTACATCAAGGCGGGCGCAGAGCTCTTTGAGTTTGGGATCATTACCTCCATCAAGGAGATAAGATTCATGGGGATATCTGATCGCGGCTATTGCGGTCAGTGTTTTTTCAAACATCTCATAGGGCTCCCCGGGCATGGCGGTTGTAAACACATCTGCGGTTTTGCCTGCCGGAGCCTCTATAAATGGTGTCCCTTTGATAAAAAGAAAGTAGAACCAATTGATTACAGAACGGAAAACCTGATAAAAAACCGCAAAAGAGAGGAAAATGAAAAATGCCAGATTTCTCCGGTGCGCAGGTGTAAACCACCAGTCAGCATAATAAAGAACGGCTTCTATTCCTATGGTAAACAAAACCCATATACATATTTTCTGCCATAAACCTGCATGCGGCAGACAATTGTGGAATTCCCGTTCACCTGGCCTTCGCAGCTTATCCAGAGGATGTTCCGGGGTGCCTGCCTGTGGCTTTACTATTTCAAGGGTTGATTCCATAATACGACTACTGCGGATCCAGCGGAGCGGATTTGTAATTAGTTACTTTTTTCTGATTCCAAACGTTCTCATCCCACCAGCACTGATAGACATCTCCGTTATTTTCAAAGATGGTGTAAATGTAATACGATGAGCCGTCTTTAAACTGATGATGGTGACCTACGGCGCTTATCTTACCGCCTCCGCCCCTTTCCGGTTTCAGCGTTCCGGGAGAAATCCGCAGGACAATGTCCACCGCAACAAGAATAATCACTATAAAAAGCGCCAGGGCGAGAAAATTCTTTTTGATTCCGAAAAGGTCTTTCTGATTCTCCATCCGTAAACTCCTTATTTAACCCACATTAACTGCTGAAGTTTGCCTTTTACGGCTTTATTCTGTGAATCGATCTGAAGCGCCTTTTCATACTGCTTTCTTGCATCCTTGTATGCGCCTTTCCATTCAAGAACAGTTCCTTTCCCCAGGTATGCATCCACCGATTCAGGAGCCATGGCAATTATCTTATCGTATTCAACTACTGATTCATCTAGCTTTTTCTGCCAGCTTATCACTTCGGCCATTTTAAGCCTTGCTTCAATTTCCACTTTTTTCGGCAGCTTTGAACCAATAATGCCTCTGAACTCTTCTACTGCCTCGGGAAACTTCTTTTTCCAGCTAGTCAACACCGCAATCTGGATGCGGGAATCGTAATCTGATGGATCAGCCTTAACGATTTCCCTGTAAACAACAATTGATTCATCATACTTTTTGCTCCACCCCAGAGCCTGCGCCAGCCCCTTTTTCACTTCAATACTGTTAGGGTTCTTCTCAAGCAGTGCCCTGAACTCCTCGACCGCCTTGCTGAACTCCTTATTGTATGCAAACGCGTCCGCATACCTGGCCTTGAGGGTGAGGTTGTCCGGATCCTTCTCTATCGCCTTTTTCAGATAATCCTTGGCATCATCCATGTAGTTCAGTTCGAAATAAGCCGTACCGAGGAGCTCCCATGATGCGGGATCATCACCGCATTTTTCAAGTATCCGGACCGCATCTTTAAACTTTCCGGTCTTTATCAGTTTATTCCCTTCATCTAAACAGTTGTCGCCCTGGGCCGCAATGATCGATGCATTTACAAGAATACTTATCGCAATCGCAATATTTCTCTTCTGTTTAAATAATCTCATCCTATTCCTCCGCTCAGAAGTTCAGGTTCACTGCCGCTCCGAATTTATGGTATGAATAGCTGTTATCTTGCGAAAAATACTGCCACTCACCATATGGTAAACTGAAGTATTCATAATCAATAGTAGTTGACAGGTTATCACTTATCCTCACAAACAGTTTTGTATTCAATGTAAGAGGGGCGGTATATTCCTGATCGTAATAGAACATGTATACATCAGCTGGTTGCCCTGCAGGAATAAAACCGGGAGCTGAAAATTCCTGTCTTCTGGAATACAGGGGAACCGCAGCCTTACCTGAAAGCCGCAGATTCTGCCCTAAAGGAACCGCTGCAGCAACAATAAGGGAATGCGCAATGGCATCACGAAAAGCGGAATAAGGGTAATTTAAGTATTCATAGGCAGTTCCGATAAACCGGGTTTTTTTTATCACGGGTGTACTGCTGGTTACAACATTGCGGCTGAAATCCGCATCAGACCAGGAGAAAGCATACCCTAAATCGATAACCTCAAATATTTTAACAACGCCATAAACATAGAATGAGCTGAGACGGTTCTCCTTCAGGGTATCGAAAGGAACACCACCCGGTACCGGTTCCTTCAAGGATGTATCAAGTAAAGCATTATGCGGTTTGAGCCATTCCTGCCTGAAAGCCGTTCCAAAATCAATTTTCGACAAAATTCCAGCAGTCAGGTCAATAGAATACCCTTTAGATGAGATGCGGTTTTTGACTGCAGCGGCATTTGAGATCCGGTGCCGGTACCATCCTTCAGTTTGCAATCTTGGTCTGGATAAAAAACCATTCGTCGGCAGCGGTATGGCGTTTACCAGTTTCAGTTCCAGTCTTGGCTTGACAGAAAATCCAGGCACATGATCCACTCCTGCCGCCAGGTCAACTACCGCATGATCCCACAGAGTCATCCAGGTTATTCCTCCCATACCTGACACGACCCCTGCCTCAAGCCGCCTGATTCCTCCGATTGCATCCTGATTTACACCAAGGTACTGAGCAATCCCTTTAAGCTTAAGCTTTTCAGACAGCGGCTGAGCATATGAAAGCTCCATTTCCCAGTTATTTGTCACAAGCAGATCAAAAAGATAACTGCTTTTAAATTCAACTTCTGCGGCGATAGAAAGAGACACGGCAAGGGTCATTAGAAAACCCGGAATCAAATAAAGTGATCTCATTGTTAACCTGTTCAGGTATGCTTTTTTATTGTTGATCATAAGATTACTCTTTTAAAGAAAGCTCTTTATTTCTAATTACACTTAAAACCTCTTTTGCCGCTATGTAAATGCCTTGACGGTTCCAGTGGTTATCAATTTGGAAATACAACTGTCTGGGGTCATCAGCTTTAGAGAAGGGCTCACGCAGATCAATAATGTTTATCCCGGTGCCCTTCAGTGCCGGAATCACCTCTTCAAAGAGGTAATATTTCGGTGAGGGTCCGTTAATCATCCGCCCCTTGTCCGGTATGCATAGAAGAATGAACCCTGCGCCTGCTTCACTGGCTGCGGCATGTGCCTCTTTTATGTAGTTAATCGTTTTCTCTACCAGTTTCTTTTTCTGAGCAGGTTTTAGATCAAGCGACGGCCTGAAAAGTTTACGGTTAAGGGAGGTGTAGACCCCGTGCAGCGGCCTGGCAAAACGCCTGAGCTGATCGTGAGGAAAACCGGTCTTAAGCGCGGGTCCGCACCAGCTCCCGCAATGGTAAGTAAACCAGTTTATTCCGGATTTTTTCCAGTTCTCGTAATCGTCAATCATTACAAACGATACTTCATTGAGCTCATATACCACCCAGTCGGGTTTGAGCTGAAGAGCAGTCTCCAAAAGGGCTGCGTTGAACTGTGGAATAGTAAAGCGACTCTGAGCCATATTATAATAGAAATAGTCCTTTATCCAGAAGTATTCATGAAAGAGTCCCTGCGCTCCTGCCAGAAAAGATGCCCCCACACCAACGATATCGACCTTGCGTCCTGTTTTTGATAGCTCGATTGCTTCAGGGACATTCGCGAATCCGAACCGATCTGTAGAAAGTGCCCCCGATGGAACATCACCCCACTGAATCACCACCTCATCACTGGTATCAATATTCTCTTTCCATAAGAAACCCATCGAAGGATGGGGCTTCAGGTGTTCCTGAATGAATGCTATCTCAGGGCCGGCATTATAGAAGTCCGGGTCAGGAATGGAGACACTCGCCAAATTAAAAAGGTTCATACACCATCCGCTACTCGCCAGTTTAGCAGGAGAGATCTGCCAATCAAGCGAAATTACTGCCTGAAGAGCCAGGAGGACCACAAGGAACATAAACAGCTTTAATAAAAAATTTTTCATATTTTTATTATCAGAACTGCATGTAAATAAATGGTGCTTTGAATTCCGGCCTCAAGTTGATTATCGCAATAATCAGCGCCGCGTAAACTGCCCAGCGCAATAGAACCGGCTTCTCTTTAAGCTGAACGATAACACTTCTTTTCCTCTGCAGAAGATGAACAGCTTCCATCAATGCAATTAGAGATGCGGCTCCGACAAGCTCTCCAATACTGTAAACCGACAGACCCTCAGATAATCCCGAAAAGAGGTTCCCGGCAATATGGAGAGCGCCGCTTACAGTTGAGGCTCGGAAAAATATCCAGGAAAATGCAACCAGATTGAATACCGTAAACACACTGACAAACTTTCTTAAAAAAGAGCTTTCCGCAGCAGGCACTTTATCCCAGACCATCTGGCGCCATTTGGAGGTAAACCTTCCAGCTATAAGGTACACCCCATGCAGTGCGCCCCATATAATAAAGGTCCAGTAGGAACCGTGCCAGAGTCCGCTTACCAGAAAGACAACGAGCACATTGAAACACCAGAACACTATTTTTGTGCGGCTGCCGCCAAGCGGAATGTAAACATAATCCCTGAACCAGGAGCTCAGGGAAATATGCCACCTGCGCCAGAACTCAGAGATTGACTTGGAGAAATAAGGACGACGGAAATTTTCTATTGTAGTAAACCCGAGTATTCTGGCAACCCCGATTGCCATATCGGAATACCCTGAAAAATCGCAGAATATCTGGAATGCAAAGAGATATGTGGCGATAATAAGAGGCATGCCGGTATAATCAGCCGGACTGTCATAAACCCTGTTTACGAGCATAGAGAGCCGGTCGGCGATGACCACCTTTTTAAAAAGTCCCCAGAGAATAAGTTTAAGTCCGCTGCTGATCCTTTCCGGGTCAAAAGACACTTTCTTTTCGAGTTGTGGAATAAAGTTGCCGGCCCTCTCGATAGGCCCGGCCAGGATCTGCGGAAAAAATGAGACATAAAGAGCAAACTTCCCGGGGTGCCTTTCCGGCTTTATTTTCCCCTTGTATACATCAATCAAATAGCTTGCAAGCTTGAAAGTAAAGAAGGAGATTCCAACCGGCAGTAAAAGTTTCAACGGTGAGACCGAATTTTGAAAACCAGTCAGAGCGAATATCCGGTTCATGTTTTCAATAATAAAATTAGAATACTTAAAAAACAGAAGAGGAGAAAACGCGGTGATAATGCCTGCTGCAAAAAGCAGTTTTCTTCTTGCTCTGCCTTCAATTTTGTTTATCAATAACCCTGCGGCATAAACTACAACTGTAAGGAACATCAGCAGAAGTGCGGAAACAGGCTGCCAGGTTATGTAGTAGAAATAGCTTGCCGCAAGCAGAACCGCCCATCGTGCCCTGTGCGGGGAAATAAAGTAAACAACTGCTACTGTTGTAAAGAAGATCAGAAAATTTACTGAGTTAAAGAGCATTTTTTATTTTCCGGTCTGACTTTCTGCGGCTTCTACAGTTCTTCTCAGGCCCTCCTGGAGAGAGACCTGTGGTTTCCAGTCAAAAGCTGCACATGCTTTCTTATTGTCGAGACAATAGTTCCAGATTTCATTCTCACGGTACGGAAGAGCCCCGATATTAAGCAGTCCTTTTCTGCCTGCAGCAGATTCGATCAGAAGAGCGGCGTCTTTGATTGACTGAGCAGTACCGCTTCCTGCATTAAACGTTCCATTTACATCACTTTTCTCACCCAGTGCTTTACTTAAAAGATCAACTAAGTCGGTCACGTATATAAAATCGCGGACCTGCTCTCCTCCGGTCATGGAAAATTCTTCGCCTTTGAGAATTTTTTCAACCATGGAGGGGATAAACATGTTTCCCTTCTGCCCTGCACCGTATAGGACACCAATTCTGAAAATTGCAGAGCTCAGATCATATTTTTGCGCGTAAAGCCGAATCAATTCCTCACTCATGTGCTTGGAAAGGGCATAGGAATTTTCCGGAGCCGGAGTCATTTCTTCCGTAAATGGAGCCCTGTTCTCGCTGCCATAAATGAGTGCCGTTGACGGGAAAAGAAACCTGGATTTACAGATACGTGCGATTTCAAGCAGTAAATATGTCGTATTGAAATTAAAATTCATCACTGTAGAACCAGTTTTGGCATCCTCGTTCTGAGGCAGCACAGCAGCAAGATGAACTATTGCATCGAAAGAAAACAGGTTTCTGAGTGAATCCATAAATTCCGGATCAGAAAGATCACCTTTTAAGTAGGTGATACATTCAGCTTTATCCCCTGAGAAGTCACCATGCAGGTCCGTTGCTACAATTGACAATCCGGGCATAGTGCTTAATCTGCCGATCAGATTTTTTCCTACAAAGCCGTTTGCTCCGGTAACAAGTACTCTCATATCCATGCGGCACCCTTTGCGGCTGCATCGTTTATATAACCGTCCAGATCCAGACCGGTATTTACTTTTCCGAACTGGTAATAATCACGGTACCATGAAATAGTTTTCTTCATTGCCTGCTCCACGTTCCACACAGGGAGCCAGTTCAGCTGCGAATGTGCCTTGCTGCAGTCAAGGTGAAGCCTTGATGCCTCATGGGGTTCTTTATGATTGCTTAGAAATTCACACTCGATTTTCGGCCACTCTTTTGCGGCCATCTCAACCAGCTTACCCACCGAAAGAGCATCATTGTGAGCCGAGCCGAAATTAAAAGCAGTCGCAAATTGCTGCTTTCTTAAGAGAAGCTGCTGCCCGACACAGAGGTAACCGCTCAAGCACTCCAGGACATGCTGCCATGGACGAGTAGAATGGGGGTTTCGTATGATTGTCTTTACTCCCGCAGCCGCAGCCTTGACCATGTCGGGAACCAGCCGGTCCTTTGACCAGTCTCCGCCCCCGATCACATTTCCAGCGCGCACACTCGTAAGAAGCACATCATGGGTTTTCCCAAACTCCGCAGGATTGAAATAGGAACTGCGGTAGCTTGCAAGGAGTATCTCAGCGCAGGCTTTTGATGAGCTGTAGGGGTCGTGTCCCCCCAGAGGATCAATCTCCCGGTAGCTCCACTCCCATTCACGGTTTTGGTAAACTTTATCGGTTGTTATAGCAACTATCGCCTTTACTGAAGGGCAGCGCCTTGCAGCCTCACAGACCTGAAGAGTACCCATAACATTACTTCTATATGTGCCTACAGGATCCTCATAGGACACCCTCACAAGGGGCTGTGCCGCAAGATGAAAAATTATTTCCGGCTGTGCACTCTTAACTGCTGACTGCAGCTTCTCTGAATCGCAGATATCCCCCATAGTAGAATTTATGTCAATCTGGAGGAGCCCGAAGTGGCTGGGATCGCATGATGGCTCAAGGGAATACCCTGTAACCTCTGCTCCCAGTTTTGACAGCCAGAAACTCAGCCAGGAGCCCTTGAACCCGGTATGCCCCGTAACAAACGCTCTCTTTTTATTGTAAATTCCGCCAAAAAGCGCCATTATTTATCCTTCCGCAAACCAGTTCTCTACCAGATTTTCCATGGAGCCGCCTTGCCGTTCCACATGGAATTAAGCGCCATATAATCCTTATAGGTATCCATGCAGTGCCAGAAGCCCTCATGAGGGAACATGGAAATTTGTGACTTTCTCGCGAGCCGCTTAAAAGGCATCTCCTCAAGAACAGTGCTGTCATCGTCGATATAATCAAAAATCTCCGCTTTAAAAACAAAGTAGCCGCCGTTTATCAGACCTGGCAAAACCGGTTTTTCCCTGAAAGAGGTTATTATTCCATCACTATCGGCTTCCACTACTCCAAAAGTGGTGGGAAGATGCACACCGGTCAGAGTGGCAGTCCTGTTTTTTTCCTTATGGTACCTGTAAAGGTCTTTTATGTTTACATCAGAGACACCGTCACCATACGTGCAGAAAAAAGCGTCCTGGTCAATGTATTTTTGGATCCGCTTCAGGCGTCCGCCAGTCATGGTGGCTTCACCTGTAAGGGCAAATGTAATCTCCCAGTTATCCACCGACCTGTCAGCCTTTTCATCGAGGGAAAACTGTTTACCGGCTTTATCAGCTATGCGCATGGTGAAATCATTATTTCTGGCATGGAAATTCTCGAAATAGTCGATAATTGCTTCTCCCTTGTGTCCAAGGCAGAGTACAAATTTGTTGATATTATAAGAAGAGTAGATCTTCATTATATGCCAAAGGATCGGTTTGCCGCCAATATCGATGAGGGGCTTGGGCAGGTTATCAGCAACACCCCGTATCCGTGTCCCCTGACCGCCGCACAGGATAACTGCCTTATACTTTGAGAGGTCTTCCATAGCAATTCCCAGGAAAGAGTCTGAGTTTTATCTGTATAATACATTATAAGTTTTTATGTTATTAATTTCAAATATTTTTTTATCATATTTGTTTTACTGCCTATTTCTATTTCATGTGTATAATTTTTTTACGTCATTTTTTTTCTTTCCATATCTTCTTTTTCGATGTATAATAGGAAGAGGCGGTAGAAAACATGAAAGAGAAAAAAGCTGTTTCAATTTTCGACTTTATCGATTACCGGCATTTTCTGATCGAACTTGCCGAAAAATCCAAAGAAAGAGACTCTGACTTTTCCTACCGCACCATTGCCCGCATGGCCGGCTCAAGCTCCCCCAACTTTCTTCAGCTTATACGCGACCGTAAACTTAACATCTCTCCTGATGCGGTCTCGATGCTGGCAGAAAGCCTTAAACTATCCAAAAGAGAAAAACAATATTTCCAAACAATCATCAGATTCGATCACGCAAAGACCAGTGAAGAAAAAGACCAGCTTCTGCAGCGAATTATCAGCACGCGCCATCGCTCTATTTCAAAAGAACTTCGCAAGGAACATTATGAGTACTTTTCGCACTGGTACATGCCGGTCGTAAGAGAGCTTGTCACCTGCAGTGCTTATCCGGATGATCCTTCCTGGATTGCCGGGCGGATTGTTCCCGCTGTTTCACCTGTCAAAATAGGAAAAGCAATAGGCCTGCTTCAGAAACTATCTCTTATTCGTCGCGAAGGGAAACGGTGGATTCTAAGTGATCAGGTAGTAAAGACGCCTTCGGAAGTCCTGTCTCTGGCAATTTCCAAATACACCAAAGAAATGATTAAACTTGGCAAAGAAGCAGTTGACAGGTTTGATTCAGGGGAACGGGACCTGCGGAGCGTTACGCTCGGTATCCCCACTGAGGCATATCCTGAGCTTAAGAGAAAAATGGAAGCATTCTGGGATGAAATACTCGCATTTGGACAAAAGCAGAAAGACACGGAGCAGGTATTTCAGGTTAACATGCAGCTCTTCCCTCTCTCCCGCAAGAAAGAAAATAAAAAATGAGAAGCGTTTTCATATTAACACTTTCAGCTGCACTGATAAGCGCAGCTCTCCGTTGCAGCGGCACATCTGAACTGGCCGGTGCAACAGGAAGCGGAAATCCGGGCGGACCGGTAAAAGTGTGTTTAGTGGCAGATACCGGACTATCGGAAAATGCCCTTTTAAAGAAAGTCGCTCATCCCGTACAACGGCCCGGGGTCGAGATATCCGATGCCGGGAACCTGAGCTTTTCGATAGACTCTATGAACATAACCGCGCAACGCATCCTGTTTATCCTCTCTGATCTTGACTGCCAAAAGGCTTTGGAAGGTTATAATGACAGCTGTCTTACCTGCGATTCCGGATCCCTGGCGCTAGAGGGTCCCTTTGTTTTCGACCTTCACACCGGAAAATCACAACCCGCTCTTGACTCTTTCCGTCTGCCCGAGGCTGACTACATAGGTATAAGATTTGAAACCCGCAATACCAAGGGAGCCGGCTCTCAGAATTGCCCTATGTATATTAGTGGAATATTTAACTATGATACCTCTCACGCATTTTCATTTTTGCTAAACAGCTTCTCCTTTACACTGCTGAGGAAAGGCCCGCCGGCGAGGGTGTCAAGAAACGATACCACCTCTTTTATCCTCACTTTTGCAGCCAGACATTGGCTTGATTTCCTTGATCTGGGGAGCTGTTTAGATGGAGGACATATACGGTTTCAGAATGACGGCAGCCTCCTGATTGATCAAAACAGCCCAAGGAGCGGACCCTGCATGAATACTGAGGCGGTTATGCGCGGAAATATCCAGAATTCCGCTGCACTAAAAATACTCTCCATGAAAAAAGGATTTTAATGGCTTAACTCATTTCCGGAATACCTCTTGCTCTTTAAAGCCGAGGGTATGGAAAACATCTGGGCAGAGCTGGTAATAATTTTTGTTCTCATTCTCTTTAACGGCTTTTTTGCGATGTCGGAGATAGCCATAATCTCTGCTCGCAAACCGCGGCTTCAGCAGAAAGCCAAAAAGGGTAGCGCAGGAGCAAAGGCTGCTCTTGAGCTGGCCACATCACCAACGCGCTTTCTCTCCTCAATACAGGTAGGGATCACTACAATCGGTGTCCTTACCGGCGCATTCGGCGGGGCAACCATCGCCTGGCAACTCCAGTCGCTGATAATCAATATCAAACCGCTTGCCCCCTACTCAGAGTCCATATCCCTGGTACTTGTAGTAGTAGGTATCAGTTATTTTACTCTCATCCTCGGAGAACTGGTCCCAAAGCGTCTGGCATTAAGAGACCCGGAGCAGATCTCTGTGGTTATCTCCCGTCCGATGAATTTTATCTCAACTGTTGCAACACCCTTTATTAAACTTTTAAGTTTCTCTACCGATACCGCTCTCCATTTCCTCAGGGCACGCACCTCCACTACCCCACTTATAACCCAGGAGGAGATTACAAATGCCATTGACATGGGAACAAAGGCAGGACTGGTCGAGCCCGATGAGCAGCGGATGATCACCAGAGTTTTTGAATTCGGTGACAGACAGGCACACTCTATCATGACACCGCGGACCGAGGTAATCTGGCTTGACACCGTAGACTCTTTCGAGGAGAACCTGAAATCGATAAAAGAGACACCTCACTCCCGCTACCCGGTTGTGCGGGAAGACCCCGATGTGATTGTGGGCATAATAAATGCCCGTGACCTGCTAAAATTTGCCGCCAACCCCTCACAGATGAAACTTGAGAGATATCTCCACTCCCCTCTCTACATTCCAGAACACATGCCCATTCTGAAGGTACTGGAACTTTTCAGGCGCCACCCGCTGCATTTTGCTGTCGTAATCGATGAGTACGGAGGGTTCTCAGGAATTATCACCCCCATCGATCTTCTTCAGGCAATTGTAGGAGAGCTCCCCGCAGAGGAAGAACCGAGAGTGCCGGCAATAAGCAAGGAAATTGACGGATACTGGATTATCGACGGGTCTTTACCGATTCAGGAGTTCAAGGTCCATTTCAACGTAAGCGATATGCCCGAGGAGCAGCGATATGGCACTATTTCGGGGTTCTCAATGATGATGCTGGGGCATGTGCCCAAAACCGGCGACCGCTTTTCATGGAATGGTTATGACTTCCAGGTTACAGAGATGTCAAATCATACGGTAAGTAAGTTGCGGGTACATGCACCGGTTCAGGAAACTTGATCCCTGTGAAAACCATCTTTAGAGTACATCGCTCAACCACACTTGAAAACTGAATTTTTTGAGGTACCCTTTAATCAATTTTAATATCAAGCTCTTTAAGTTTACGTGAAAGATTCGACTGTGCCATCCCGATTGCCCTTGCCGCAGCAGTAATATTTCCGCCGCTTGCTCTCAGAGCTTTACGCAAATAATCACGTTCGAAACTGATTTTCGCGGCCTTGAAATCGACTATTCCGCTCTCAGACTGTTCTACTGTACCCTGCACAGGATTGATATTTCCGGAACGGCCAGGAATATCTTCAACACGTATTTCTACATTATCGGTATATACTGCAAGACGGGCGACCAGATGTTTAAGCTCCCTGATATTGCCCGGGAACTCCATTTTAGAGAGTTCTTCTAAAACTGCAGGGCTGAATTTTTTCTCTATTCCCAGCTCCTCACACATGAGCCGCAAAAAGTGCTCCGCCAGAGGAGCTATGTCTTCTTTTCTTTTGTCGAGTCCAGGCACTTTCAGTACAAAAGCGTTTATACGGTACCAAAGGTCATTTCGGAACTTTCCCTGCTTCACCAGTTCCTCAAGGTCTTTATGGGTAGCGCATACAAGACGCACGTCAACCTTCATTCTCGATGAACTTCCAAGCCGCTTAAATTCTCCTGTCTCAAGCACCCGCAGAAGCTTAGCCTGAATATTGAGGTCCATATCCCCGATCTCATCGAGAAAGAGCGTTCCTCCATTGGCCTGCTCAAAGCAGCCTTCTCTCAACCTGTCTGCCCCTGTATATGCACCCTTCTCATGCCCGAAAAGTTCATCCTCGGCAAGGGTCGGAGGAAGCGATGCTGCATTTGTAACAATAAAAGGATTCTGGGCGCGCGGACCCTCAAAGTGCAGAAAACGCGCTACCAGATCTTTCCCTGATCCGGACGGTCCATTCACAACAACGGGTTCTTTTATATATGCAAGTCGTGCCGCCTGCTCGTAGATTCTCTTAAGCGACTCTGAAACTATGACTGGTTTTACGACTCCCCCGGCATTCCTGCGAAGCTGCTTACGCAGCATAACCCCCTCCAGTGCATTACGTACACTTGTTCTCACCTGTATAAGTCTGAGTGGTTTTTCCAGGAAATCGTGTGCCCCTATTTTAAAGGCTTCCTTGGCAAGCGATACTGTTCCAAAGCCTGTTATCATAATCACCGGAATTTGAGGAAACTGCTGTTTAATTTTACGAAGCACTTCTATCCCGTTATCCTCCCCGAGCTTTATATCTATCAGAGCCAGATCTGAACCTGCCCTTATTCCCTGAAGCACAGAGTTCTCCCCGTCGGCAGCAGTCACTTCATAACCATCTTCAGTAAAGATCTCCCGAAGTGTCTCCCTGATCTCCTCTTCATCATCGGCAATGAGTATTCTCAGCTTTTCCTGTTCGCTCAAGTTTCAGCCCTCCCGGAGTTCTTTTCTGTAGATTCCATCGCGGTTTTTCTGAATGTAACTATCATAGTAAGTCCGTGTTTATCGGGGCCGGTTCTCGATTCCAGTTCAATAGAAGCATTCATGGATTCAAGAAGTCTTCTGACCACAGGCAGCCCAAGACCGGTCCCGCCTTTTTTGGTTGTTACATAGGGGATCCAAACACTCTGCAGGTTCTCCTCAGGGATGCCGGGGCCATTGTCGGTTATCCTCATCACAACTGATTCCTCCTGACATTCAATTACCGTATCTACTTTGGCAGCACCTGCCTCAAGGCTGTTTTTCCAGATATTAAGCAGCACCCTGTTTAAAAGGTAAGGATCAGCTTCGACAATCGCATCACCTGTAAAGGTAAACACAAGCGAATCCTGAAGCCCCGAAACCGAAGCTTGTGCGTAATCCTTAAGAGAAATAGCCCTTATCTGCGGCTCGGGTTCTCTTGAAAAACTCCTGAAATCGTTTACCAGCCTCTCGAGATTATCAACCTGGGTCCCGATGCGTCCAAGCAGCTTTTCTATTTCTTCCTTTGTCAGCATAGTGCCGTTATCCACCTTTTCCTGAACTCTATCCAGTGTAAGCTGAATCGGGGTAAGCGGGTTCTTTATCTCATGAGCCATCACTCTTGCTATATCCCTCCATGCAGTTTCCATTCCCCTTGCATGGGCCCGCTCCCTGTGTTTTATAAGCTCTTCCTGCATCCGCAACATCGAATCTTCAAGTTTTCCCAGCGCGCCGCCCGATCCGGTCCTGATCTTTACGACCACACCTTTACCGATCGCACCGGCACTTGACGCCAGATCACGCAGGGGACGTGTCAGGCGCTTCAGAGACCAGAACGCCAGAAACAGAAGCAAAACTGAAAGCGTCACTGAAAAAAACAACATCGCTTTATTCTGCTCATCCACAATTATCGGAGCAAGGGCCTGCCACTGACGGTTTCTGCTGAGGCTGGCTGATATCTGGTTTCTGAGTGAATCAGGGGCAATATCGAGCACCCCGCGCATAAGCGGCTCAAGGCCGTGGTCTATGCTCTGTTCCAGTGTGCTTTTGAGCTTGGCCGCATAGAATTTCTGTACAGGAATTACAACTGCCGTCAGCACAAAAGCCGCCAGAAGAAGTATCTTCCACTCTATCTCCAGGTTTTTGAAGAATCGGAACATCTCTCCCTTTACTTTCGTTTATTCGGTTTACGTCTGATCTTCTCCTGCGGATCAAAGCGGAGGTACACCTTCTGCCTTCCCCAGATTCTGCTCATGTCAACTATTCGATTGAGTTGCTCGGCCCTGCTTGGAAGAATCTGCACCTCAATACGGCAGCTTGATGCATTCTCCGGAATCACCACCTCCCATCTGCAGAAATCACGTAAAGCGAGGTGTACAAGCGGATAAGAATCAGATTTTGTGACTTTAAGCTCTGAAGAATCTATGAATGTATAAGTGTATTTTACAACATCGAAATAAAGGGACCGGTAAAAAAGAGATGTGTCTGATTTATCGGTAAATGTGATAATTCTGAACCTCAGCGGAATCCCGGCATCAACAAGCTGCTCCAGCCGTCTGTTCCAGGCTATGTCCATCTGACAGGTTAAACTGACATTCTGGTTGTTGATAAATTTGTTAAAACGGGTGTCAATGCTGGCTCTCTCCGCTTCAGGAGAAAGCCAGCTCCCAAGGTATAGAAGTAAACCTAAAAGTCCATCACCCATCTATATTTTCCCGCTTCTACAACCCGTTTATGAGTATTGAGCGGAGCATACCGCTCCCAATAGGCGTGCAGGATGAGCAGAGGCTCTCAAAACTCATCTTAACACGCGCATCACCGCACAAATAAACTGGTTCATCCCAGGTTCCCGAGGGTAATTCTCAGGCGTACACCGGGGTTGGCTGTAATGAATCCGTTTCCTGTTCCAAAACCATTTACAGAAAACATTACCAGACCGTTTAAATCTCCACCGATATGCATCCAGGGAAGAACCGTTACTGTAAGCCCGCTGTGGATCTCCAATCCGGCAATTACAGCCTCAGCTCTTTCTGTTTTACCCTCCTCCAGGTCCCAGACCGTTTTGAATGCATCAGAGCTCTGGTATCCTCTATCAACCTTTATCTTGCCTCCGCCAAGCATTCCACCCGCAAAGATATTCAGATTATTGCGTAAAAACACTTTTTCCAGCAGTAATCCTCCATAAAGAGTCGCCACCTTCAGAACCATAAGAGAATCCGATTTCTCCTCCCTGCTTCCAAAAAAGGTCTCAGCACCCCAGCCACCAACACCAACTCTGAGTCCCCTGCCTACTCCTCCGTAAACCAGAGCTCCTGTCGCAAGCACCGGCTCATAGCCTTCAGTAAGCTCCGGGAAGGTCCATGTCTTTAAAATCCGGTCATTGTGAGCGAGCTCGTATACCGGCTTCATTTTAAGTCCCATAAGTAAAGGTTGTATCACCACACCGCCGCCATAACCCTGAGCTCTTGATTTTGACACATATCGGGTAAATGCTCCAATTCCGTTACTTATCTTTAATGCCAGCTCGGATGCATCGACAGTGTCAAGCATTTCTTCAGCAGCTTCAATGCTGTCCTCCCTGGCATCTTCAAGACTGTCCTCGTATGCCTCAAGACTGTCCTCACGCCTGTCCTCAAGCTCTTCAAGTTCATCCTTACTGAGCTTTCTTGTGTCAACTGCTCCGGCAAACCCTGAAACTTCTTTTACACTGTCCCTGACCTCAGCTGTATTACCGGTATCAACCGGCGCTGTCTCTTCACCGTTTACACCTGCAATTGCAGACAGAAGAAGAAAAATCGTAATCGCACACATTTTATTCAGTTCCATTTTAAAACTCCTGACCTGAAAGTTGTAACAGATCCTTATACCACGTTTCCAAAGATAACCCTCACGCGGACACCCGGATTTACAGTCATAAAATTCCCGTACTTATAGCCAAAGCCGGTATTGGAATAGTAACAAACCGCAGAAGCATCTATACCTAGATGCATCCAGTTTGTCACAGAATAGGTCAGCCCTCCATGGAGATCAAAAGCAAAGAGTGGAGCCAGTGCAGCACTGGTCCCGCTTAGAAATTCACCTTCAAATTTCAAACTGTCGTCATCGTCATCATCATAGTCATAATCATTATCAATTTCTCTGAAAGCGCCCTTGGAGGAACGTCTGTCCGCAATAGCAGCCATGATCCCGCCTCCGATCATGCCACCGGCAAAAACATTCAGGTTCTTTGTCAAACTGAAACTACGCTCCAAAATGAGTCCGGTGTGCGCAAAGAGAGTATGCAGCTGAATTACCGAATCGACAAGAGTGTCTCCTGCCCTGTCAATATAAGCGCTGTCTGCTCTCCCGGACCAGATGGCACTGAATTTGGAATTATACCCGCCCCATCCACCCCATCCCAGCCTTATCCCGTTTCTGTGCGGGCCGAAATACCCTTGTCCGCCAATGGTGAAGAATATGTTTCTGTCGAAGTCAAATCCACCTTTGTCGAGATCTTTCTTGACAACCTTCTCAAGCGGTTCCAGGTCCAGCGATGTAAACCCGATCTCAAAACACCCCGCACCACCCGTTTTTTTTTCTTCTGGTAACTCCTGCCCAAAAGCACTCATCACCAGCCCTGTCACAACCACTGCCACCATCATCCTTTTAAACATCTGAATCCTCCTAAGGTTATGTTTTTACACACAACCGCTTAAACAAAAACCGTGCCGGCTTTCTTGTGGCAGTTTAACTCGTTGTTATTATTCGAGTTACGTCAGTGTGGTCAACTGAAGACCCTTGTGTATCATATCATTTTTATATATCAAAACTATATGATGCCATGTTATTTATATAGGGGGGGGTATATCTTTGACCGGTGGGCCGGCCTTACAAACCCACAATGCTAAACAGGTATATTATGAGTTAGGTTAGAATGGCTCAGACATAACGTATGAAGTTTAACTATGGTAAACGGCTTTACAGAGTAATAATTCAGGAATAAAGGGCCGGATTATTAACGGTAGAGTTCGCAAATTTTCGCAGAGTAAAAAACGCAGAGGTGAGTAAAACCTAACTTATGCACCCGGATCAGGGCGAATTGCGTCTACCTCTCTGCGTTTCAATACCGCCTCTGAAGAAAAACAGCCCGGTGAACCGGGCCAGGGTAAACAAATAACCAGGGACAAACTTCTTCCCTGACTACCTGACCATCACTGCATCACTGCAGAGAGCAGCACCATTTTTCTCTATTACAACTAAAACAACCCCTGCCGCTAAAACATTCGGCACCCTCACCTGCCAGCAGGTATTTCCCGCTGGAATTTTACTTTTACAAAGCAGTCTGCCTGAGTTGTCAAATACGCGTAATGCGGTTTCATCTTCCAAAACCGGACTCCCGCGCAATAGTGTCTGTGAGCCATTTCTTAAAGAGACAATATTCATTTTTTTTACTGCCGGCTTTTCTGAAACTCCTCTTACAGCTCCGGTTACGTCATCTATCAATTCCGCGGTCCACTTGAGGGTCCTGGTGCTTCCCTTCTGAAGCCGCTCTCCTTTTGATAGCATCTCCCAGACAAGCAGATTATCAGTTATATCGGCTGTGTGGCCATCATTGCCTGTGATATTTACTGTCAGAGGATCGATTCTTACCGGCAGCAAACTGATTGGACGAAACTGATAGCAGTACCCCACACCAAACTCAAGATCATGAGCCACCATGGTAACGGTATAGGTAAAATCTGCGCCGCCGGAACCATTTTCTACAAAGGTTAATTCCTCTTTGTACGCTTTTGCTGAATCTCCAAACCCTTCAAAGCAGACATCACCGGCCGGGTCACCATAGAAAACTGTGGAATCCATGTAAATTCTTACCTGTGATGTGTTCATCTGACCTGTTGGATGCCTCAATTCGAACTGGGCATTATTATTGGAAAGAAAGAAGCCCTCAGGAAGCGTATACTTTCCGGCTGATTTTGTCACCCGGTCATATACCCCCCAGGCCATAAACTCGTTGCCGGCAGCCGCATTATTGACAAACCCGAACATCTGCACCGCATGCCCTGTATGAAATGCCGCATATACAATATTGTTTTTATTGTCAGGATTGCCCATAAGACAGTTGCTTAAACACCAAAACACTTTCGGGGTCGGGACACTTATCGAGATGTTGTCACCTGAATAGGGGGATCCGAAGAGTCTGCCTGCCGATGAGCGCATATACCCCTCGATACCTGGCTCAGGATAATGACACTGCCAGAGATTCACATTACCGTGACCGCCGGTGATAATGCAATCGATCGGCCCTCTTATTGATCCCTGACCGGCTATCTGGAAGTCAAGTGATTCTTCATTGAGCCATCTGCTGACAATCTTAATACGGTCCTGCTCACCATACGGACGCCTGTTTTCGGTATAGATTCTCCCCGATCGGTCCGGGAAAAGATAATCGGTTCTTGCAACATCATCACAGGTCATTCCAACAGCCTGATAGAACCGCTGGATCGGCGGCTCATGGGAGAGATTTCCTGATGCACACAGTACAGTCTTGACGGTAAGAGATTCCGATACCGCCCGCATGGCATCGGCAGCTTCGAATCCTGTAATTATCCCCCATACGGCATCTCCATACAGATCATCATCCAGTTGACGGCTCAGACGGCTTACCGCGACCACAAATGCGGAATTACACTCTGTTTCCGGACGTGCGATATATCCGATATAATCGGGCCTGAAATCACTGAGACCTGATTTGACATCATTTACAGATGTCTGCCATGTGAAGATACGCGCATTTCCTCTGTCTCCATGCTTTTTAACCAGTGAATCGGCTACGGCTTTCCACCCTGCATCACTGCAGGCGCCACTGCTTATTACTACCGCGTATTTGTATGAAGATGCATCCCGGGCACTCAATGCCGGCAAAATATAAAAAGCGTGTAACAGAGCAAACATGACCAGACAACCGCTTTTGATTTGTTTTGTCAAGATTCCATTCATCTTTTTCCCTTTTTACTTTTATAATCAGGAGGTTTTCGGCACTGAAAAGAATATAATAGCGGCGCATACAGATGAGAGCGGTTCGATGTGTTTAAGGAAAGTTGATTTTTTGCGGGAGTCTTCAATTATCAGCACTCGGTTTTCTGACACTTTTACATGGCCGAAGGCAGGCTTTTCTTTAAACTTTTATATAGGTACTGCGTGAACTATCTGTTCCTTTCATCACCTTGCAGATACTGGTTTCTTAAGCATTGACACTCTCATTAGCGGCAGGTCAGCTCTCAGGAGCCGGAAAAATCAGGAGTGCCGGAAGTTTCACCTGGACTGTTACACCCGGAGGAGGATCGTTGTTAATGATCTTAACATTTCCGCCATGAAGCTCCGCAATCTGGTAAACTTTACATAAGCCAAGTCCGGCACCCTTTACCGTAGAAAAAAACGGTTCATTCACCCTTTTTATATTTTCCGGCAGGATCGCGCATCCACTATCAATTATCTGCATAATGTGCACCTTGTTTACATTTTCAGTCAATCTGAGAACTATTTCACTGCCGGATGGACTGTGCTGGAGCGCATTCTCAACGATGTAAACTACCATCCGCTTTAATTTTTCTCTCTCCCCCCTTACAACCAGAGAACCTTCACACTCTTTAACATCGATCTTAACGTTTATTTCCCCGCCAGCATTCATTTCTCTCAAGAACTGTACAGCCTCCCTGCAAAGGTTTTCAAGATTAATTTCCTGAACTGTAAAGGGCTTTGACAACTCCGCAAAATCGACAAGTTCCCTCATCAGTCCTGTCAGCCGGTCAACCTGGGTCTTTATGTGTTCTTTATAATTGATAAGTTCTGTTCTCTTCTCACCCAACTCCTGAAAAAGAGCTTCTGAAACAGCCCAGATAGCATTGAGCGGATTTCTTACCTCATGAATAATACCCGAAGTAAATCGACCGAGAAATTTTCGATCCAGCATCCTTGTTGCCCCCCCGACAGACTCCTCACTTTCAATCTGGTTTGCAGTATATAATGCAAATGCCTCTACCATCTGCACCTGACCAGGGCTGAAAGGACTCCTTTTCTCTCGAAAAACACAGATAACAGCCTTCAACACACCTTCATTACTGAACACAGGAACTCCCAGAAACCACCCTTCAGAGCTCCCGCTTACAGATTTAGACACTGTTTCTCTCAAAGCGCACTGAATCGTCTTCCCTCTCTGCAGAACCACTTCTGCCATCGAATAATCGAACCATCTTTTAGCCTCAGCTTTCCGGTACTGAGCAGTAAAAATCAATCCTTTCTCTACAACATTACCTATCAACACACAGGGAACATCAAGTATCGAGGCTATACCGGAAGCGATCTGCAGGTAACGGTTGGGAACACAAGTTTTTGATGTCGTTGCAATGGAATAGATCGATTCCAGAGCCTTATTGCGATAACCAGGCGCTCTTGATCTTACATGCCAACATAAAACAAACACCACACTACAGAGAAGAATCAGCATGATTATTCCAGAGATACTTATCATACCTGTTCCCGTAGATTAAGTTATCTGCTATTTTTAAACCTGTACGAATAAAAAGAGAATACCAATTAGAAAGCAAATTGAATGCCATTGGTAAACAATAGATGTTTTATAATCCTCTTTTTCGCATATCATCCCTGTGCAGCTTTTCCTCTGGTAACTGCAATATCCTGAAATTACAGACCGTAAATTGCCCAAATACAAGTATTATTATAAATATAGCAGGAATGGATAAAATTTGCTCCCGGAAACACACGAGGGCTTTGGAAAAAGTACCCTTACTGATAATTATGACTTTTAACTAAAGAGACCTCCGCTGGCATCTCTACCGGAATACAACATGTGACTCGCTACTTGTGACTTGTGACTTTTAAGACAACAACCGGTTCCGATACCTTATAAGGACATTAAACCTGGAACAGATTTAAGATTGGATTTATTGGTTGAAGAAAAGGTAATCGTTCCCCAGAACTAATATGGATATAATCCGCCCTGGGGCTCGGATTTAAAGGCAAAAGAATTTGTAACAGCAATTGATCGTCAGAAATTACTATCATATTTACGGTTAAGTAAGAAGAAATTGGGATTGATTATTAATTTTCATGTTGCAATACTGAAAGATGGAGTTGAACGGATAGTAAATGGTTTAAAAGAATAAAAACCGGAAATAAGATCGGAATTTAAACGGTAGAGTAGACGCGGGTTTTGACGCCGCGCCCCTCGTCGAACCGTACATACAGATTTCCCGTATACGGCTCTCCCATAGACTTCACATACGGTACACGCAACAAGCTCACGAGA
>JAAYYB010000422.1 GCA_012515615.1 Fibrobacter sp.
TCGTCATAGAGCGCCTCATCGACCGTCTTAAAAAACTCGGCGAGCTCGTGGATCTTAGTCTTCACAAGCTCCCACCCTGCAAAGGCCCCTATACCTAGCGTCACAAGGTATGGGAGGATCTTCGCAAGGACCTCAAAAACCTGTATTTCGGACATCTAAAGTCCTCGATGTCCAATATTATACATTGGTGTTTAAAAAGATTGTCCTTCGGACTCGTATTAATGGAAGAACATGAAAAATCATTGGATTTTATTTCTTAGGTAGTATAACAAGATGCCTGCTATGGATAACAAGGAGACATATAGAATTGGAGAAGGCCCAACATTTTTAGTGTTGGAATAGCTAATGAGATTTTTTGTATCAAATAGGTATAATTTGTATCCACCCATGGCGACATACTCCTTATCTTTTGAGAAACTTGGACGATAAAGTTTCATATTCTCAATTTTATTTTTTATTTCTCCATTCCTTGCATCAATTATGATTAAGTTGCCTTCATCCATAAACAAATAAACATATGCCCCATCATTTGTAATTTCCATGTCATAAATATACCTAGATTCAATGTTTCCTTTCCATAAGACTTCGGCACTTTGATTTAATAAAGTAAGCTGGCTAAAAAATTTGTTATTAACATAGTATGAATTTCCTGCTACGACCACATACTTACCGTCAGATGTCATTGAATAGGAGTTAATAGAATACCCATCTGGAGAATATTTGAATGAATTCCATTTTCGGTCAAAAAAATAAACTTCGTTAAATGCTCCAGCTACAATTAAGTTTCTATCGTCTGAAAATTTAACATCATTTACCCCTGGCCCAGTTTCCCTTTCCCAAAGCTTTTTGCCATTTTTATCGAATAATTCTAGCTTAGAGGATATAAGTTCCATCTCTTCCTCATCATATTCACTCGATTCAATAGCAATTAAATCTATGTTGTCAGAGGCCCAAAAATAATTTCTATCGTTTGAGTATATTCGGACTAATTTCTTCTCAATATTATACATTGCGATATTATTTGGGGTGGCAATTAGAACATTACCGAAAGAATCGACATAAGGATTTCTTGCACCATCATAGGTCCAAAGAGGTGTGCCAGATATATTAAAAACATAAACTTTTGATCCGCAATCCTCAAAATCATTAAAACAACTATCGTTAGCTGTGTCTACTACGATGTATTCCCCGTTACTACTCATTCGTATAGATTCTATTCCATACTGAGTTTTAAATTCCCATAGCTCTTTTCCTTTGCTGTCAAGCATTACTATTTTGCTTTGCTTGTCTAACAAAAGTCTCCCTTGTTCATCCATTAGGACATTTTTCTTATCATCAAGAATAGCATTCTCACGATAAAGTCCGACTGCGATATGACTAGAATCGTCGCTCATGGCGATAGAATATACGCCCCATTCCCTATTTGACGAATCATATTTTGGGATATTCTTACTGGGATCGTAGACCCAAAGCTCTTGGGCACAAATTATCGATATTGGGGTGATTAATAGGATAAATAATAAA
>JAAYYB010000327.1 GCA_012515615.1 Fibrobacter sp.
AAACCTGTGAACCTCTAAACCTGTGAACCTCTAAACCTGTGAACCTCTAAACCTGTGAACCTCTAAACCTGTGAACCTCTAAACCTGTGAACCTTTGAACCTGTGAACCTTTAAACTATGATTAATTTGAAAATGGTCGATTCTACCATGCAGTATCCCGGTATCAGGGAGGTCAAGTATACCAGACACGCTCAATTGCTTGGTACCGGTGAAGGGATGCCTGAAAAAATTGTAACAAATCAGGATATTATCGACCAGTTCAACCTGATCGCATCCGATAGAGCTGTACAATACTCCATTGGTATAAAAGAGCGACGAGCAGTGCAGACGGGTGTACTGCCATCAGAGTATCTTTACAAAGCGGTTCTGCAATGTTGCTCTAATGCCAACATTGCACCGGAAAAGATCGATCGTATTATCTACGCGAAACTGGTTGGTGACCAATTGATACCGGCGACCTCTTTGAGAGTACTTGAAAAAATCGGTGTACGCAAAGGGATACCAGTCATGGATATTTCTGTTGCGTGCAGCGGATTTTTACATGCAACCGATCTTGCACTAAGCTGCATAGATACAGGTGACGATTATGTGCTGGGTCTTGGAGGTGATCGTGCATCACTTGATGCTAATGCTGAAATACTGAAAGACACACGAACGATATTTCTTAATGGTGATGGGTTTGCTGCAGCACTCTATGGATATTCCCAAACGCCGAAATTTATATGTAAATACTTTTATACCGACAGTTCAATTGGCGAATTTGCCTACATTCCATTTGGAACCGAGTTTCTCAAAGAAAAAGAGAAATTACTGACCGGTGCTTTCAATCTCACTATGCCCGATGGGCCAAAAATTCACCAGTCAATACTGGATTCTTTTCAGATCATTTCAAGTCAACTTCTCGGGGCAAGCGGCATGCATTGGGATGATATCGATTTTATTATTACAAGCGATCAAACATCCATGGCATGGAAAGCTCAGCTGCAGCAGGCTGGTATACCGGAATATAAAAGCTGCAGTTGTTTTCATAAATATGGAAACACTGTTGCAGCGATGGTGCCGTTAAATCTGCATGAAGCAATTATTAGCGGTAAACTTCAAAAAGGTATGATGGTCATGATGATGGGGCATGGCGCTGGTGCAAGCGGTGGTGGATTCATTTTCAGATTTTAAGGTAATAATTTTTTGGTTTCACTTAAAAAAATATTGGAGTATACACCTGGAGAAAAAATTATTCTTCAGGGGAATGAAGCGTTTGCCTTAGGTATTCTACATGCCGGTTATCATGCTGCAGACGGGTACCCTGGTACACCAAGTACTGAGGTGATGGAACATCTGCTTCAAGTACCTGATCTGATCTGCGCTCAATGGTCTGTCAATGAAGCTGTTGCGGTCGGGGTTGGTGCAGGTCATGCAATTGCGGGACACGATACCGTTGTCACCATGAAAGTTCCAGGATTGTTTCAGGCGGCAGATGTTGTTGCTTCTGCTGCGTTTTTTAACAGCTTTTCCGGTGCGTTGGTATTATTTGTATCAACAGATCATGCTCCATCAAGCACACAATACATCGTTGACTCACGTCATTTTCTTTCATCACTGCATATTCCGGTAATCGAACCGCGAGATCATCAGGACCTTTACTTGAGTGCCCTAAGAGCTGCGGATCTCAGCAGGAAGTTTTCGACTCCTGTTGTGATCCTCTGCTCATCGGTGCTGTCGCATTCAGAAGGTATTATCACATTGATTCAATCACGACAAATTGAATCAGTGATGAAAAAAGAGAGCCTCTCAAATGTGCTTTTGCCACGGGATGCACGATTGAGCTTTAATAATGCAGTTATGAAAAAAATGCCGAAAATTCGCATCAGCATCGAAAATGAAGATTTCATACATTCGGTAACCGGTAAGGATAACTGGGGAATCATTGCGTGTGGTGAAGCGGCATTAATTGTTAAAGAAACATTATCTCTTCAAAATCTGCAACCGCAGCAATTATATCTTGGAATATCCAACCCCTTACCTTTTGATACAATTGATCAATGGGTAAAGGGAGTTGATGGACAGATTTTTATCATTGAAGATGGTGAACGTTTTGTTGAAAGCAAAATGAAACAGCATGGTTTGAATGTAATTGGAAAGCAAGGGTTTGAAACCATAACACACTGGACTCCTGATTTACTTTCAAACATACTGGAATCTCATGAATTCACGGAAAAACATGCTGTTTTGACAGCCTTTGATGAACAACCTGTAAATCGGTATCCGGCAATATGCCCCGGATGCCCCTATAAAGCTGTCAGCATGGCTATACAAACCTTAAAAAAGCGCAGGAAAATCGATATCGTTTTTGGTGATATCGGTTGTTCAACTTTACTTCATTTTCAGAAAGCGCTTGATTTAAACTTATGTATGGGCGCATCTGAATCAATGAGACAGGGATATGTTTTGTCACAGCCGCAAAATGCACACCGTGTGATCAGTCTGATTGGTGATTCCAGTGAATGTCACTCTGGAATGGATGCGACCAGAAATGCGGTTTTCAGAAGTATACCTGGGGTAAAAGTAATTCTGGACAACAGTTCAGTCGCAATGACCGGGGGCCAGAAATCGCCTACAAGGAAAAATTCGGATGGGACTAAAAAATGCGATCTGAATAGTGTTCATAAATCTGAAGGTGTTGAATGCATTAACGTCGATGCATATGATTACAAAGGTATTGTACAAAATCTTGAAACTGCATTGAGTAACGCTGAAAAAGGAATCTTTTCATCTATTGTTATTGATGGCGAATGTGTCCAAACAAAAAACAACAAAGGGAAAAATGAAACACAGTTATTGCTGAATCAACAACTTTGCACAAAATGCGGTACCTGTTCTGTGTGTCCGGCAATTGATTTTTCTCCATTTTCGTATCCCCTCATAAATTCTCTATGCACCCGTTGCGGCAGCGGAAAAGAACTATGTGTAAAATTGTGCCCTTCCGGTGCACTCTACATCAAAAATAAGTTACAAAAAGATCACAGTTGCGAAACCCTAACGAATGTTCCGGCAAATAAAACTGCAAAGGTACATCACCACATCGATATCGAGCTGCCTGATACGCTAAGAGTTTTAATTTGCGGGGTTGGGGGGCAGGGCAATTTATTCATGGGAAAAGTCCTGACTCATTTGATGCAGCACACTTCGTATATGAATAAGAATATTTTAAAAGGTGAAGTTCACGGGATGGCTCAAAAGGGTGGATGTGTGCACTCTACAATCGCGTTTGGAAATGTCCATTCACCCGTTTTCGCATCAAAAAGTGTAGATATCATGATTGCAATGGAACAGAATGAATCGTTGCGTCCACAATATCTCGAGTTACTGAAACCCGATGCGACAATAATTCTGAACTCCTGCTCAATTACTCCACAAGGGGGTGATGCAGATTCACTTCTTTCACTGGAAGAAATTCTTCTGCATCTTGAACAATTCAATGTAATAGTAAGTGATACCAGGCAACTGGCACTTCATCATGCCAATTCCTATATCCTTGGTTTGCTATCGAAAACGACACCATTCAGCCTTATCCCGGAAGAACTGTGGTTTGAGGTATTGGAAGATTTATCCAAAACTCCTGAAATTGCAAACGACAATATCGGCGCGTTTAAAGCAGGTCGATTTGACTTATTCAAACAAATGCAATCGAGCCATTTGAAATAAAAGGGACCCCGGTTGGCAAAGAGGATAATTCAGTTCACAGGAAAGAATGCAGGTAGTGCAAAAGGTTTACAGCGGCCACTTCTTTTTTGTATGCCGTCTCGTTGTCCATCGCAAGCCTGTCTCAAGAGCGATTTTGGAATGACGTAATTTTATCGATTCATCCTTTGCTTCATCTGTAAGCCCCGCATCAAACCTGAGCCCCATGAGAAGATCCATTGCCCGAAGCTGTACCTCACCACCGAAAGAACAGCCCACTCCCATGCTTGTCGTATTAAACAGCGGTTTATCATCCATTTCGATTGTGTTAGTGCTGTTTTCAAATTTCGCACTTGCAAGGAATGAAAACCAGGGCCCGAAAGTGATGTAAAAGCCGCCGCTGTTAAGGGGAAGCATCAGTTTTGTCTCGAGGGGGACTGTAATGTAGGTCGTTCTTAACTTCGCATCAATGGCAGGTTCAGATATCTGGTTCCCGCTGAAATCATAAACCGGAACACCTTTCCATTTTGTACCGCTGAATGCCAGTCCGACACCAGTGTTTACAGAAAGCACAAGGTTCAGTGACTGTTCCCACCCGATTAAAAAGTCCGGTGTCAGGAACAGTCCATTATTTGCATACTCTTTATAGTCAAACGATTGTGATCCCTCAGGCAGTGTGCTGTAATGGTTATCTGGAGGAATGATGTAAAGATCTGTGCCGTAGAGTAGATTAAGTCCAAAACCGGCCCGGACAAAAGGACCGCTGCCGAGAGCAGCCAGAAGTGAAGATGTAGCGGCTAAAACAATCATATGACATGGGATAATCCGCAGCCATATCCGATTCCAAAAGTTATGTTTTAAGTAACCCATTTCATCTCCTTCCTGCCCGTTCTTACTCTCAAATCAGCTTTAGGGTACCTCTAAAAATTCATTTTCCGCTGCAGCCGGCTGCGAATTCTACTGCGCTTCGTTGTAATCGACGAATCACAGCGGATTCGCCTCTTTCGTGCGCCTGGCGCAGCGAATTCTCGCTCGGCCTCGCTTGAAAACTGAACATTTAGAGGTACCCTTTAGTTTCATGTATATTCTGTTAATTCTTTTCCGGTGGAACATTCATCCTGAAACCCAGGCTGATCGGAACAAATTCGCCCTCCTGAGTCTTTACTGAAGATACCGGGGAGAGGTTAATCAAACCTTTGTGATACCCTGATTCGATCAGCAGAAAGCCGGCTCTGGCGATAGCCAGTTCTACACCGAAACGAAATCCAAGCGACAGGTTGAACCTGGGGGTCAGATCACCCAGATCCAGCTCATAGTTTAAGAGGCTATCCTTATATGTTGAGGAAAGGAGTATCGATGCTTTTGGGCCGGCGGCAAGGTAAAGCCCGCTGCGACGGATCGGAAGAGTAACCTTGATGTCAACGGGGATATTGAGCCAGTGACGGTCAATTTCTGATGCGACAAACGGGTCCTCGCTAAAATCCGGGTTGACCGTGGCAGCATTTGCATCCAGTAACGCATACTGATACCCAATTGCCCCTCTGATAGAGAGCATCTTGTTGAAAGATTTTTCATAACCCGCCAGAAATGAATACCGGACAGCGTACTGAAAATCAATAGGGTAAGTGGAGATTACTGTGTTATGATTTGTATCAGCCAATTCCTGGCCATTGATAATAAAGCGGATTGAATCACCGTCTTCCGACCCGAATGCACCCCCTGGAAACTGAACGATTTTATCACCTTTCATTTTACCCTTGCTGACATTGGCCTGGAGAAAAATTCCTGAACCCTGTGCGCCGAATGAAACTACTGCTGAAAACATTACAATTACAAAGGCAATTTGTTTGAACATAAACACCACCTGTAAAGGTTAGCTGACGATTTGTGGATGAAAAAAGCATCTTTTCGAAGTTGAAGCTATATTGATCAAAATAAATATTAAGTCCAGCACTGACAACCAGTTTAGAAGTTTCAGGCTATTTCTCTGGTTCAGCCCTGGTAAGGTCTTTGTTAATCACCGGGATGCCGTTCACTATTTTTTCCAGGCCTTTTTTGCTCAGAGTCAAACCAAGAACCCGATCATAGAGAGAAAGTGCCATACAATACTGTACCCTCATCTCAAGTTCTCGTTCACAGGCATTAGCCAGTTCCTGCTCCATTTCAAATATTTTGCGTACATTACTCAATCCGGCCCGCAGCCGGACCAGCTCACTCTGCAGAAGAGAATTACGGTATTCAACAACAACCGCTGCGTTTTTAAGATTGTGCGCCAGATCCCGAATTCTATCTGATATCAAAAGAAACTGAGCCGTCAATTCATTTCTTATGGACTGCTCTTCATCTTCTGCAATCTTCTGATTCAGTTTCTCAGCCTTTAACAGGTTCCTCTCACGGATCCCTGTGCCAAGCGGAATTTTCAGCTCAATTGCACATGTCCAGTTTTGTTTATTCTGCTCCGGATCAAGAAACTTTTCACCTGCAGAGGATTCAGGATTTTTGCTGAAACCGGAAACTCCTATGATGCCTGACACATTGAGTTCCGGTAAAACTTTACCCCTCATCTGGGAAACAGCACCCTTGCTCCGTATTCTGTTAAATTGCGCGATCAGCAGCTCTGGCTGATTTATTGACATAACACTATCAGCTTTACTGATCGGAAGTGAATCAGGAAGCTGGTTTTCAGGGCTGACCTGAATCGGTGTAACTGCAGTCAAAACAGCATTAACAGAATCTGGTGTACAACCGATCAACTGCATAAGTTCATTTGCCGCACCAGCATGTTCCATTTTTACATCTGATAAGTTTATCTGCCGCTGAGCATGCTGTGAAGAGACCTCAACTGCATCGAGTTTTGAAATTATCCCTGATGCGACAAGTGTACGGCTCTCATTTACAATCTGATTAGCAACCGCTAATGACTTCACGGCGTTACGCCTTTTTTCCTGGAGGTATACCACTTTCCAGTATGTGTTTTCCAGATTATAGCATTGAGACATCAACGTAGATCGATACCGGTGATATGCTACCTGTCGTTCGGCCCTGGCGATCTTAATTTCAGACAGGGGGCCGTTACCGACAAAGTCTTTTAAGAGCGGCTGAGTAACTGCCACATTGGAACTGAGAGTCGGCCATTCAAGAGAACTCTGTGCAAAAAGGATGTCTTTTTGTGCCAGACTAAAGCCATACCGTGTCCCTGTCGGAAGCACGCCCTCGATTCCGCCTTTCTGCGATTCCCGCAGTTCAGTAAGTAAAGCATCAGGACGTTCAGATTCGGAATACTCATAGGAACCGGTAAGATAGGGTTCAAACACACCGAATGCCGCATGAAAGCGGCTTTCCCCTATAAGGTACTCGAGTTTCGCCTTTTTGATCTCCCTGTTATTAACTAACAACTTTTTTACCGCGTCATCAAGCGACAGCGGCAAAGCGGCCTTTTCGACCTGTTCCGGAATATCAGGTTCAGCGATCGATTTAATCATGTTTATGCGATCTTGTGCAATTTTGCCCGGATCTGGAACAAAAGTGGACCTGGTCTCTTGAACAATCGATAATGTATCGATTACCCCTTCTGCCCAGAGACAAATGTACACAACCGCTATTGCCATCAAACATTTGTGCATTACTGAACATCTCCCCTTGTAAAAGAGAGCGAATCATCAAGCCAGAGGTCCATCTTCTGGATCGCGATGCGGCTCTGTGCAGCTTTCCGCTGGGCGTTAGATTGAGCACTGCGTATCACAATACCGGCAAACCATTCCCCCGCAGTTTTCACTGTGGAAAGAAGCGCAAGTGCTGCTTTTCTACTCATTTTATTTCCATGACGGAGAACCAGTTCATCATCCAGTGCTGCAAATGTCCGGTTACTGCCGGGGTCGCCCTGACGCCCGCTTCTTCCATATAATTGACGGTCGATACGACCAGATTCATGAAATTCTGTTGCAATCACATGGAGCCCACCGCACTTTACAGAACGTTGATCAAGAAGAATATCTGTTCCACGCCCAGCCATATTTGTCGCGACTGTGATTGCTCCATGACTGCCTGCACGAGAGATGATTACAGCTTCCTCTTTGTGACGGACTGCATTGATCACTTCACAGGAGAGCCCCCGTTTCTTCAGATTTTCCGCAAGCCGCTCACTGAGCTCGACACTGCGTGTTCCAATTAAAACAGGCCTCCCGTTTTTATGTACACTCTCTATTTCCTCCAGCACCGCATCCCATTTCTGTTTCTGATCATAAAAGATCCGTGCGGGATATGATGTGCGTTTGCAAGGACGGTTTCGGGGGATTGGGATCACAGGTAAATCATACACCTGCCATAACTCGCCCCTCTCCTCATGTGCCGTACCGGTCATTCCTGCCAGATATTTGTAATACCGGAAAAACCGCTGAAAGCTGATCCGCGCAAGAGTTTCATTGGGGGGTGTAATCGGTACCCCTTCTTTTACTTCTATCATCTGATGAAGTCCATCGCTCCAGGAGCGCATAGGCATGATCCGGCCTGTAAACTCATCAACAATAACCACTTTATTATCCTGAACCACATACTGTTTATCCCGATGATAAAATTCACGTGCGATAAGCGCCTGACGCAGCAGTTCCCGCATGAATCCAACGCCGGAAAACCGTTTGGGGATTCTCGATTCGCAAAGGACCTCTTTTACATCGAGTCGTTTATCGAGGTGCAGGTCTTTGTGCCTGTAATCAAGGCTATAGTCCTTTCCAGCAACAAGATTCTGAGATGCCTCAAAAGCAACTTTGCATGCAGTATTCAGCTCCTCATCTTCCCTTTGTCTTGAAATAATCAGCGGAGTAACAGCTTCATCTATCAGCAGACTGTCCGCTTCGTCAATTATTGCCGCATGCAATCCGCGCATTACAGCACCATCACATTGCAGCGGGTGGCCTGTTACCACCTTTCTGATCAAACGCCGCTCAAATTTCTGCAGTGACCCCAGAGCTATGCGGTCGCGAAGAAAATCTGCAGTAACCTCCTTGGCCGTTGAATAGGTAATATCAGCTGAGTACCCTTTTTTCCTCATAGCCGGATCCATGGTGGAAATTACATACCCGACTGATACTCCGCAGAACGAATAGAGCGGTTCAAGTTTTTGAGCATCTCTTTCCGCAAGATAATCGTTTGCTGTAACTATATGACAGGGCATTCCACTCCACCCCCTGATAATTGCTGTCAATGAAGCAGTCAGCGTTTTCCCTTCACCAGTAGCCATTTCCGCGACGAAACCATTAAATAGTGCAAGTGCACCTGCAGTCTGAACAGTAAATGGACGCATACCAAGCACCCGAAATGACGCTTCATGTATCATGGCCAGCGCTGAAAACAAAGCCTCATCACCAGGATAATTTTTTCTCCTGTACTCCCCTGCATATTGGCGAAGTTTACTTTTCAGTTCCCGGTCTGAGATACTTTTAATAGTTTGGCTTGAGCCTGTATCACCTCTGCGTCTTTCATAAGTTTTCGTTTAACCGCAGAGCGGCTTTTATGGAGACCAGCAAGGCGATACAGCATTCCATCAAGGCCACCGGGAATTTTCTTCCGGTGCTTGATTTCCGTAAGCCGGTACTGAGTTGTAAGATCGTTCATATTTTATAGTTGATAATTTTTCTGGATTACCTGACGAAGTTTCCGTACCCATTGCCACAAAAGCGGCTGATGACCGAGGGAGAACCAGACAAATCCTGATCGGCCGTGCATCAGAGCCACATTTTTGTCCTGAACAACGCCTACTCTGACCTCATAGAAAGGCTCAGCCGCAAATGTTCCAGAACTGTCACCGGTTTTAACCGCTATCTCTCCACCTCCCATGAAACCCAGCGCGGAAGATGGCAGGCGGTTCTGTTCCATGGGAATTATGATCATTGTGTCAACCAAAACGGGAAATGCCGCCTGCCCTCTTAATCGAATTACAGTACCTGTAACCCTCCTGGAAAACAGCTGCCCGATTTCTTTCTGAGGTATCACAGAAACAAACAGATATTTGTTTTTATTTATCAACTGGCCTAAAGAAGTCCCTTTTGGAATCCAGCGGTTAAGAAAGTGAATGGATGCAGGCGAGTACCATATTCCATCAATCGGAGCTCTCACCGTCAGCTCAACCAGCTGCGAATCAATATAGTCAAGCTTCTCCAGAAGAACCCTCCGTCGTGTGTCAAGTGGTTGAAGTTCAGCCTGCGATGAAAAGAGCGCGTTGCGGTAATTCGATTCGACTTCCGATACCGCAGCGGCTGCTTCTGAGCGCCTGAATAAAATCTCCTCGTTATCCATCAGATATAATGTATCACCCCTGTTGACATGCTCACCCGATGTTTTGCACACTTTCCTTACAACCCCGGCAGTATTGTTTGTCACATTCTGAAAATCTTCTGCTTTAAGGATTCCCGGGGCTTTGAATCGGAAAGGAAATGGAAAGAAAGCAAGAAACAGAAATACGGTAATTAAAATTGCACTGGAGACCTTGACAGCCCTTCCCCGTACACGGGAGATACCTGGATCAGAAACAAGATATTTT
This sequence comes from Fibrobacter sp., assembly GCA_012515615.1. Taxonomy (GTDB): domain Bacteria; phylum Fibrobacterota; class Chitinivibrionia; order Chitinivibrionales; family Chitinispirillaceae; genus JAAYIG01. The sequence continues at coordinate 10,214 of JAAYYB010000327.1, forward strand.
ATAAATTTGACAACCGGGACAATCGCCCATGAGATAAACAGATAGATACCCATGATGATTGACAGCAGAAGCATCTCTGTAGAAACAAACAGGAGCAGCCCGCCGAAAACAATGAAACGGTAGATGGTGCTGGCGATGTTATACAGGACTAATAAGAAAGATTCTCTTCCGGATGACGCAACAGCAATAGCATCCTTTTTTCCAAACAGATATTTTTCAGCAAGGTATTTAGTCTCCAATTGTCCCTGCTGCTGGAGATTGGGGGTATCCACCAGATCGGACAACATATAATATCCATCATATTTCAACAGCGGATTGATATTGAATATGATAGAGGACACAGAAGCCGCAAAGGCCATATTGTATGCAAGCGAATGCAGCAGTCCATCACCGGTGTGCGCCCAGACAATCATCGCAATCGATGCAATAAACAACTCAAATAGCATTCCTGATGCCCCAGCAAGTATCCGTTTCCATCTTTTTCTGAATGCCCAGGCGGCAGTCGCATCCATATAGGGTAAGGGTGTCAGCATAATAAGCATAATACCCATTGTGTGCACTTCGCCTCCGAAACGGCGAACCGCCGCAGAGTGGCCGAACTCATGGATGAGCTTTACTATAGCAATACCCGCATACAGCATAAACAGATTGTCTGGAGCAAGAATTCCTTGCGACTGCTGCATCGCCAGATTAAAATTGTCAATTAAGGATTTTATTCCAATTCCCAGGATTGTTATCCAGACTATAAATCCAAGAGGACTGAAAAGAATATTAATAAAAGGGAGCAGGGATTTTAAAAGCCTATCCGGGTCGTATACCGGAATACGGGCAAAAAGAAGATTGAGCATCTGCATCCTGATCTTCTTATTTTCCCGTTTTTCATAAAGCTCAAAGAGACGGACGCTGTCTGGAGGCAGATCAGAATGGATCAGGTTTCCTTGATATAATTGCGCAAGGAGGTTGACAATTTGGCCCTGGGTAGGTGCTGACTCCGGCTTATGCGTTACCAGTTCATTCCAGATCTCATCAACTGTCCTGCGTGAACTCAGACGGGCAATAAATTCATATACCTCAGGTGGAAATCGATAAAACTGATTTATATAGGGGTCATGAAGTACATACCAGGGTTCGCCGCGAAACTCCTGGCGGCTTATTCGTACACTGGGGCGTAAAGTTATTCTCTGATCAGCAATCCGATACCAGGAATCATGAAATATTTTCTCTCTGATACTCATTCTCGGTACCGGCCTCTTCTCCTACCACCACAGTTTAAGCCTGAGGAAATCAAATGTACGATGACTTACAACCCAGAATAAAGTTTTCTTTCCAGCCTCGATTTTAGAAACTCCTGTCATACCGGGCCTGAACCATTGGGGAACCTGATTATTAAAAGAACAGACCACCTGGAAGATATTTCCCGCCTGATCTGAAACGGCTGCCGGTTCAATTCTCTGTACTGTTATGTCAAAGAACTCATTTGGACGGCTTGTCAGTGCCACCTGTCCCCTGGCGCCAGGCATGATATTCTGAATCTCACTCTCACTGACTTTTGCTTCAACACGGATATCTTCTATTCTGCCGAGCTTGAAAAGAACCTCCCCCTGCTTAACAGGAGATCCAATTCTTTCATGCTGATCACCTTCTATGATTATACCTTTAAACGGTGCCTTTACATCCGCCTTTGAAAGACGAAGCTGTACAATGTTCAGGCGGGAATAGAGCTGCTCGCTCTGAGCCTGGGAAACACGCATTTCCGCAAGCCTTACATCCGCACGGAACTTGTCTTCTTCGCGTCTGGTCTTACTGAATTCAGCCTGTATTCCAGCTTCCTCAAGGATCAGGTCTTTTTTATCAAGAGATAGTATCACTTTTCCCTTATCTACACTCTCACCAGCCTTTGCATTAACAGATGATATGTATCCGTCAAATGGTGCAGCCAGAAATGTGATATCATCAGTTTTAAGTATCATCGGCGAGTCGACGCGGTAGCGCACCGGAACAGTCATGACGGCAATTAAGGCCGCTGCAGAGACAAGTGCGATTAATTTCATCCATGTATGCTCAAATCCCAGAAGAACTGCGACTTTCTGCCTTCCCCAATCCGCAAGCTTCGCGCCTGCCCACCTGTCATTCAGATACAGATCGTGGATGCGTGCTGAGACCTGATCAATCGACATGCGAATATGCTGGACATCTGCATCAGTAAACTCTCCGGCGGTTCTTTCCAGAAGACATACACCGACGACGTCGTTATTATGCCTTATTGGCAGCGTTAAAAGTGCTCCGGTTGAAGTTGCCCTCTGGTAACTCTCATGGTCCCGAACATACAGAGATCCGTCATTGTCTTCTGCAGGAATCCGGATTTCTGTGTTCTGCTCAGCAGCTTCTTCCATGGCAGCTTCTGCTTTCTGGACAATTTCCATCTTTTTTTCGAAACTGTCGGCCTGGCTCATGGCCTTAAGACGGATATAGCGGCCTTTGCACCAGCCAAGTGAAACACGGGTGCATTTGTAAGCTGAAGCGATTTCATTGCATAAGAGCATTACAGCGGAAAGAAAATGGGGCTGCGAGTTCAGAAGAACATTGAGATCAAGTACATTCAGTATCTTTTCACGGTCCTGAAGTACCCGCACCGCTTCACTCTGACGCTGATATTGCATTGGCACATCAATTATAGATGACAACGCCATGGATATCGCAGAAATCTCCTCCGGCTTTATAGTTGCGACTTTCAGCAGAACATAAACCGTTGGCGGGCAGTTTTCCTTAATCAGCGGAACCGCAAAGACTGAGAACGTTTTTGTAGAAAATATTGTAACGTTTTTACAAGAACACTTCTGCATGGTTGCAGGAATCATTTTATGCAGTGTTTTCAGAGATTCCCCGCCGGTGTTACCGTCATATTCGGCAAGAACTTTGAATGGGTTTTTGCCTTGGACCTTTTCTATGATCAGCCCGGTATCAGCACCTGCAAGGTCTGAGCTGCTGTCAAGAAAAACAGTCCAGAACTTTTCAGGCGCGCCGTCATAAGTTCTTAACACGCGGAGTTTATGGAGACCGCGGCTTATACGAAGAGGATCTTGCTGAAACATACTGGTTTTCACTTATCTATTAACAGGAATCCGGAAACACCAGGCTTCACAGAACCATCACTGTTATCAAACCTGATTTTCAGGGTAATCAGATCGCTTGCAGGGTCAACAACCGGTGAAACAAACTCCACAACACCGTTTCTGCTCATTAAGCCATTTTTTCCGGTTACCTGTATACTGACCTTTTTACCTGTTGTAAGCTGCTTTGACAGGTTAATAGGTATGTAGGTTATTAAGCGGCATTTAGAGGCATCCACGATTGACAAAAGCGGCTCTGCTGCCCTGCAATGCTCATATTGACGCAATCTGATAAGAGCTATTATACACCTGTAAGGCGCGATGATAAAATGGGTTTTTAATCGCGACTGTGCTATCCGATACTCAATCAATTCCCGATCTTTCTGAACCTTGAGCTGCTCGAATTCAGCAAGTGCGGCTTCATATTGATATTTCTTCCCCCACAATTCCTCTTCACTGACCGCACCCGTACTGTCATATACCAGCTTCGTTGCATCATATTCCAGTTTTGCAGTTTCCATTTTCAGGCGCGCGGCTTTTAAATCCGCCTTGTTTTCCGCTGCTATACGGGCCCGTTCAGCAATAAGTAAATCTTCCGTGTACTCAATCTTCAGTATCGTATCACCAGCCTCTGCAAGCCCGCCCTCCGGAACTCCTATCTCAATAATTCTTCCCGATATTTCAGGTGAAATCTCTGCGGACCGGAAAGGTTCCACTATGCCCTGAATTTTCTGATCAGAGGGATTGTAGACAGGTGCAGCACAGAGGTAGACCGCGCCGCTTAAAAAAAAGCAAAATACCAATTTATGCAATCTCATATAACTCTGATTCTTTGCCCTGATCATCGTGTTTTAAAAGGACGTTCAAGCAGATATCCACTGGCAGATTTACCGCTGAAAGTTCCGCCGTGCTTGTTTATAGCAGCCGCACCGGAGATCTTTGCAGCAGGAACTCCCCTTACCCATATATAATACTCAGTTCTGCTGTCCAGATGATCTTCAGGCATAATACGGATTGTCTTTCTATCGCTTGACATTGTTATATCAGCAGGAACGATAACTGCACCGGCTTTCTGAATGCCGGCATATATTTCAAGTGAGTCCATTCTCATAGCAGATGTATCGAGTACCCGGTTAAATTGTAAATAAACAGCACTATCCAGAGGGAAATCTGATCTGGGAGCGAACTCTTTTTCAACAGATGTACGTCCGTCCAGATTTGGAATGATATTTGTCTGAATAATGCACAATCCTTTTTCTGTATGAAGAGAGATCGGGGTTCCGTCGGGTTTACATCCAATAACCTGTTCCCCTGTTCTTGTGACCAGGTCGAATGTTACAGACTCGACGGCCTTAGTATGAACTGCAGTTGCCGTATATGCCGCCGGAGCATCAAAATCAGCTACAGGCAGAGTATCAATAATTCTGATTGTGGCGGTAAGACACTCCTTGTCCCATTTGACAACCGATCTTCTGATTGCGTCTTTAACGTCTTTTATGTTGACACGAAACGCAACGGCAGCATTTATGCTTGTGTCAATCGACTCTGAAAAAGTCACTTTGAAACTGTCTCCGATAGCAGCCAGCGGGCGGTACATCCCGTTCCGTTTTGTATCAGTCGACACAATGAACACATTCTTTTTTGTTGACCATGATACAGGAAGTACATTTCTTCTTATCGTTCCATCTGAAAGCTGCAGATCAAAATCCAGGCCGTATGAAGTGTCAGAAAGAAGCGATAAAGATGGCACGCAAATAATGGTGTCTCCGGATAATCTGATATCTGAGAGCATGAGCCCCGGCGGCATAAGCTCTGATTCGGTTCCGGAAACACCGATTACTTCAAATTCAGAAACTGAAGGCAGGATCTTGAGCGTATCCCTTAAACCCATATCAACGCGGTTTCTACCCATTTTGTCTTTTGTATTTGTCCATACAAGATAAAGAGGATCTTCAATGGTGTTGGCAAAAAATGAGAAATAGGCGGTATATTTACCGCTTACGGTCCTGCACATTACATTAAACCCGATCGTACTGTTATATGCAAAGCTCAAACGCTGATCAGGAGTCACAAAAAGTGTATCGCCAGAGATTCTGACATTCGCGTTTGCGGATACCCCTGAACCGAAAACCGTCGAAGAGGCAGATGATGTAGCCCAGTCGTATCCACTTTTCGCAGTATCCAGCTCTTCTGAAAAGCGGACCCACATAGCCTGTCCGATGCCAAACCGCCCTGTCACTACCCATGGCTGTGACCAGAAGTTTGCTTCAACCGGATGTGCGCTCTTTTCCGTGCGGAACCTTGATATCCCATCGAGTGTCAAATCAAATTGAAAACCATCCTCTGTAAACCCGGATATTTTTACCTCCATCAGGGTATCATAAGGAAGCTGAGCTGCCGGGATAAGAAACAGTGTATCGTCTTCAACTCTACTGACTATAACAGAAGAAGCGGATTCGTTTACTCTTACCTCAACCGAACCGGGCTGCAGTTCCACCGGCAGCTTATACCAGATTGTGTCAATTACAGACACGCCTGTTCTGCCGTATCCATCTGCGGAAAGAACATTAGAGACAAGAATTGTTGCCGACCAGCCCAGTGAATCAGTTGTCGTATACACAAGACGGCCAAGGTCCTCAGGAACGGTGATGTTTACAATATTCAGAGACTTTGAAGAAAGTGTGTAGGTTTTATCTCCTGTAGCATAATTATCAAAAGTGATCACCCCCCCGGGAGCAAGTGGAAGCCCTTTCAGTTCAAAGTTCCCCAGAGTATCTGCGACTGCACTGAACGTTGCCGGTTCTGCATTGAGCATGGAGCTGTCCTGAAATACTACACACACCATTGCAGATCTGGCTGGCAACTGATATTCTGTTCCCTGATACTGGTAGACAAGTTTTCCCCTGACACTGCCGGTAAGTGGATATAGTCTTATTATTTTTGAGACATCACCGATAACTCCACCCAGTGATGATGCCTCCGCGTAAGAAGCTACAATGATCTTTTTTGATGTATAGCCGGTGTCAGCCTCATCATAAGTAAATATAAACGACCTTTCGCCATATGGTATGTTATCGATGAAAAACTTTCCATTGGAATCACTAATGCGGCTCTGTACTTCACCATCACTGTCCAGAAACTCTATTCTGACCCCTGATAGCGGCTTTTCAGTAGAGCCGTCAACAACAACACCCGAGAAGCTCCATGTTCCGATATCGTCTGTTAAACCACTGTTTCTTAAACAGGAACAGAGGACCGCAGCAAACAGGCTTGTTGCCAGGAATAATAAGAACCTGAGGGAAAATTTCATTTACCTAATCCTGTTATTAATAATTGAGAAAATTCTTTCCGGTAAACATGTTTATTTAACAAAAATCTGCTTTGACCATGCAATTTGCCCATAACGCCCAAAAGTAACGACATAGATTCCCTGCGGCAGTTTTCTGTGGACAAAACGCTGTATCGATTGAGAAGAAAATACGCCGCTGAAGGACCCGACTTTTTGACCCTGGAGAGAATAAACCGTAAGTTCACCGGGAGCAGGACTTAACAAGTGCTGTTTTCTATTTCGGGCGTTTTGTTCACTCGATATGATTTCACCATAAAATTCCATTGCCCCGATATCTATCGCAGCGCCATTAATCCGTCTTTTTCCAAGAAGATCGTACTCCGGCAAACCAAGTCCTGAGGTATCCGGGTCCCCACCATTTATTGCCGGGTCACCAACACCAAACAGGCTGAACAACTGGAATCCTTCAACAACTGTGTCCGGAATGCCGGAAAGATGCATAGTAGCGACAAACTTTGTATGGTAAACCCTGCTGCCTGTAAATACCCCCTGATAGGGCTTTATCGTGTGGTCATAAACTGTATCATACATTTGACAATATCGGAAAGACGGAGTAACGGCACTGTCAAGGAAAATTCCGCAACCGGCACTGTCACGGGTAAGTCTGGCCAGGGTACCATTCCCTCCCTCGATCGTATTTATAAGAACAGGAGATGAGGCTGAAGAGTCATGTCCGAAAAATATTCCACCGCCATAAAACGAAGAATTATTGACAATGGTGCAATTAATCAGCTTCAATGATGCGTCTGAACAATAAATACCTCCGCCCCTGTCGTAAGATTTACAATCAAAAATTATGCAGTTGCGCAAGGTTACATCAGTCGGCCCGAATATCGCCAACGCACCTCCTCTGATATCTCCAATTGAGGCGTTTATTGAAAGAGTTGTATCGCTGTAAAAAACGCAATTGTTGAATTCAACTTTTGAATTCCTGCCGATCCGGACAGCACCGCCAGTCCTGGCGCTGTTATGTTCAAACCTGCAGTTCTGAACAAAAAGAGTCGCAGATCCTTTTTCGCTGGTCATTATTGCACCACCACCGGAAACAGTACCATTTCTGTTGTTCAGGTTATGCGCGAAATAACAGTCTTCAATATCAACTACTGACCCTGAATCACAGTAAACTGCCCCGCCTATATCACCATATGAATCTGTTATGCTGCAATTCTTCAGCGAAATATAGTTACCCGCTCCGCAATGAAGTGTTGTCCCCTGTGTCTTATACAGCACTTCACTGCTGGAAAAAACAGTATTCCTCAAAACACAGAATCGAAAGAATGATGAATCAAGTTTGCCTGATTCACGGGATCGTGGTACTAAACGGATACCAGTCCAGCTATTGGCAGGGTTTAATCTTGTAATCCGGATAGAATCATCTACGGTACCGCTTGCAGTTATGGTGCCCTTTACAGTAATGAATGAAATGCTTTTATTGAAGATGATATGGGTTCCTGAAGCAATTGTCAGACGCGCTCCCTCCATTATCTCAATGCCTTCTTTATTGATCAGCACCGTATCCACATCCCAGACAGCATCAGTGGTAAGGTCAGAAGTCACCACAAGTGAAGACGCAAAAAGGTTTACTGTCAACAAAAAGGTAATTAAAAGAGTACCGATCGTTTTCATAATGCCACCCTTCTCTTTAATTCAAGCATCGCTATATCCGCGCGAACCGGTCAAAATTCACCATCGACTGAATGTGATTATATATTAGTCCTAACTCATCGGATTGCACCAGTTGCCTTAATTGCGAATCAGACAGTCCTTTTAAACGATCCTTGCCTACAGCATAAAATCCCGTCAAAGTATGTGGTTCTTTTTTATCTGTTTTCACCTGTGCTGAAAAAGGGGCAAGCAGATCAAATTCCTGAAGCTTTTTGCAGAATTCACTTGTTCTGTTGAATTGCCTCTGATATTCAGTCATAAAAGCGACGATTCTGGAAAGATATTCGGATTGTCTGCCATCTTGTTCAAACAGGCGGTATCCGATACATTCACTGTTCAGTGAAGGACTCTCTAAGTCGATACAAAGGGTAAAATTCTTTCCCTCATCAAATGTCGTGAAGACAAAAGGATAGCGGCGAATAAAAGCAGGAATATAAGATGCTTTGAATTTTCCGTCTTCATCGACAAAATGGTTATCACCCTCATAGATACTGAGAACAGCATAGGGAGCCATAGATTCCTTTTCACCTGCAAAAACAATAGCATATTCAGCTGCTGCTTTTGTAAATTCGATCGTTGTAAGGGGCACAGCATTCACTTTTCTTGCAAATGCATACCCGGCATCATCCCGGAGGAAAAGGTCTGAATGGTCAACCGAAGACAACGGTTTGATATCTGAGTAAAATAGAACTTTTTTATTCATCTTGCCCTCTTTTTAAAGAAATTTAAACTTCAGATTTTCCATGCTGTTTGATATAAGACGTAAAGTCATCAAAATAGACCGTAAAGAATGGATTGTTTATTGCATCTCTGCCACAAGAAATATGGCCCAGAGCCGCATCCCCTGATTCTTCAATAAATTTCCCCATGACCATCTCATCAATCCGGAAATACCTTGATATGTTTTCCAGTTCTTCTTTAATAAGATTGAGCTTTTTGTGGCCTCTGTAGACATTCACATCAAAAGAATTCCTGCATCCTCTATCCTCTTCCGCACAGGTCATTATCCATTGATCCGGAGAAACATCAGCCAATGATTTCCATATCGCAGAAATGACATCCGCAGTAAACTTTTCATTGGTGTTTGATAAGACTTTCCGCACAACCTGTTCAGGATTGTTGTCGTTAAAAAATGGTGCAAAGGAATAACGGGTCACTCTCACCGATTCCGGGTTCTCACAATTCCATTTATATCCCAAATGAAGCAGACCTTTACTTTTTACCAAATCAGGTGTATATCTATCAAAGAACTCCAGATAAAGCCGATATGTGGATACCCCGTTGCATTGTTCAAAACCCAGTCCGATCTGATTAGTTTTACCAAACCATTCCAGTGCATCTGTGAGGTACGGTCCAGGTAATTTAAGCTCTGTCAATATAAATTTCAACTGCTCTGCCGTCAAAGACTTATGCATCGGCCCTATAATAAATCTGTCACTGGTTAAATTCCTGTGAGAAAATTTTGCCGATCTTTCCAGGCCAACAATCAGCAGATCATCTATGGCTTCCATCAATTTAGAAGACCAGCGGTTTGAGATAAAAAGACCCATTAACGCCCTTTCCGACCATCATCCAGAAAAGTGTTCAACGCAAGAATTACAAGACTTGTTGAAAAAACTGATCTGTTATCCATTGCGTACCAGCATGCATCACCCTGGCTCACCGGGAAATGATAATTCCACAGGGTTCCCCCGGGAAATGGCCCATTTTCCAGCTGTTGTTATGTAATCTGTTCAATAGACGAAGTCTTGAATTCATCATTCTCAGATTATGCCTTAACCGTGCAGGGAACAGGCCATAAGACCGGTTATGGCAATACTGCCATAACCGGCTGAAAGCTCAGGATCAGGCATTGGCCATTCTCACTTTGAAGCTTCCCGCAGAAAGAGCCTTTAATGTAAGAGTATAGACTCCATTATTATTTGGATTATCCGGGATCTCATTGACCCTGTAATACCACGTTCCTGAAGGGATAACTGCATTCTGTGCAACTCCTGAAACGATCCATGAAAGCTCAAGGTTTGGAATTGTCGAACCATTGTTGTTGAAATCCAGAGCAATATTTGGGTTCCAGTAAGGATCATACTTCCCGGCCCAGTTACTCGATGTGAGTGTTACGGTCTGCCCGGCAGTCAGGTTCAACAGTGTATCCTGTAGACTGGAAAGATCATATATCGTTCCGGGTGTTCCGGGTGTTCCGGGGTCTGAAGAAACGGTTTTCAGACCCGCGGTAATTACTCCTGTCATGGATGTGTTCCCGAAATCATTTGTTATGAACTCCCTTACAACCAGAATTCCATTATCATCAAGTTCAGAGAGCACATCAGCCATATCGGATTCATATGCAGCTTTGGACGCATACGCGGCATCTTTGATTTTGTTATCACCAACAGTATCATAGATAACATCATCACCCTCGTTGCCAATCAGCAGGTCATTTCCCTCCTGTCCCATCAGCAGGTCATTATCCCTGCCAGCATCAACAATGTCATTTCCACCTTTATCTGATGCTATAATCTTTACACCGGCAACCTGTCCAGCACTGATCTTTGCCTTCATCTGATCAGCAGTCGTTCCGGGTTTACCTATATAAGCCGCCGAATCATAGCTTGTAGTGTCAAGAATTTTCAAGTTCATCGGTTGCCTCAATCCTATAGGATTATAATCAACCATCTGGATCTCGGCATTATCTCCTGTCACTACATCATTGCCTGTGCCTGAATCGATCGCATCATTTCCATTACCGCCAATCACTATATCCTGATTTCTTCCGGTAACTATGTAATCAGACTGAGTTGCGGCATCTGTTCCGGCGAAGATAAGCTCATTTGATATGACCTCATACGCTTTATTCTGAGCGATCGAGAGATTGTCATTAGTCCCATACGGAACATCTAGTGTGTATTTGACTTTCCCGTTATCACCCACAACGACATCCTTGTCGTAATCACCATTGCGTGCCACATTACCAGGCCTGCTGTCGGTTGCGATTCCGGTGCGGCCTTCACCTGAAACGATCTGTACAGCTGAGATGCACGGCATGTTAAGCGGGAACTGATCACCCACACTGACATTCTTGATGCGAATCGCGAAGTCTTTTGCAGTCACATTCCTGAAGACCACATAGTTTCCGACCATTTCCATATTCGGAACCACGCCGTTGTTTACAGGTGTGTAGCTTGTAGCAGTCACCTCTTTAAACTCACCATTGAAGGTCTGTCCACGCCAATCATTGAGATAGAACCTGCTCATCTGGTTGTTGGAAATATCTCCACCGGCAACTTCAAAAACATAATTGTCATCATCTGTTCTCTCATTGTCACCGTCGATATAAACGTACACATCGTAAACACCAAAGCCCGCCTGATTACCAATATTATTGATGTTAATTTCAATCTGCTGCTGTTTCTGTGCCCAGAGATAGCTCTTGAACAGGTTTGCGTTATCGGAATCGGGATCGATCTGGTCGTGTGCATTGGACCGGTCGCCCTGAATAGAAACCGGATTTCCGCCCCACGGTTCCCTGGCCTGCAGATTCAGCTTAAGTCCTGAAGCCAGCGTTCCGTCACTCATTTTAAACTGTGTATTTGTATAGGGGTTAGGATACTGAACCGGGTTAAGCTGATCCTGGAGGATGACATTATTCCAGTTCTTTGCAGCCACAACTCCCGCATACTGGCCTTCGCTGACCTTGAGATCGTTATCGTTCTTTGATGGATCATTGTAAGAATAAGAGAAGTTAAGGCTCATCACCTTGACATCCTCAGTCTCGAAATCCTGCAGTGCGGCAAGTATTTCAGGCTGCATAACTTCAGGTACCACAGACTGCTCCGTCCATATATCAGATTTTAAATCATCCTGCCTCTGTGTATTAATCCTGTCCTGTCCATCACCGCCGATGACCACATCATTTCCATTACCTGTAAAGATCAGGTCATTAAACGTGGTATCAAGCAGGCTAGTATCCTGATTAAACCCTGAAGACTGCGCTTTTATTATTTCAGGAGGCAGGCTTGTCAGGACAAAACTGCCCGTATCGTCCTTTGTAGGCCACCCTGTGCGGTTTACAACCGTAACAATTCCGTTATCACCGATTACGGTATCAGAATCATCGATACCATCACGGATATCACCAAATGTGGCTATATTATCTGAACCGGCGCCGCCTATGACTATGTCATTACCACCGGAAGTGGAGACTGTGTCATTTCCGCCAGCCTCAGATGGCGAACCCTGAATAGTGTCAACCGCATGGAACTTTCCTACTACCTGAATACCGGCAATTGACGGAAGGTCACGACCATTGTATTGGACGTTTAATACACCGTCGGTGATTGTAATCACAAACCGGTCATCTGTAAGACCTTCGAACACCACATAATTGGCATATTTACCAAACGCACTTACCGCATCCCTTGCCACTGCTTTAATGTATCTGCCATTGAATGTGTTGTACGCAGGGTTGTTTGCATCTGCCGCATCATCTACAAAGAAAGATTCATCTTTATTTGCACTGTTGATGTTTACTTTGCGAATTGATTCACCTTTACCGTAAATCCTGCCGAGTGTCGAATCCCACGGATTCTGAATCAAAGATGAAACATTGTTTGGAGCATCGAGATAAACTATGACCGAGTATTCACTGAAATACTTGTTCAATCCGTCCATCTCAACCTCAAGCTTGTTCCCGCTCTGGGTATTGGGAGCAGATGTCCTCAATCCGCCCGCAAACAGGTAACCGTCTCCGGGGCTGAGCTGCCCTGTAGCAGGATTCCTGATCGTATCCAGGTTATAGCTTTCCATCAGATAGCTGTTCAACTCTATTGAATCTGTTCTGTGATTCTCTTTTCCACCCCATGAAAGCCTGAGCCCCTCAAGGCGATCACCATTATCGAGGCGGAAAATCTCGGAAGGATCATTACCGAAAGTACCGGGTCCGTAACTCTGAATATTGTTCCAGTTTGAAACCTTGCTCTCAGGAGCTCCTGCAATCTGCCCGGCGGCTATACCCTTTGATGCCTGCCCCTGAAAGTTGAAGCTCAGTGTACCGGTTGTCCTTTCCTGCAGACCAGTTCCGTTGAATGTCCGGCGGCCGTTGTCCGCAATTACCACATCGTCTTCATTGGAGTAAAGATCTCTTACATCTGCTGCATTGATCGTGCGGTCAACTCCGGTGGTGATAGTATCATCTCCAAGGCCTCCAATTACTGTGTTCAGCCCGATGCCGGTGTCGATTATATCTTCACCACCATACTTCACTCCAGTTCCGTTTGCCTCAAGAAGAACGCCGTTGTTGAAATCGACAAATCCTCCGTCACCGAAAACAATGTCATTTCCATTAAGTGAAGTAATGGAGTCGTCACCATACCCTCCCAGGATTATCTTGCTGTCATTTCCACCAACTATGGTATCGTCTCCACCCGCGAAATCATCTGCCGTAGAAACCCTGTCGAGATTTCCATGCGAATACTGAACGACACCATTATCACCAAGAATTATGTCCTGTCCGGTACCGCTCTGAATGTTGTCGGAACCTGTGCCGCCAAGGATAATATCTGCTTCAGAACCGGTAAGCAGAGTATCGTTTCCTCCGGTTTCAACTTCCGAAGCCCTTACATGGTCGATTGTTATAAGGTCAAGATCAGGGATGTTATAAACAACAGTTCCGTTATCACCAAGAATGATACTGTTTCGGCCATCTGCAGCGTTTACAAAATCATCACCCGCACCACCCATTACAACATCTGAGCCAAAGCCGCTGTAAATACTATCTCCACTTCCATCAGGCTCGCCAACACTGGTAATCTCTTTTACAACAGGCCTTCCATCAACATCAGTATACAGAATCTTTCCGTCGTCTCCCAGAATTATATCTGAACCATTATCATTTCCGGAATCAATTGTGTCCTTTCCAGTGCCACCGAGAATACGTTCAACACCTGTACCTCCGTAAATCGTATCATCTCCGCCTGCTGATTGATTGTTACTGCTGATAGAGCGAATCAGTGCTGCATTATTTATCGTTTCGTAATTGAATGAGCCCTCATCCCCCAGTATCATATCATCACCATCTCCACCATCAATCAAATCCGATCCCGTACCACCAAGGATGAGGTCTTCACCTGCACCACCGGAAATCTGGTCATCACCGCCTGCCAGCAGTCCTTCGTTGCCTGCATAGACAAGTGAATTAATTGAGTTTTGGACACTGTGAAGCCCTGTCACACTGATTGTTCCATTGTCGCCAAAGACAACATCAGCGCCATTTCCGGAATCGATCACATCATTGCCCTCACCTGCGACCTCAGAAGCAACTATTACTGAATCCTGAGAAACCACACCACCATCACCGAAGATAAAATCGGTACCTTCATCACCGGTAATAGTGTCATTGCCGCTTCCACCGAATATTACATCTCCGGCCAGACCGCCGCGGATTGCATCGTTTCCGGCACCACCGTAAGCATGTACCCGGTTTGTCATGGACTCAGCGTTAATTGAATCATTATCATCCTGGCCGTAAAGATGAACCTGATCAGTATCCAGTTTTACAGATGTAATAGAGTCATCACCACTGCCTCCGTAAACCTCAAATCGCCCGCTTACAGTATTGCTGTCAGAAATGTTAATAAGTACTGTGTCATTATCGTCATCTCCTGATACCCTGATCAGGCCCGCTGCAATTGAACCGTTAATGACCATTTCAGAACCTATGCCAGAATCGGCATTTCCGAAATCTCCATAGATATAGATGGTCTGGCCTGCAATGAGAACAGCGCCTGTAAGGTGGTAGAGGTTATCACCGGCACGCAGGTGGATATTACCGTTAAGAGCCCTTACGGCAGATTGACTATCAAGATAGACATCTTCACCTGAATCGGCACTGTCACGTGTACCAGCCGATATGGTTCCATTGCCTGAGACGATAATTCCTGTGTTCATGCTGCCGACAATTTCCTCAATTGAAATATCACCACCTGCATCGGCGAATATTCGGCCCGCACGTTCACCATACACGTCGGTTTCAATTGCATCTATAAGGGTGCCGATTCCACCCTGTGAAGACACAAGGTGAATCGCCGTAGCAGCTACATTCAGGTCAGTAACAGTTGTATCGATATGGAGATCTGACAGCCCGAAGTTTTCAAGCCCCAGATCGAATGTAGAATTCGCATCAGCTATGCCGTCTCTTGACTGGAGTACAACTTCCGAATTCTTCGATACAACACTATTGACATTCATCACTCCGCTGTTTTCTGTCAAGTATACCTGAAGTTCGGCTTCCGCAGTTACAGTTCCGTTTGAGCTGTCAACTGCAAAGGCTTTTTCCAAGGTACCGATTGTACCGGTCTCGGAATTCAGGACAATGGTTATGGCACTGATCAGGTCTGCATTATCTGTCCTGCCATTGAGAACAGATCCTCCTGCGTCAATTGCTGCGGTTCCGTTTTCTGCCGAAATCTCTGTTACTACTGCATTCCCAATGGTACGGAGGACGATATCTCCACTGGTGGAAACAACATTTGTTATGTTTAGGTCCCCCTCGGAGCTGAGAGTTACATCCTTCACACTGTTTACATAGAGGGATTCGTGCGTGCCGACCTGCAGATTCTTTACTTCACCGGCACCTCCAGTTGTCAGGACAATCTTGCTTCCCTGAACATGCGGCGTTGTCTGACTTACAGAGAAGCCGTTAAGCAGGCTTCCATCTGGAGAAGTCAAATGGACCTCCCCGGTCAGCGAATGAACTGACGCTTGTGCATTTGTCCAGTTGGCATTCTGTTTTATCAGCCGAAGGTCTCCCACCGCTTCTGTAATATATACACTATCTCTGGCTATTGCTGCGACACCGCCCTCATTTTTTTCCAGAACATTCGAATTAACCCTGAGAGCAAGTGTTTCTTCACCGATGCAGCCTTTAGCAGCATTGATATAAACCTTCTCACCCTGTATAATCGAGCTGCTGTCACGAGCAACCACCCCCGTAGCGGAATTAATAATTACATTTCCCCTGCTACTCCTTACAGAGCCAATAATCAAAGGTGCAGTGCTGCCGTTTGCTGAAACAGCATTTATAGTGATATTACCAGTTGCGCTCACGTCCAATGGCTTGTCTGAAATTACAACCGTCAATGTAATATCTTTATTGATATTCTGAATATTTGGTGTCACACCTGAGAAAATCACATTGTCTGCGACATGTATTTCTCCTTCGGAAGTAACATTCATTGTGGAGTTTTCAGGGGTAATTGTATTTCCCTGCAGTATAACATTACCCTTTGATTGTATGTTTATCGCACTGGACTGGTTACCTCCGCTGAAATCAACACCGACTTCATTTGATGCATACAGGTAATGAGAATAGTAAGTCGTACTTCCCTTCATTTTGTGTACAGTGGTAATCCACTTCTCTTCTGATAACCACCCGTTATCAACAGGCTTAGGAGGATCGATCCAGATTTTTTCCGGCCCCTCATCCTCAACATTTGATATTTGCCCGAAATAATTGTGAACAACTTCATTGGATTCGTTGATAATATGATTTTCCCGCAAAACCTTTACATCCGGATTGTCCAAATCATCAAGCTGTAGATAACGCAGGGTGTTTGATTTCTCAAGTTTAACTTCGACCGGACGAGGATCTACCGCTACCGTTTCAGATATTTTCTTCCCGTAGTCTGCTTCCAGGGCATCATTTATTTTATCGCCCAGTTCTGTCCATCCTGGAGTCAAATTGAACGCCCTCTTTTCCCAGGTCTCGGTAGTTATTGTCATCATACCCTGACCTTCAACCCAGATAAGAAACATTCCTTCAAGCGGTTTGTAACTTGTTTCGCTGCCATTGACAACACCTGAGGCCGCTGTATCAAGCACAAACTCATAAAGGTTTTCGACATCATTTTTCTCTACATTATGAACAGTACGATGGATCTCATACTGGCCTGTAGCTTCAGATTTTATGTGTTTGTAAACTGTTCTTTTTCCAAACTCCCCGACATCGTCTTCACTAGTGCTTTGAACCATCCTGGTATCATAAATTGTAATCGAACCGGTGTTTTTCTTTGAGGTGTCAATCTTATTGACGATTAGAGTATATTCAGTAAGGTTTACCATAGATATATTTGCATATCCGTGGGCAATCCTGATATTCCCCCCGTCATCAACGGGATTGGTATTGAAGATATCACCACAGAGTGTTATATTGCCGCTACGGGTGACAATATCTTCGATCTCAACAGTTTTGTTTATATTATTAATCGTATACTGTACTTCAGCACCGGGTGTTGTAAGTGTGGTTCCATTGACTCGTGTCCTTATGAAAGGGTTCACTGCAGATAGGCCCGGCAAAATTTCACGCGTAATTGTCAAACCGAGGTTTGAGATCCCGCTCTCGATTGTTCCATTAACGTTTATATGACCGGCGATAATGGTAATATTACCCATTGCGCGTATAGTACCACCTGTGCGGGTGTACCTCTCTCCTTCGTTTTCATCCCCGCTCACATTGCTTGCCTGATTCGGGAAACCATCCGTTTGTGTAGGATTATCATCCAGATCAAAATCAGCCCAGAACTGCTCAGTCAACAGCTTCGGATTTGCACCGACAGTGTAAAAACCCGGGGTGTTGATATTGACAGATGTTTTGGAGCTTATCTCCTGTTCAAGAGCAATTATCTCTCCGGTGATATTGATCGATCCGGCTCTGTTTTTTATAACCACATTACCGGTTTCATTAAGGATTGTACCTGTTACAAAAATGTCTGTCAGCAGGAGCTGTGAGTGACCATCATATTCGAGGTTATGTTCTACTGCGTCCTGTTCAATGGTTACTGTTTCCGATTGTGGCTCAATGCCATCATCATCAGGAACAGGTTTTGAGTTCAGATATATGCGGCCGCCATCAAGCAGTGAAGCATCCCTACTTACTGGATCGACTGCCAAATTGCTGTTAGACTTCATAAATATATTGTTTATTTCCATACTGATGGGCGTGCTGTTGTGAATTGTCACATCAGCTCCACTGCCAGCGCTCACTCGATCGTTCTCGACAGCCTCCATTATCGAGGTTGTATCATCGCTATCAAGGTCTATAATGATTGATCCTCTGGAAGCATGAATGTCATCAAAAGAGGCGACCAGTGCGTTTGTGGCATATTTTCTCATAACCTGCGGCTGCCCATCAGTACCTGTGAAAGTGACATCATCATATGGAAGCTCAGCCAGCTGATTGATCAGCATTTCCTTGACTGCAGTATAACGGAGGAAAGCATCTCCATTATTGAAATGACTTGCGATCCAGGCATCAAGGTCCTTAAGGCGCCGCTCCAGCATGTTTGCATAGTTAACATACGACATTTGCGGGTCCTGCATGTCTTTTGGCCTGATAAGGACTATACTGTCAGAAAGTGCGGTTTTGATATCTTTACCAATTGTATTATCCACCGCATTCAGCCTCTCTTCCTCACTTACATCATCAGTCCATCCATTTGTACTTGAGAAGTTCTCAAGTTCAAGATTGGAGAATTTCTGATAATTATAGAATATTCCGTTGTGCTTGATAATGTCACCGCGCTGCAGAGAGACTTTCTCACTTACAACGCTTTCATCATAGAAAAAGTATGGTGGCGTATATTCAGAAGGCAGAGGTTCGAGAATGTTTCTGTCATTGTAATCGAGATCATTAAGATCAATCCCTTCATATTTGTAGAAGTATTCTACTCCATCCACTGTCTTTTTCACCACAGTACCAATAGCCACCGGCATATCAATATCACAAGTTAATCTCTTCGCAGACATAGTTGTCTCACCAGGTGTGAGGCCCAGAGCCAAGATCTGCTCATTTGATAATTCCTCGACAGTGCCTGTAATCCCGGCGCTTTCAGCCTGTTGATTGGTAAGGAACAATACCGTCATATCACTATCAACGCCTGCCCGTACCTGTGCCTGTCCTGTGATTGAAATTGAATTCTGTGTTTCAAAAGGAACAGAAATCTCATCAAAATCCGGAAGGGGAAAAAATGCTACACTCCCCCGGCTTAGTTGATACATGCTCTTGAGCATGTGCCGCCCTGATTTAGCATCTATGGTGGTATTTCCATATGATTGTACAACAGAGGTCCCTGAGATACTGATTCCATTAGCGAAAGCAGTTACATCATTTGATGCTGAAACCACTGGTAATCCTGCAGCACCGAGTGCATGCCCCTTAGCAACAACATGGCTCACAGCCTTATTAACATCGCCGGCCAGCTCCTGTGAGTTACCGAGTGCCCTGCCTGATGCAATGTAAATCTCGTTTCCTTTTACATTAGCATCAACTATGGAAATGTGATTGTTGACATCAATATTCGTATCAGCAGACGCGTGCGAAACCGCTATAATTCCTGCAGCAGTAGTAGTCTCTACAATATTATACACTATCGAATTAGTCATCGTGGCAATGGAAACCTGGCCATTAGCGTTGTCGATCTCCGATGATCCTACTGATATATTCGATGAGGTGAGTAAGTCAACATTTGTCATTACAGATGCTGCGTTGCCCAGAAGTGAGGTTAATTCTGAAGTTGAGTGCTCATACAGATAAATATTTGTCAGTGCAAGCATGCTTATTTTTGGTGACCCGGAACTGTCTGTATCTTTTACGCCACTGATTTTTGCTTTTCCTGTAATTGATATATCAGAGCCGAAACGGTCTTCGCCTTCTCCAAGGCTCACCTCAGATAGATGCATCTCTGCTGCGGCTCCACTGATTGAACTACCTGTAATAGTAGTGCGTGACGGGCGGGTATATGCATCGTAGGCATCCCAGTCAAAATTGTTCGTAGTTACGATTTGTATTGCAAATCCGCTGATAGATGAAGCATCGATAACTATACTGGCATCTGAAACATTGACAATCGATGAATGCATGGCAGCACCGTTGATAAGGCCAATCCCGATGGAATTCAGTGTTGCCTTATCAGCGTGGTTTCCATCAGCAGAAATCTTCACGGTTGCCCCGGTGATATCAGTGTCACCAAGCACAACTACGGCACTGTTATCAACG
This sequence comes from Fibrobacter sp., assembly GCA_012515615.1. Classification (GTDB taxonomy): domain Bacteria; phylum Fibrobacterota; class Chitinivibrionia; order Chitinivibrionales; family Chitinispirillaceae; genus JAAYIG01. The sequence goes on from JAAYYB010000327.1 coordinate 30,384, forward strand.
TTGATCTCCGATTGGACACCATTAAAAACTCCGGCACCTACGGCGACCGGTACGATATGGCTGTTTACATTCTCATGTGCATCAGAGGAGATAAGGAGATCTTCTGATGCCATTATCTGTGCTCCTGTTCCAACTGAGATTTCAGAACCAGCACCTGTAATATCTGCTTTAATAACACTTCCGCCCACTACAACCGCACCTGTGGATGGTTTTAGTATTTCAGCATTAAGTGATTCGATGTTCCTGACAGAAGAAACTGTAACATTTTTCCCGGTTATACTGGTATTCCTTAAGTACAGGCCGGTTTCATCTATAGTCGTCTTAACTGATGAATCATCGTTAACTGAAATGAAAGCCGCACCTGCAGCTACCAGCCCGCCCTGACCACCTATTGCAGTTGTCTTGATATTCTCATTGAGACTGGAGCTTATATTAATATCTCCCTCCGACACCAATGTACCGCCAACCGAAGTGTCCACATGAGTCTCAATGTTGAGAATATTGACCGCACCACCAACCGCTACAGCTCCCACCGATACTGACGGTGTCATCTGAGACACATCGATTTCGCCATCAGCGGCAATCTTGATATTGTCACCTGTGATATCTGCATCGTTAGTTATTGTGACCTTTGTACCCGGAGCCGTATCTCTCATTACAAATGTGTTATCACCCTTAATTTTATTCGTGGCTCTGTAAATACTATCCCTGTCCTTATCGTTTGATGATTTGGGTGCAATGTTTGATGTGGATCCCTGCCGTTTTTCCAGCATATCTGAAACTGAGCCGGTCGATGCAGCAGATTTACTTTCGGTCTGAGCTTCGGGGCGCTCTGCATCCGGATAATCCGGATCATTTACCACATCATTGCCAATAGCACTTGTACCCGCATCACCGCCTATTGACCAGGAAGAAACACCGGCACTCACTGCAACTGCGCCTGCCGTACCTGCAATGGTCCTAACATCAAGTGTTTCATCTGAATCCGCTGTGATCGAAACCATCCCACCGGCATTAAGATTCCCTTCTACAACAACTTCAGTTGTGTTTTCAACCTTGTTTCCTACACTAACCGATCCGCCCACACCTACATATCCGGCACCCATACCCAGAGTAAATGCCTTGACAGTTGATGCATTGCAGGCCTTGATCGTAATCGCTCCGCTTGCGTCTATATCTGCGTCAATGCCTATCTGAACACTTGTATCAGCATCAAAAATCATAATGCTGACCGCACCGCCAATGCCAACCAGGCCGAATCCACCGGCTATTGCAAGCTGGAACAAATAATCATTTGTATCTGCTTCCGCGGTGACATTACCGGCATTAATATCACCATCGATTACAACCGACGTGTCCTTCTTAACTGTCAGCACTCCAACTGTGGCACCTATTCCCACAAGCCCGCCAGCAACACCGCCTGAAAATGCAACAGCTTTTGTGCTGTCAATTGCGCTTATAACAAGGTCACCGGATGTTTCTATGATGGCCCCATTCCCAATTGATGCGCCAGTGTTATTTTCTATGCGAATTACCTGAACAGAACCGCCGATACCAACTAATCCTCCTGCACCACCAAAACTGATACCAAGCAGACGTTCGTTTGCCTCAGCAGCAATAATCACTCCGCCATCCTTGGCGTTTACAACTGCTCCACTCTTTACATCAGCACGGGTATTCAGCTTCGCGATAGCTACGTTGGCTGCAGGCGCCACACCTACCACACCGCCCGAAAAACTTGCGGCCACCGCTGTATAATTGAGGTTGTTACCCGCAGAAATATGCACTTTCTGCTCAATAAGTGCACGTTTATTATCTGCATTTATTTGCGCATTATCACTGATTATTGCCTCTGCGGTGTTCTCAATTACCGTAACACCAGCATTAAGAGAGATTCCAACGGCTCCAGCACCAACGCCTGCTGTAACTGCCGTTACATCAGTGTTATTTGAAGCTTTCACTGTTACACCTTTTACGGTGAAATCCTTCTCCTTTAAAGCCACATCACTTACCGCTTCATCATGTTCACTTGCTACGACTGAGTTGGGATCTTTTTCAAGTGTTACAGGAGAGACATTCAGACCTCCGGCAATCACACTATCATAAGTAATCTCGCCATAGTCACGATTATCAACCACACCATCACCGTTTCTGTCCTCGTTTGTAAGGTATCCCTCTACAGGCACTTCATCAGGCCTCTCAGAGCCGTTTGAAGCCTCCTCTGTTTTCAGAGTGCCGAAACGATCACTGACATTGACACCAGAACCATTTCCCAGCCCGGTAACTGTCGCTCCATCACCGATAACGGCTCTTGTTTCCTGCTTAATAACACTTACAGCACCCGATAAACTGATTCCTACACTGCCTCCAGCAGCACCAGCGGTGACTTCGTCAAGTTCAAGATCATCATGCGCGGATAGGGCAACTGTTCCTTCAGCTGTGACATTCGCCCCGTCTCCTATTCCGGCATTGGTAGAGATATCTGCTGTATTTACAGTAGCATTAACTCCCACGCCCACTGCTCCAGCGCTGATACCAGCAGTAATATCAATCATTGTCTCGCTGGATTCAGCCGAAATAATGATATCTGAGGCAGTAGAAGTTACAACAGCATCTTCTCCGATGTCCGCTATGGTGTCCTTTTGAATAACTATTACATTTCCGCCAGCCCCTATACCAGCTTGACCGACTGCCACTCTTCCGATTATTCCTATCTGCCCGGTTTCATCTTTTGCAGTTAGACTGATTGTTCCATCCGCAGTTATATCGCTTGTTCCGATTTTCGCATTGGTGTTTTCATTGAGGTTTGCAACAATTGACCCTGCACCTACCGATGCACCGCCTGAGGCTGCAACGTTTGCGGCAATTTGTATAATTTCCTCACTCGATTCAGCGTTAATTTTCACCGAGCCTGAAGAAAGCATAAAAGTCCTGTCACCGACTATTGCATCAACACTGTCTTTGTGTACCAGAACAGCCGCACCACCGGTTATTGCAGCATTGCCTGCTGCCGAGACTCCAGCAACAATCTGTGTCACTGTGAAATCATCGGATGCATTAATCTCTACATCTCCTGCGCTGATGTTCTGATATTCAGTTTGCACTTCAGACATGTTCTCAGCAGATGCTTTCGTTTCAGTATCTACCACAAGTATAGAAGCTGTAACGCCAATGGCTGCCGTATCAGCTGCAGAGACCTGTCCGGCTGTAGAAAGAATATTTTCATCTGAATCAGCCTTTATGTCCAGTTTTCCACGAGCACTGATATAAACTCCCATGCCGCCACTGCTGCTATTTACTGTCGCAACTGTGTTCTTATTCAGAATTGTAACATCAGAAGCCGGGCCTACAGCAACTGATCCTCCAGAGGCGCTGAGTGATCCAGCTACATTTTTTATTGTCGTATCAGAAACTGCTGAAACGGAGATATTCCCGTCAGTAATTATCTTTGCCGTCTTCGCCACAGCCGCTTCGGTATTCATTTCATAATGATTGATAATAAAAGAACCCGCAATACCGACCCCACTCTGTGAGCCGCCTCCTGCAGCTGCGATCGCTGTAATTTCAGGAGATTCGAATTCAACATTCTGCTGCCCCATTAATTCCTGATTAAGGATTGTGAATTTATGTCCGGCAGAAGAAGCGTTATTGACAGCAGAGACCGCTACGTCACCTTTTGCATCTACATTGCCCTCAACAGAAGCAGCTACATCTGTATCAAGCACGTTGACCACCACCGCAGCTCCTATACCTCCGCTGCTCTGTGATACCCCTGCAGCAAGAACAAGGGTCTGAATATCGGTACTGTTTCCCGCTCTGACTGCAGCAGTTCCGTTTGCGTTAACCTGAGATTGTTCATCAAGAATTGCGGATGTCTCTGAATTGACAACATTTACACCGGCAGTAACTGAGAACGCTAAACCATCACTACTCCCTCCAGCCGCAACAGCCAGTATAGCTGATTTATTGTAATCAGTTGTTTCTGCAGCTACAGTGATATTATCTCCGGTAAGAACTGATCCTGATAAAACCGATGCTGAATTTGTTTTATTTGTTACATTCAAAGCCGCTGCCGCACCGATCATGTTTCCAGAGCCACTGTCCGTATTAATTGCAGCACCCACAGCCTGAGTAACTGTTTCTACATCTTCATTTGCCTTTATTGATATATCACCGGCAGCGCTGATATCAGCACCATCTAATACCTCTGCTCTGTTGTGATAAGTGACTACATTGACACCTACAGCCGCGGATACACCCACACCATTGCTGTTTGACCCACCTTCGGCGCCTGCTTCAGTATTCTGATTCTGCATTGTGGAATCAGAATTTGAACTCTGCTGATCAGCCGGTGACAATCGTGTAACAGAAAGCTGTTTATTCGCTTCATCATCAGCCTTCTTGTCTTTTGACCCATCACTTACACGCGGAGTCGCTTCTACATTAACAAAACTGTTCACTTTACCTGTCGCAGCCACATCCACTTTTCCGCCTGTAGAGGTCAACGAACTCCCCACTTCAGCCGCGTTGTTTGCCTTTATAACCGCAACACCGATCGAAGCGCCGACTGCCACATTTCCATCTGCTGAAGCAAGTGCCTTGGTTGTTGAGTTGACCGTACTGTCGCTGGTAACCGTGATGTCTCCTGTAACTGACGAAGCAGCTGCAGCCGAATGGTCGGCTTTTGTGTCTGCTCTGACGACATTAATTGCTACAGACGGGCTTATCGCTACACCACTGCCGCCTGTAGCGCTGCTTCCGGCTTTAGTTTCAGTGTTGGCGATTATGAGTGTATCTGCGTCAATTTTCAATGCAGAAACGGTGCCGGAGATTGTTGCGCCATTGTCTGTTGCGCTGGTATCAACATCGAGATCATTAAGCGCAAATGATGCACCGATACCGACCTTCTCACCTTCCGCGCCAGTATCTTTGGGAAGTGCTTTAGCTTCGGCATTCAATGTTGAATCGGATTTGATGGAGAGCTCACTGTTGTTCAATTGGAGTTCTGAAGAGCCCACCGCTGACGTTATCTGGTCGATTGTATTGACTGCCACAGATCCGGCTATGCCGACATTGCTGCCTCCGGAGCCGGAAGTCGCCTGTGCGGAAACCGTAGTATTACTTACGGCATCGAGAGAGATTTTATCAGCGGAAACATTCGCAGCACTGGCAGTAGTATTTACATTTACAACATTGAGCGCAACAGCAGCGCCTACACCGACATTCGAATCAGATTCAGGATCATCAACTGTAGTTCCATCAGCAATGGTTGTAATTGTATCATTACTGTTTGCGCTTATGTTAAGATCCCCTTCTGTTTTCTTAAGCGCAGTCATGTTTGCGTATGCAGTGGTATTCTCATTTACTATTGTTAACGCTGCAGCCCCTGCAACAGTGACTTTTCCGCTTCCGGTTTCACCGCCGTTATCCTGGATCTCTTCAGTGTTTTCGGCATTGTTTTCCTTTGCGCCTCCGGCTGCTGCAGTCACATTGTTTGTCAGTGTTGTAACTGAATCTGCGGCAAGTGAAACTGATGCAGGGTTGACGCCGAATGTAACATTTGAGCCAATTGAGGCCTGAGTCTCTTTATTGACTATCAGTAATCCGACACTGCCGCCATAGGCTTTTCCGCTTCCTTCAGGACGGCCGTCTGCGGTATTTACTGCAGTAGTTCTGTTTGATGCATCGATTGTGATATTTCCGGTGATATTCAATGTGGAATTTCCGCCAACTGAGGCGATAGATTTGCTGTTAATTATCGCAAGCGCAACTACAGCATCATATTCCGTGGATTCCTCATCGTTCTCCTCACCGTCTTCCTGTGCCTCGGCAACCGCAGTATTCCTGACATCTACAGTTACATTTGAGGCAAGCTCAAGATCCTGGCCTGTTGTGATTACCGAATTGAGGATATCAACAAGGGCCCTTGCCTGAACAGATGCCAGAGCAGTTGTTAATCCCTGAATTTTAAACTTACTTGCTTTTCCATCCTCGTTACCAGATCCGGAGTAGTTCTGAAAATCGACAGGAAGCAACCCGGTACTTTCCCCGGTAACATTTACATTTGCGGTAAACTTCACAGACTTTGAGGAAATACTGGAATCATTGGTCACAGCCACTATTGCTTCGGATCGGCCCAGAAGCCGGTTGATTAAGGAATCATAATTGATATCCACAGTAGCAGAGGTTCCGTTGAGATCAACTTTAAAAGCCTCAAGGAGAAGCCCGATTATATCCAGAGCCCCGATGCGAAGATCTGAATAGGCGTTAAACTGCAGATCACTATAGTTCCTGTCTCCAGTAATGGTTTTGTCATTTATGGTAATGTAATCAGAGGTAATTGAGAGGTCTTTATTTCCCAGATTAAGATCGGAATCAATCTTAATCTTATCGACTCCATCACCAAGGTTTATGTCAATGAGATAATCCTGAGCCAGAGTTGAAAGATCCCAGGTTTCATCCTGTTTAACTGAATTGAGATATTCAAGTTTAAGGATATTACCTTCCTGTGTGAGTACTGCATCATCATCACCGCCCAGAAGCCCTTTACCCAGCTCTTCAATCAGCGCAACAATATCGTTTGGAAGGCTGTAATCAACCCCGTTATGTGTAACTACCACATTTCCGTTTGCAATTCTTACAGTGCCAAGAGACTGTGATGGAATGGATAAGTCAGGTATAATGGCGTTTACACTTGTCATATCCAGTGATGTCGAGCCGTCCTCTGCAACAGTCAAAGTTACACCAGTTGCACTTGCCAGGAATACTTCTTTATTGCTGTTATCCTTGACAATGAAGTCAATGCGGTCAATTGTGCCGGTGAATCCGCCATTAAGGTCGTAAAGCAGTTCAATGGCATCACCGGTTGTCTTGGATATTACAACAGCAACGTTCCCGCTGCCGGAATTGAAACTTGCCCCCTCAGCAGTAAGACCGACTTTACCGGTATATTCACCAGTTTGCCTGTTGTAGCCGAAATTCTGAAGGACCACTTTAGGCTCACTGATTGTAAAAGCCCCGATGTTTCGTGTTCCGCCAAGCGGGGCGGATGCGTTACCAAGCATGAATGAATTGCCGGTGAGTGAGAGAGAGCGGATCTTTGACTGGCCGTTTACAACCATAGACTGTTTCTGAACTGTGATCGTTTCTGTAAAGCTGCCCAGATTTACAGACAGTGTAATGTCGCCGGCTACAGAGATTACCTCTTCATTAGGATCACTGCTGCTGTCACCGAAATAGTGGTTAACCTCCAGCCCCTTTATTGTGGAAGTAATCTTACCACCGGCAATGTCGAGTGTTGTTGTATCCGCATTGAGATTAAACTTCTTTGTTGCAAGATCATAACAGCCATCCAGCGCCAGATTATCAACATCACCTTCGGCTCCGGTACTGTCGCTTATGGTAAGAGTTATTGCCGTGCCGACTTTTACAGAAGCAGCTGTCGTGGTAATTCCTATTCTGCCGGTGAGCCCTGCTGCTGAATCCTTTGTATAAACAATATTCTCAAGGACAAGAGTAGGAGCATCAATTGTTACAAGACCGTTTCCAACGTTCAGGTTATCTGTTAATTTCTTGCTCAGCCCGGCAAACATAAAACCGTTGTCTTTGATGCTGAGCACCCGCTTGACAGTCTGACCGTCAATTTCAGTATCAATTCCGATCAGGTTATCAATCGATTTATTGAGGGGAATAAAAGTTATATTTGCAATATCCTGAAAGCCCACAATTTCACGTCCGGGTTCAGAAGCCTTTTCACCCCACTTGAAAGTCAGACCGTGACCGCTCGCGTTTACAAGCCCCTTAACTCCCAGATTCCAGTTGTCCAATAGAAGATTAAAATCACCGGTTTCATAATTATAGGTACCATCAACGGCAAAAAGATCGGCATCATCTACGGAATCAGAGAGGCCTATTGTGAGAAGATCATTACCGATCTTCAGATCGGCTGAGGTTGCTTTCACATTTACAGTTTTTGCGGCACTGCTGAATTCCAGCGTAGTTACACCAAGAGAAAGAAGATCATCGCCGATTTTAAATCCATTCGGAAGAGTCAGTGTTCCTTCAACTGTAAAGGTCGTATTCCCCTTTTCAAAAAGGTCCTCATCTGACAAAGTCAGGACAGCTTTTCCCGAAGCATCTTCTCCAACTGCAGTCAGCTCAAGCGCTCCGTCAAGCTTTGCGTAATTATCATGGTACCAGCTGTAAGTCCCGTCGGCAATATCCTGGAAAGATACCGTTGTTGACCCATCCTCTTTGCGTACGTACCAATCTGTTCCAATTTCTAAAGACAGAGACTGCAGAGTGGAATTAAAATTGATGGTACCTATATTCAGACCGCCGCTCTGGGATGATGGATCAGGAGTGCTCGCATAATCACCGCCATAGGCAGATGATGCAGAGATCCCCAGTTTGTCAATTCTAATAAATACATCTGCAAGTGAAAGAGAAGCGGGGTCTTTGTTTAGTACTTTGGAAACGTTGATCCCGAAACTGAAGTCTGCTTCAAAATTTATTTTGAAGTCTAAAGGGAGATTAGAACCTTTGAATTTATCTGAGAGAGAACCGAAATCAAGGTCGTTTGATATACTTTTCCACACATTTACATTTACATCAAATACAATCTCTTTTGCGGATTCGTCAAAATAAACCTTAATATTTGAATCCTTCTGCTGAAACAGGGATAAGAAGAAATCAAGTTTTGTCTTTACAGCCGCCGCCATTCCTTCATATGTGGCACCTCCGAAGCTGTTGGCTTCAGAAAAATAAGAAGACAGCGAAGAACTGAAATCAAATATTCCGCCAGCAGAAAACCCGTCTCCACTTGAGTTCAGGGCTTTACCAAGTGCTGTGGGCTGCTTGAAAAAGGAATCAAACCAATCAGAAGCTCCTGCCCCTAGCTGAGGTAAAACACCTGCATCCGGAACTGCTGCCCCGAAGTTGAAAAGTTCGCCACCAATCTGATTAATCAGATCTCCAGCAGCTAGTGAAACTTCGAATGTCGGAGCCATATTCAGATTTGTAATTATCAATTCAACTATAAACTCTTCCTCACCGATATCAGCGCTCTGTGCCAATTTGGCTGGTACAACACTGGCACCAGCAATTGTTGCAAGGTCAATATTCTGATTAACATAGACTTTCCTTATCTCGACGGCGGTTCCTGAATTTGATGCATCGGATGCAAAATATTCGTTAATTGCCGTTGCAAGCGCTTCTGGTGTTTGTACACATACTCTAAATGCCCGCCTGTCATTAATCGCAGTGTTCATTTCCGAAGTTTCCGGTAATGCAGTCGCGGTACTGAAACCGATCACATTCCACGCCATAGCACCCGAACTGGTTGGTACAGCATCTGCAAATGCTTTGACATAATTAGAAGTTATGTTTCCTGACCGTGCGCTTATTCCATTTACAGTTACTATTCTCGGCGCATTCATGCTCCAGAGTTTTGTTCCTGTTGTATACCAGGCGTTATTACCGTCTTTTCCCATTTTCCCGTCCGGGACAAATCCCGCAGCTCTGATTGCCTTCTGGAAATTTGTAAGCGCTTGAATGAACGATACATCTGCGGCTGCATTATCGCCTGTTAGCACCAGCTGATTATTAGCATTATCCCTGAAGCCAAGATTATTGAGCCTCGCCTTGGTAAGGATAACATCCGTCGGGTTATTGTCAATACGATTTCCGGCAGCGCCAACACCACGTTGTGCCTCAATAAGTGAAACAGGAGCGTTTGTATTGTGTTCAAATGTAACTGTAACAAGGTGCTTAAGATCTTTACCCTGGTTTCCATCTTCAATGAAAGGATCTTCATCAGTAACAACAAATGTTAATTCGACATCCTGATCACCGGCTGTCATAAAGCAAAATCTTCCCATTGTCTGGAAGTCATTTTGGCTTATTACTTTCAAGGTAGTGTTATTGCCCAAATACAGCTCATTAGTTACAAAAAAGCTGTTAATCTGGTCATCTGTAAGAACCATCCCATTTACAGCATGCAACCGGTATGAATCTGCTCCCTGAAGTGTGTTGTTGGACCTCTTTACCATTTGCATGCTTTTCAGTTCATAAAATGCCTGGGCTTCCATTTTATAGAACATATCGTTCAGGATAGGAACTCTGATATCAGAATGATAATGATGATATTTATCCTTAATACGCGGAAGGCTGTAAACTGAATTCTGAATATGGGCAGCATCAATAGGATCATGTCCTAAGAGATCAGTATACCCGCCAAGGGCATTCAAAATACGGGTTTTTGTGGTGGTTGAATTTGTCCAACTGGTTGATACATCAATACTGGTTCCACTCTCATGATTGCGGTGAAATGCGCTATCGCCACCATTGATAAACGATAGTCCGGAAACCCGCACTTGACCATCATACTGTTTACTCATGAAATAGATTACATTCGCAGCCCAATTTGTACCAAAACGTTCTGACTGCAGTGCATCAGCAACACCGTAACCGGATGACATTGGAGTATAATTGAAATCTCCCCGATAGTCACCATCAACACCGCCGATTTTAACTGACGGTTCAACAACTTCCATCCAGAATGGCGCATTTGAAGATGAGAGCCACTGATAGATAGTATCTTTATAATTATCTGGATCTATTGTAGTTACCACACCAGGCTGGAAAATACCGCTGAAGTTATAATCCCCGTAATTCCCTCCAGCAGGAATATCCGGGTTGGCGGCCTTATTGTCTTTCATGCTATTGGCGACTCCTTTAATAGCAGCCCCAAAAATTCCTAAAGCCTGATAAAGCTTATCATTTACGACTGCCCCCCCGGGAAAATCTCCTGGAGCTGACGCATCAACAGTTATAGATGTATAATCGGTTAGAGCGTGCCTTATCCCATTTATATCATTGCTGTTTACAGTGGCAAATGGCACGCTTGTCACCGGCATCCCGAAATATTTTAATCTCTGTTTTACTTTTATGATATCACTGACATTGTTTGTAGCATCATTTCCAACTGAAGAATCCAGATATAGTCTTCCATAACCGGCATCGACACGGATCCGAAACACTTTTGCTGCTGAACTACCATTAACCATGGCAGTGACCTTGAATTTTGTTATTCCAGTAAAACCTCTATCTGTTTGCTGCTGAACAGATGTAGCAATTTTATCAGTTATATATGGTATAAAGTAGAGGACATCACCTGTAACGCCCCCCTGATCACGGATGATTTTAAACTCATTAGCTTTAGTGAGCAAGTCTCCTGCACCGCTTACACCATAACCATTGTCGCCTGTAACTATCTGGAAATCTGAAGCACCAGCTGCAAAAAAACGGGAAAGCTGAAGCCCGATTACATCTCCTGTTCTGGTAGCGAGATTTATTCTATTTTCACCCGGAGCTCTCGGCGTGTCGGTTTCCCAGTTATCCAGACTATATTTTGATTCAGGCGTTTCAATAAATCGTGGTGTGTATTTGAGTATAAGACTTCCATTGCTTACTTCAAGTGTTAATTCCTTCCGAAGAGAATCCATACCGGCCCCAACAAAATTGGATGTGTCCAGCTTGATTTTGTCCTCACTAATAAGACTGTTAATCTCGTTTGTCTGGTTCACATTATTATCAGCCGATGTTCTGTTTGAATCGCGCACTACTAAATTTGATATGGAACCTGCAATTTTCCAGGAGTAAGGTTTTGAAAAATCGAAGTTATAAAGCGGGCCGAAACTTCCTGCTCCGTACAGCGAAAGGGCATTCCTTGTTGAAGAGAGAGTGCGAACTCTGATATTAAACGTTGTATCAGATGTCAATACTCCTGCTCCAGAAAAATCTATCCTGGCATATTTATCATGCCCTAGCTGTTCGTATTCCTCCGAAAAGAACTGGTCATGTCTGAATCTGTTCAATAGGCCCGCTGTTCCATCTGTAAGCACCTGGTAATTACCATTGACATCGTTGATATTCCAGAGCAATTCTCCGTTTGCACTTACATTTATTACAGCAGGGTTTTCAGGCTGGATGGGACTGATATAATTAACATAAAGTGATCTCCTGTCCTGACCAAGCTCAACAGCAAACCTGCCGCCAAAGAGTATGTTCAGACCACCATCATCTGTATCGTCATCATCACCATCGTCATCACCGTCACCATTACTGTCAATGCCATCGCCAGCTACATCCTCAGCTTTTTTGTTTGAGTACTCGCCAGCAATTTCAAAATCTGCAGTATCTACAATAAAAACACTGGGATCGAATTTTTTGCCTTCTATCGCGATATCTTCAGTTGACTCGAGAATTTTCCAGCGGTATGACTTTAGTGGATCAAACTGCTCTGCAGAAAGATCAGCCTGATCAGCAGCACCCGATGGTATACTTTTCAGACGAATAACATATCGCCCATTATTATTATGGGTTAATGTATCGTTGCCATTTACAGTATAGGAGCCAGAGCTTTTTGCAGTAATGTTTAACTGGTTTACTCTTATCAGATCCCATCCGCTGGCTGCTCCAGCAGAACCGTTTGCATTATTCATCTCAACTGTCAGAATATTACTGAGGCTAGCCTGAGTCGTTTCGCTTTCATATGCATAATGGCCAGTCTGCGGGCACAACAAGCGACTGGATAGCAAAAGAAAAAACTATCCATTGCAGTGCCCCCCCTTTTCTGAGATCGAGTCCGTTTTCCTCCGTTAATTAAACTAATTTATTGGTGAGTTTAAAATCCGGCGGGCGTAGAAAAGGATGGTATATGGAAATCGGACATGCAGGGCAACACCCTCCCCGTAAGA
>JAAYYB010000400.1 GCA_012515615.1 Fibrobacter sp.
CGCAAGTGGCTATGCAAACTTCGGATGGATAAATACTACAAGCGGAAATGCTGGAACAACGGCACCGGATAGAATTTATGCTTCCAGTGATGCTTACATTAGATATTATTCTCCAGCCAATTTCAAAACAGTTTTAAATCTTGTTGATAAGTCAGCTGGAACAGTAAACTATATTCCAAAATGGACTCCAGACGGAGATACTTTGGGCAACTCTCTAATCTACGACAACGGCACAAATGTGGGAATTGGAACTACGGGACCCACTGAGAAATTAGAAGTTGTCGGAAAAATTAAACTAGATGATGAAACCATGGAAGCAACTTCTGTTACTTTTGATGGTGATACTTCTGCTGGTTTAAAATTAACGAACCCTAGGGGCTATATTACTTTTACCCCCCTAAACACAGGATGGGCTCATGTTTACACAGATAGACCTAATTTTATTTTTAATAAACCAGTATGGTCTATTGATGACGCTTTTAGTTCATATGATGCAGATCTAAAATTACAAAGAGCAGGTACAACTAAATTAACTCTCGGAGCATCCTCAGCTTCATTTGCGGATACAAGTATTACTGCTGGTGGGAATGTAGTCTGGCACGCCGGCAACGACGGCTCCGGCTCAGGCCTTGATGCGGATTTACTGGATGGATTAAGCTCAGCTTCTTTTGATCAGAGTAATACAAATGAAATTCAAACTTTAGGTACAAGTGGAAATACAATTACTCTCACAAGCGGTGGAAGTGTAACAGCACCTTATGCAAACTCAGCAGGAACTATATCAAATACAGGCTATGTAACATTGGGTAGTTCTATTGAATCAAATTCAATATATATTACACAGCCAAGTTATACAACTAATTTACCTGTAAAATTATTGAATTTTGATTGGTACAATAACGTGTGGTCTATTGGTAATATTAGAAGTGGAAGTACGCCATCAATGGGTTTAGGAATATATTTTACCGAATCAGGAGGATCTATATCTGAAAAAATGAGGATTAGTTCAAGCGGCAACGTCGGCATCGGGACCACCGCCCCCGGCAACAAACTAGAACTCGCCACTCACACAGCCGCCGCTGGTGGAATCGGTTTTGGAACAGATGTAGATTTATACCGTTCAGCTGCAAATACTCTAGCCCTCGCTTCAGGTGATTCATTTAATCTAGTTTCTGGGAATCTTCAAGTCGCTGGCACAAGTGTTATCACCTCCGGCCGCTTAATCCTTGGAGCCAACGGCACCGCTGCCGCCCCAGCTTTCTCTTTCTCAGCCGACACAAACAATGGTATGTTTAGAGCCACCACAGACGCTCTCGGCTTTTCCACCGCCGGCACCGAAAGAATCAGAATCGCCGCAAATGGTAACGTCGGCATCGGGACGACGGGGCCGGAAACAACTCTTTCTGTCCAAAACACAGGATACAGACAAATATCTATAAGAGGAGGTGGTACAGGTCACCAAACATTAAACTTAGGGAGTGTAGAAAGTTCTGTTGGTTCATATGTTTATAATAATGCTTATTATTATTCTTCAAACACTTATCGTCCATCACAAACCGTAGCCTCAGGGATACAAATGAGAAATGACGGCTCTATTGATTTATTGACAGATACTGGACTAACAATAGGGACCACCTACACACCTACTTCAAGAATTAAAATTACTGGTACTGGCAACGTCGGCATCGGTACCACCGCACCCGGCAACAAACTAGAACTCGCCACTCACACAGCCGCCGCTGGTGGAATCGGTTTTGGAACAGATGTAGATTTATACCGTTCAGCTGCAAACACTCTTGCCCTCGCTTCAGGTGATTCGCTAAACCTAGTTTCTGGGAATCTTCAAGTCGCCGGCACAAGTGTCATCACTTCCGGTCGCTTAGTCCTCGGAGCCAACGGCACCGCCGCCGCCCCAGCTTTCTCTTTCTCAGCCGACACAAACAATGGTATGTTTAGAGCCACGACAGACGCTCTCGGCTTTTCCACCGCCGGCACAGAAAGAATCAGAATCGCCGCAAATGGCAACGTTGGCATCGGCACGACGAGCCCGACCACTCAAACTGAAATTCAAAGAGTAGAAACTGTTAATAGAACAACTTATAACGATATTTTAGCAGTTACTGCAAATGCGACAACAATGCCATATTCTGGTCATGGTGGTGGCATAGTCTTTAAAGGCACAACTTATAGAAGTGGAGTCGGAAACGTAAACTATGCTCGTATTGGTAGTACTTTAAACGATCATTCTGGGACAACTGCTGGTTCAGATTTATTCTTTGATGTATCACCTTTAGATGATGGAGTTTTAAGTCGAGCTATGACTATTAAGTATTCCGGCAACGTCGGCATCGGGACGACCGCACCCACCGCCAAACTTTATGTGAATGACAGCAGTGCTAGTCAAGATGGTTTAAATGTTTACAAAGCAAGTGCCTCTGGTTACACCGCCCTAAAAGTTCGCCATGAATCAAATTCAACATCTAGTGTTGTCGCTGATTTCCAAAACTCCCTCGGCTCCGTAATGTATGTAAGAGCCGACGGAAATGTGGGGATTGGGACGAATAGCCCGGGGCATAAACTCACTGTTAATGGCGGGGATATTTATGGTTCAAATAATTTAATCCTAGCGGGAGGATTATCTGATTCTGAGGGGAAGAGAATAACTAATCCCGGAGGTGGGTCTTATGTAACTTCAGCAAGCACTGTAACTGGAGCTTGGAAAATAAAACTTCCTACAGCAAAGCATAACTCTTCTACAATGTTAAGGTTTACTGTAAAGATTTATGAATATTCAACAGGTAAATCAAGGACAATAGAAGTTGGTGGATATAATTATAGTAGTGGTTCCTGGTATAACCCTTTTGCATATCAGACTTCTGACACTGGAGGTAATTTAAATATTCGCTATGGGGATGACGGGTCTTCAGATGTTGTTTGGATTGGTGATACTAATTCCACCTGGACATATCCCCAAGTTTACATAACAGATGTTCAACTTGGCTATAGTAGTTATAGCTCTGTATGGGCATCTGGTTGGTCTATAACTCCAGTAACTTCATTTGATACTGTTGAAGCTGGTCCATATGTTATCTCTAGATCCTGGAATCAAAATAACGACGGCGCAGGCTCAGGCCTTGATGCGGATTTATTGGATGGACTACATATTCATACTGGAAGAAACAACGAAGCAAATAAAGTAGTTAGAACAGACGGAAGTGGTTATATTCAAGCTGGCTGGATTAATACTGATAGTGGAAGTGCTGGAACAACAGCTCCAACAAGAATATATGGTTCATATGATGGTTATCTTAGGTATTACACACCTGCAAACTTTGCTACAGTTATGAAGTCAGACATATTAACAGCCTTAAAGACAGTTGACGGCGCAGGCTCTGGCCTTGATGCGGATTTGTTGGATGGATTACATAAAACCTCTTTCGGTGCATCGTTAGATACAAGCGGAAATACAATTAGATTAAAGAATTCAGATGCAACTGTTTTGTCGACCATAACAGCTCCTTATGCAACCTCAGCTGGAAATGCAGACACTGTTGATTTCTTACACGCTGCCAGCTTTTTGCGAAGCGACGCTGCCGATGTTTGGAACGACGCAGGCTCGGCCATAGACCTTCGCTTTGAAGGGGACACTGACCAGAACCTATTATTCTTAGACGGAAGCGCAGATAACGTCGGTATTGGCACCTCCACCCCCGGCGCAAAACTGGAAGTGGTGGGAAGCTCGGCGGGGTCCGAAACAGCAGAGGTGGTGGTTGTTTATGATACACCAGGAACATATTCATTTACTGTGCCAACAGGCGTTACGTCTTTAAAGGTTGAAGCTTGGGGGGGTGGAGGTAATGGTGGAGAGGGTTATTTTTTTGAACCCTGCGGTGGGGGTGGGGGAGCTTATGCAGCTAACCCCTCTATCTCTGTTACCCCTGGTGCATCATACTCTGTAAGAGTTGGGTCTTCAGGATCTGATTCTTATTTTAGAAATACCAGCACACTTAGAGCAGCTGGAGGTTCAACTGAAGCTCCTGGTACTGCCTCTTCTAGTGTTGGTACGGTTAAGTACAGCGGAGGTTCTCCAACTTGTGGTTCTGGTTTATATAGTAGTGCAGGAGCTGGAGGCGGATCTGCTGGTCCGCATGGAGCAGGAGGAAATGCCTCTGGAGGAACAGGAGGAGTAGGAGATGCTGGATATGGAGGAGCAGGAGGAAACCCAAACGGGGGGAGTAATCCACTAGGTGGTGGAGGAGCAGGGGTTGCTGGTAAGTATGAAGGTTACGCAGGTTCTCCTGGTGGCGGAGGTGCTGCACTGGATTATTCTACTAGTAATGGAGCCCCAGGGCAAGTAGTCATTACTTACTCAACTACTCCCGCTACTCCCATTTTTAAAGTTAAAGATGGGTCTACTGAAGTATTTAGAGTTTCAAATTATGTTGGAATTCTTAATACAAATCCTTCTGTTGCGCTTGATGTTACCGGTAGCATTGAATACACTGGCACAATCACCGATGTGTCTGATATTAGACTTAAGGAAAACATTGTTGAAGTGACTGGCGTCAACGCTCTTTCCATCGTTTCTAGCCTTCAAGCAAAATCTTTTAATATGAAAGACACTGGTGACAAAGAATATGGCTACATTGCTCAAGAAGTCAAAGAAATATTCCCGGATGCCGTTTCAATCGTTGACCCAGAAAATGGCTATATGGGTATAAATTATATGGCCTTCATCCCACTTGCCACAGAAGCAGTTAAAGAATTGAATCTAAATCTAAATGCAATATCAGGCACGATTATTCCCGTCGTCGGTTCATCAGCGGAAACATTCGCCAACAATTTCTTTGCCAATATGTTTACTAAAATAGGCACT
Organism: Fibrobacter sp.; assembly: GCA_012515615.1. Classification (GTDB taxonomy): domain Bacteria; phylum Fibrobacterota; class Chitinivibrionia; order Chitinivibrionales; family Chitinispirillaceae; genus JAAYIG01. The sequence continues at coordinate 4,877 of JAAYYB010000400.1, forward strand.
TGGCTGGCTGACGCTGCCAATGGATTAGAAAAGATATTTGTTCGCGAAGTCAGAACTCAAAAACTTTGTATTATAAATGATCTTGGTGAAGAAACTTGTGTGGAAAGAGAGGGACTAAAGAATCTATTAGATGGTGCTGTTTTTGCTGAGACGGAAGGAGGTGGGGAAACAGGGACAGAACAAGAGGGGGAGGAACTTCCTCCACCGGAGGAACTTCCTCCAGAAGAAGAGACAGCCGAAGAAACGACCGAAGAGGAAACAACAGGAGAAACCGACACCACGGACACCACGGATACCGCTGACACAACTGACACAACTAACACCACGGACACCACGGACACTTCTGGCACAACCGACACAACTGATACAACCGACACAACAACAGAACAAGAGGGGGAGGAACTTCCTCCACCGGAGGAAGTTCCTCCCAAAACCGAGCCAAGTGAGGAAACCACAGACACTACTGAAACCACAGACACCCCAGAACCAATTCCAACAACCGAATCCGAACTTACTCCCGAGACAGATCCCGAATCTGAACCCGAACCCACCCCCGACACCGAACCCGAACCAGAACCTGACCCTACCCCCACAGAAAATCCACCACCAGACGAGACCGACCCAACCCCCGACCCCTAACTTGCTTACATAGGACAGCTTACGGAGAACAGTCTCCCGCAAATTTGAGTAGTCGGACTACTCAAAAAAGAAATAGCCCGACAAGCGAAGCTTGTCGGGCTATTTCAGCCAACTACTTATCTTATTCTAGCTTATGTCCACGCATCAAAGATTCTAATATAATAGATAATTTCATTGTTGCTACTCCCACAAC
>JAAYYB010000328.1 GCA_012515615.1 Fibrobacter sp.
AAAGTTACCTGCCTCCATAACTGGTGGACAACACAGGGGGATAGCGTAAGACCGGCGTCTTCGACGGGCTGTAGCGCAAGGGGGGACGCCCCCTCCCAAAAACTCCTGGTTCTTAAGAATTCTTTATATTGGGGATGCCCCCTCCCAAAAAACTCCTGGTTCTTAAGAATTCTTAATATTGGTGGGCGCCTTTTCAAAAGCCCTAAAATCCATTTAGGCATTACTACTGTAACTATTGGTCCGCTAAGAAAGAGAAAAGAAGTTCTCTTTTGAGAACGCCAATTATTTCTGATTCATCTAAAAAGACTATTTTTAGCTTATATTAACTGTAAGTAGCCGACTCATTGCCTTAAAAAAATCAAATAAAGTAGAATTTTATGAGAACGCAGATCAATCTTTTCGAATACCAGGACTACAGGTCATTTCTGCAGGACTACTATAAAGAACAGAAAGAACAGAAGAAAAAATTTTCGTACAGGTATTTTTCTGAAAAAGCCGGTATAAAGGCACCTTCGTTTCTCTTCTATGTCATTGAGGGAAAGCGGAACCTTACAAAGGGAACGATTCTTAAAATTTCTCAGGCCATAGGTTTCAATCGCCAGGAAGAAGAATACTTTGAATACCTTGTATTCTTTAATCAGGCAAAGACAATTGTCGAAAAAACAGAGTATTACAGCCGTCTGGTTGAAATCCGTAAACCGATCGATATTGCTGTTATAGATAAAGACAGATACGAGTACTACAGTGCCTGGTATCACTCTGTGATAAGAGAGGTCGTGACTTTTTTTGATTTTAAAGGCGATTTTGAAAGGCTGGGGGCATTTCTGGTTCCTCAGATTCGTGCTACTGAGGCCAAAAAGTCGATATTCCTTTTAGAGCAGCTCGGTTTTATTGAGCAGGATAAAGATGGCCACTTCTATCAGACACAGAATCTGATAAATGCAAAGCCCGGCGTTTCGGATGCTTTTGTGATCGAGAAATTTCAGGTTTCGATGCTGCAGATGGCAATGCAGGCATATGATAGAACTGAGATTCACGACCGTATGATGACATCTACGACATTTTCCATTTCCAGGGAGACTTTTGATCTGTTTAAGTTGCGGATAAGAGAGCTTCACAATCAACTTATGGAAATGGCGCGTATCGATGGCAGTCCCGAATTCGCATGTCAATTAACGCTGAATTTATTTCCAGTGAGCAGGAGTACAAAAAATGCAGGGATGTAATAAGCTGGCGCTTAGCTTATACAGTGCGCTGTTTATGATTCTGATTTGGGGCGCCTGCTCAGTGAATAATCCGGTGCAGACTGCCGGCGGAGCTTCAAGCACGGAGGTCAGTTCGCTTGATGGTTTGATAAATGATGCAGATGGTAATCCTGCGGGAGATGTCGATATCAGGCTGCGGCCAGTTGATTATCTTGCGGATTCCGCGTTGTCAGAAGAGTACCTCCGAACTCATTCAATTGCAGATACAAAAACCAGTCAGAACGGCTCATTTGTTATCGACAGTGTTCTGCCTGGTCAATACTGCATCGAGGCCTCCCTGGGTGATTCGTATTCGGTTCTCAGGCGTATAGAAGTTATAAAAGTGGGAGAGCATTACAAACTTGATGCCGGGCAGCTTTTACCGGTTTCCACGGTAGAAGGAACTGTTAATATTGAAAGAGAAGACAGCGCCTCCGGTTACGTTCAGGTATATGGACTGGAGCGCTCAGTTTATACAGACACTTTCGGTCAGTTTTCAATTACAGTTCCGCCGGGTGTCCATGTTTTCCACTTTAGATCACAGCCATTTAATCATGAGGGGGCATGGGGCAGATCCGGCGCCATGGATGTTACTCTTGACATCGGGAATGGAGAAATGCGCAACATAGGATCTTTTAATCTGGAGCCACGCCCGATTAAGCCCTGTTTTGACGGCACATGTGACACGATAACAATCAAAAAGATCCTTGATACTCTTGGGTACGGAAAGGTTCCGATTGATTCGGTCTGCAGTTTCAGAAATGGCCGTATCTCGGGACTTTTTCTCAGGGGTTTTAAGTTGAATTTTTTTCCGGTGGAAATTGAAAAGTTAATGGAGGTAAGAATCCTTGACCTTGGGAATACATCGCTGCCTGAAGTAATTCCGGAAGTCGGCCGAATGCGCCTGTTTGAACTGTACCTTGACAGTAATGGCCTTCAGTACCTGTCTCCGGAAATTGGTTATTTGAAAGATTGCAGGGTTCTTGAATTTTCAGCAAATGAGCTTAGTTCTCTGCCGGGATCTTTCAACCGCTTATCGCCTTCCGGGGCGCTTGATCTGGCCAATAATAAACTCTGCGATATCGATTCATCATCGGCCGCATGGGCAGATCTTTTTGACCCTGACTGGCAAAGCACTCAGAGGTGTCCCTGAGTATGGACAATCCCTTGTATTAATTGCCGTTATTTCAATGTAAAGCACCGGTTTGGAACGTATTAACCGAAAAGAAAAAGGCATGCTGTCTGGAAAACTTCCCCGTCAGCATGCCTCTTTTATGTCAAATAATATAGAGTTACTTTTTTATAAACCTTTCGGTAATTTCCCCTGCCCTCAAAAGGTAGATCCCGTTATTCAGTCTGCTTATATCAAGGTTTCCCGATACCGCCCCTGCCCAGACTGTTTTTCCCATAACGTCCAGAATTCTTACCGGTTTCAAAACTGATGATGAAAAGAGAAGCGATTTGCCGGTGTTTATAAAACCGATATTTCTGATGTGGGCTTTTGCGCCTGCGAAAGTTGAAATGCCAGTAGAGGTATTGTCAACCGTTCCTTCCACATAGAGATCATGAATATTCAACGTCCCGCCATCTGTGCGGTTGTTAATAATATTTACAATAACCGGTTGTGAAGAGACCAGTGCCGGTATCATATCGGTAAGGTCAAGTTCGTGAGCACCGCTTTCGAACTGCTCGGCGGAATTCCAGGTATTTTCTGTTCCGTTAGTGCCATAAGTTACTTTCAATGTCCTTCCCCCGGTGGCATACATGCGGATCTTCAGCACATCAAGGGTCTTCAGCTCAAGTTTCATGGTACCGACGCCGGTATTCAATCTCAGCGCTCCCGGAGTATAATCTACACCGTTGGCCGGTTTTGTCTGGTCAAAGAAGTCGGTACTTACAGATGCGTTTGTAAAAGAGATAAAATCAAGTGTGAGCGGGTTTTCCTGGAAGGGGTACCAGTCGGCAAGAACAGAACCCTGTATAGAGATTGACACGGTTGCGTTGAGTGTCACACTGGGGTTTCCGCCGATTGTCGATACGCTGAAAGATCCTCCGGAGACAGGGGTTCCCGACACAGTAAGAGTTTTTGCCTGGGAATTCTTCTGTGCTGTAAGCCCCTCAGGCAGAGTAGTGTGGCTTACATCTGTTGCCGCGCCGCCCCATGTGAAGACTATCGGACTTATTGCTGAACCGGAAGCAACGGACTGGGTTGTATTGGATGTGGCTGTCAACGATGGAACAGAGGGGTCATTTATAACTAATTTTATCCCTGAAGATGTTCCGGTTGCATTCTTATTATCTGTCGCTTTTGCGGTGATAGTGTATGTGCCTGCTGTCACATTCGACCATGTGTATGAATACGGAGAACTGTTATCAGAACCAAGAAGTGTAGTGCCGTTGTAAAATTCAACTTTACTTATAGAACCATCAGGATCACTGGCGTTTGCATTAATGGTAATCTGAGCCGGTGCGCTGAAAGAGGCATTATCGGCAGGTGAAGTGATGCTTACAGAAGGAGACTGGTTGATTGAGCCGCCACCGCATGAAGAGCATCCGGTCGGGGCAGACAGTGTGGCGCCGCCGCAGTTTTTGATTGGGGTCACAATGTCCTGGGGGTTTGCAACCGCAATGTCGTAAGGGGGGTCAAATGCAGTGTTCTTTGATATGTTGGCAGCTCCATAGTTGTTTATTCCCTTTATGGCCGTGTAGTCGCCATCGTATTCGTCAATAGGTTTTTTCTGATTGTCGAAATAGTTGCCTTCCGCCAGAATATCTGCCTTGTATCCGGCGCGTATGCAATGATTTGAGACTTTGCTGTTAAAGAGATTATTTACCATGTGAATTTTTCCGTATCTCACGCGGGGCATACGTTCACGACACCCTTCTCCCCACCAGCAGTAATAAAATGTAACATTTAATTTATCCTTATCACCGGTCGCTCCATCTGAGGATCCAATCAGGTTTGAATATCTGTGGTCATCTGAACCTCCGGGGCCTCCGGCGATCGGGGGCTTTTCGTAGCTGAAGGTACACCAGGTAACAGAGATAAAGTCAGATGCGCTTTTAATGTCAAAGTTTCCATCCATGCCATCATGAAATTCGCAGTGGTCGACCCAGAAGTTCTGACAGTTGTCTAAACAGAAATTATCGTATCCGTCTGTGTCGTAGGCACCGGGTCCTTCTAAGACAAGATTGCGCATGATGAAGTTTTTGCATCTCTTGATGTAGAAAATTCCGGAACCATCAGCACTGCGGTCTGTAGAAACAATTTTTGATCCCGGGAGCCCGAAAATGGTTTTTCCGGTCTGATCCTGAATCGTTATCCTCCCGCCGGCGGGGATTGTGATAGTGCCGCTTATATGAACTACCTTATCGGAACCGGTAAGTTTTGCTTTTAGATCATTGTACGTTGACACTACAACCGGGGTTGCACTGCCGCCGCCAGTTACCCCGCCGTTCTGTGTCGCCCATCCCACTGGCTGGCAGAGGTCCTGGGCCTCACTGATGCCGGAAAATGATGCCAGGGTAAGTGCCAGAAAAAAGAAAAAGATAGTCCGGACCGTTTTCATGGAGGGCTCCTTTTAAGTTATGTGTACAATGTTACTAAAATCATGTAACCATAATATAGCCTAAAAAATGTCAAAAAACACAAAAAAATTATTTTATTGTTAAAAACAGCCTAAAAAATGTAACCGGCTAAACTGAACCAAACGGAATAACCTGCGTTTTACTGTATTGAGGCGTCGCCCCATCAGGATATCATTTGGCAGAAAGCATAAAAACGAAGCCTGTTTGCTCACTTTATGTGATTGAAAACAGAATCAATTTTAGCGAACAGTTTTTCTCTTTCAAGCATTGTACCGCGGAAGGGAACAGCCCTGAAATTATCCTGCGGTTCTAGAAGGTTTACTCCATAAGAATGAATGCCATGGGAGTTTCCTGTGATAGAAAGAACTGTAGGTGCGATGTCAAGAAAAGAGGCCACTCTCTTTTTTTCAGAATACTTCCGATTATCGGGTGTTATGATGAATAAAGGCGTGAACTCATAATAGATGCCCGATTCTTTAAAAGAGGCCTGAGTGTAGGGACCATCTTTTATGCCTGGAGTATGATCACCGTAAATCATTATAACTGTATTGGGTTTGTGCGTTCTTATCTCCTGTATCACACTTTTTAAAGTGCTGTCGATGTAGGACATGCATTTGAAGTAGTTCTGGACCTTTTTTTCGCTTATATCATCGAACCAGGTGGTATGGTAATAAGATCTTGTAAAAGTGAAAGGCTCGTGGCTGCTCATAGTAATTACATAATAGAAAAACGGATCACGTGCGGACTTCATTGAATTGAGGGTAAAATTAAATACATCATGATCCGGGGCGCCCCAGCATACCTCTTTGAGCTTCATATCAAAGATGTCGTAAAAAGCAGGGAAACCCATTTTTTTTAAAGCAATTCTGCGGTTAAAGTATTCGCCGCGATTACCGTGAAAGATCTTCACCTCGAAACTGTCTTTTACAAAGCTCTTTGCAAGTGAGTTGGGAAAATTGTAGTTCCTGATTTTCATCGATGGAAACTGGTCAAGCGGTTCCTGGCTGTTTATTACAGAAAACTCACAGTCTGATGTTGATCCGGCTTTGTGATAGCTGAGCACATAGGGGTAGTAAATTGCGGTTTTACTGAGACTTTTAAGGAACGGGGTGACATGTTTTTTCTTGTGCTTCTTATTTACTATAAAGGATTCCATGGATTCTACCTGGATCAGAAAGAATCCGGGAGTCTCTTTTGTTGTGTCGATTTGAGCCTCGATAAGTTTTCCTCTGTCTCCAAGTATCTTCAGGTTCTTTGTATTCTGATTCAATCTGAACAGATTAACAAGGTTTACCGGGCCGATGCCGAATTTCTGTATTGCCTGAAGCTCTCCGGTATAGCGGTCATCCATTGTATTAAAGAGATTTGAGTCCTTTACATTATCCCAGCGGGCGAATTTTATGAGAAAAATCAGAAAGGGGAGATAAAACGAATACCTGATCACCGGATTACGGAAAGAGATTTCCCTCCTTAGAAAAAACACCCCGGCAAAAAGAGGTAAATCGATCAGGACAATCAGCAGTCCCGGTTCAAAACGAGCCCCGGAGTGTGCAACCAGCTCTATGACTTCTTTGTAAAGGTGAATATACTGGCTCAGGTGTGGATATCCCTCGAAGAAAAAATAGTAGGAGAGATTAATGGTTAAGAAAAGAAGCTGAAGAACATAAAACACGGCCGATAGCCAGAACTGCTTTAGTCTCAGGATCATCAGAATTACAAATGAACAAAGCATCAGATATGTGAAGAAATAACCGGCGGTTGTGGTAAAATATGGATTTTTCAGGTCGCAAAGAGTCAATCTGAAGACGGTGCACTTGTAAGCATTTGCTGCTAAGAACAGAAAGAGTAGAATAATCGATAGAAGATCTTTTGAAAGCCTGAATCTGAAAAAACCGCTCTTTAAAGTCAATCTGCAGTTCCGCTGGAAAAGATGATGTATAATTATATATCAGTAGTATGCTTTATATGATAAAAATGTAATGGTGACAGCAGAAAAATCACCTTTAAACCTAAAAATCGCAGTTGGATGAGGCAAAAAATCGCAATCTGTTGAGCGCTAAGGCTTTCAGGCATCTTGATCTTATTACCTTGTCGATAAGACCTGCAATGCTTTCAAGCCTTAACATCTCAACATCTTACGAATTTTTGTTCTCCCCGGCTGCGACTTTCAGTTTAAATTACACTTTTAACATTTCTGGAAATAGAAAACCGCAGGAACTAAATTTTATCTGTTGTTTTACTATCCTTTAGCCTCTGGAGATCAAATGCTGACTACAAAAAGATATGAATATCTGCAGTTCGAAAAAATCGCTGTTCATCCGGTAATCGGAAACCATCGCCAGCTCAGTCTTGCTAAAGTGAGCCATCTTGAAAAAGACATCCTCACAAATGGCCTTCTTGAACCGCTTGTAGTATGGGAAAGAAATGACGGAGAATTTTATCTTGTTGGTGGTTTTCATCGCATGGAAGCCATAAAGAATGTCAGAAAAAACAATCCGGGATACTTTGATCGTGTTGATGTGCGGGTTGTGGCAGGTGATCCCGATGAGATCAGGGCACTTAACCTAAAGCTCAACGCTGACAGACTCGATACCAGAATCACAGATTACTTCGAAACTGTCATATATCTGAATAATGTAAACTGGCCCGCATCGAGAATTGCCGAATTTTTAGATAAAAGCACTCCCTGGATCGAAGAGATACTGAAATTTGCACCAATGGTTGATGTGAGGATGAAGGGGATGCTGGAAAACGGGGAGATCTCATGGAACAGGGCAAAAGAGATTATCCAGAAAACCCTTAAAGCTCCAGCAGGAAAAGAAAAAGAGGTCCTTGAAGCAGAGATGGAGCAACCAAGAGCGCGTTCTGTAAAACCCGTCACCTTTAAATCGGTTTTGGGCCACTTTTCAAAGATCAAAGAGAAGGCTCCGGATTACAAGTTCACGCTCAATATTGATGATCTCTATTCATTTATGAAGGTCCTCAGGGGAAAGGATTACTCCGATGATGATCTGGAGAGAATGAGAGTCGTGTTTCCGGAACTTCTGCCCTGAAATGAACAGACGATAAGTGTGGGTAAAGGCCGGCTCACAGGGGCAGGGGGGAATGAATCCCCTTTGAAGCTCACTCCTGTTTCTTATTCTTGAAATACCGGTCGAGGATATCTTTTGCGGCTGAGGCTACAAAGGGATCTCTCAACCCCTTGTCCCGTGCATTCTGGAGGGCCGGGACAGCACGGGGATCTCCTAATTCCCCCAGCTTCTCTGCTGCTCTGATCCGTGTAGTAAAACTGCCCGCTGTCTGAAGGTCGAGTATGTGTATTTTTACCATATCAACCTTCTTGCCTGCTGCTTCGAAAACCCTTACCATGTTCCATCGTTTCCAGTAGTGCTCATCAAAGAGAAGCCGTTCTGCTCTCTTCTGTTCATGGATAGAGAGCACGTTTTTTGCCAGATAGATAAGAGGTTCCGGGGCCCTGCCCTCTGTAAATTTCTCTTCGATGTCCTTCAGGATGCCGGGCATCTGATTTTTAATCAGATTTTTACCCCCCTCATTCCTGAGGCTGGTGAAGCTGTCCGCGGCAGCCTCATATTCCTTATCTGCCAGCAGTATCCTGGCATCGAAAAGCTTTACCCACAAAGAAAGTTTCCTGTACTGGTTGAGGCTGTCTCTTATAGCTTGCGCACTGTCAAGATCATCGTCAGCAAGCAGGTTGTCAAAGCGGTGAAGCAGTCCGGAAGGCAACTTTACTTCCAATACAGTGCTGCTTTTTGCCTGCCGGGGTATGAAAACAGCTCGCAAGGTGACTGCCGTCCCGATGGCTATTGTCAATATAAGAAGAGCTGCCCCTGCCGCAGTAACAGTTTTTCTGGTTGAAGCCGGCAGGGCCTGAAAACGTTTTATCAAAATGGCTGCACTTCTTGTTGTAAAGGCAATAAGGCGACTCAGGATCTCTGAGACTTTCATTAGAAATGCCCTGAGCTTTTGAATTGCGGGTTTCCGGTTCTTTTTTACATGTTCCGCTACCGATTGGGCCATCTCACGAATTGCAAATTTACCAGTAACAATACTGTCCTGCAGCAGCGGACGTTTTTTTTGGCCCGGGCTGATAAAAACAGTGCCAGGCTCCTGGTCTTTTCGCGATATCATCGTGATAAGGTCCGTGGCTGTGCCAATCCGGTTATCCCGCTTGACAGCCAAAAGCCCGGCGACGGCATTCTGAAGCTCCGGTGTGGTTTCAGGACGAAGTTTAGAGATAGGTTCGTAATTTCCGGAGATTGTCGCAAAGAAAGTGGCAGGAACAGTATCCCTTACAAAAGGGTGTTTTCCGGTTATCATCTCGTAAATGACAACGCCGAGAGAAAAAAGGTCGCTTCTGGCATCTATCTGTGATCCGTCAATCTGTTCCGGAGACATGTAGCCCGGAGATCCTACTGAGGTTCCTGACTGGGTCAGCCCGGTCCAGGGCGCTTTGACAACCCCGAAATCAGTAAGCTTCGCGATTCCGGTGCGGCTGTCAAGAAGTATGTTTGCAGGCTTTACATCACGGTGAACTATCTTGTGCTCATGCGCATGATGAAGTGCGGAGGCGATCTGTACAGAAATGGTGCATATTCTTTCAAAGGAGAGCTTTTTATTGCTTTTGAGCACCTGATCGAGCCCCTCACCCCTGACATACTCAAAAGCAATCCAGGGTATTCCGTTCTGCTGCCCTGCATCATGCACGGCAACAATAGATGGATGGCTCAGTTTGGCCGATGCCCTGGCTTCTATTGAAAACCTCTCCAGATACTCCTTCCGGGTAGTCTGATCAAGCGTCTTCTCCAGCGCTATAACCTTTATTGCCAGCTGACGCTGTAATACAGGATCCTCAGCCAGATAAACCCGTCCCATGGCACCCTCACCCAGTAAACTTTTAACTACGTAACGGCCAAAAGTCTGTGGATTTCCTGGTGTGATATTTTCCGGGGAAGTTATTTCTGCACTCATCTATTTATATATCCTGTTTTCTCTAAACTAAGATAATTAAAGCAGATATGTAATATATTTTTTAGGTTCCTTTTCAGAAATATTGATGCTGATTTAAAAAGAGCCTTGCCGGCTGACACTGCAAAGATGACATTTAATTTGATACAAATCTGAGCCTTTATGCACAAGGGATGAGCGCAATTCGCACTGATCCGGGGCATAACAAAGATCATTCTAAAAGCTCTATCGAATTCCGGGCCCAAAAAGGGGGAGCAATGAACCTGATTTTGCTATCAGAAACAGATTTTACAGATAATTCTCACCAGAAAGTTCTCATAAAAGGGCGTCGAAAAGAGCATGTCATGGAGGTGTTCCGTGCTGTTCCCGGAGATCAGTTAAAAGTAGGACTCATTAATGGTCTTTTAGGAACAGGCACCGTTGAAAGCATAGATAATGATAAAATTGAGCTGACCGTTAGTCTTACAGATCCGCCCCCGCCCCCGCTTCCTCTAACTCTGGTTATGGCCCTCCCCAGGCCCAAGAGCCTGAAGAAATCTATCGAAGTCGCAACCGCACTGGGTATCAAAAAGATCTATATAATAGAGAGCTGGAGAGTTGAAAAAAGCTACTGGTCATCACCCCTTCTTAAAGACGCAAACCTCCAGGCGCATCTGATGCTTGGTCTGGAGGGAGCAAAAGATACCATAGTACCAAAAATTGTGATCAGAAACAGGTTCAAGCCATTCGTTGAAGATGAACTGCCGGATATCTCAAAAGGAACTATGGCCCTTGTGGCTCATCCCTACTGTCAGCAGTTCTGTCCACATGCGGTGAACCGTCCGGTCACGCTTGTAATCGGTCCTGAAGGGGGCTTTATTCCTTTTGAGGTGGAACTTCTGGAAAAAAACGGGTTCCAGGCAGTAACACTTGGCCAGAGGATCTTAAGAGTTGAGAATGCTATTCCCACGATTGCCGGACGGCTCTTTTGAGTTGGGCTTTTTTCTCTTTTTATAAAATTAAAAAAGTAGTCCGACCCCAGCCCGATTAAGGCAACCCTTAGCTCCACGAACAGGACAGGTATCAGGGGGGAGAACCTGGTTAGACCAAAGAAAAAAACGGAAAGGTTTCAGGTAATCTCAAAATAGTATCATCCAACAAATTCTACCCGCTTCAACTCTTGGGTAGCAGATTTATAAAGATGTTTGTCTGAAACAATAAGCACATCAGGATTAGCAACAATGGCTGAAGAAAGTTGAATTCCGTCGAGTACCTTCATCTGATACTTTCTTATCACCCGAATACATTCTGAATTCAATGCCTCATTAAATTCAACAACTCCATAAAAATTCAGGTCCAGCATGAACTCTTTTTCGATCCAATCTGCATCGTGAGTACTCAAGGTTTTTTCCCGAAGTCTCCGTTCAATTATTGAATTGATTTCAAGCAGTGTGATTGGTGCTATGATAATATCAGACACCGGCTGAAGAAGTGCGTCAAATGTATCGGCACCCTTTTCATCCAGATATTTTTTAAAAAGAGAAGATGTGTCAATAAATGCCGTCATAGTTCTTTCTCTCGGTTCTTCACTACCGTTTCAGAAAAACTTTCCCCGGAAATAGACCGTTTTATAATAGATCGCTTCCATCCGGGATACCGAACATTAGGGTTATGCGGAACAATATCTGCAACCGCTTTATTCCTTTCGAGGATTGTGATACAATCGCCCTCTTTCACATCTTTAAGATATCTGGAAAAATTATGCATTAAATCTCTGATATTAACCTTCTGCATGAAACGCTCCTTTTAACAATAACAATAATACGATCATAGTATAGCAAATGTTATACAAAATGTCAAACGTGTCGTTTTTAAAGAAAGGAGTACTACTGTGAGGCCTGCAAGAGGAGGAAAACCCTGTTCTGCGACCAGACAACCGACCGGGCAGCCCCAAAAATTATTCTGACCATACTTCACTTTATGTCACCCCAGAGGTGAATTTGGGAATTTAGCGTTGTCACTTTTTCACCCCTGAGGTGAAAAAGGAACTTAGGGCCTGGCATTAAGTCATCTCTGGGGTGGTTTTCGGGGGTTTAGGCAGGTCTGCATTTTCGGGGACACACTACTTTTTTCTCTGCTTCACTTTATGTTACCCCAGAGGTGAATTTGGGAATTTAGCGTTGTCACTTTTTCACCCCTGAGGTGAAACAGGGACTTAGGGCCTGGCATTAAGTCATCTCTGGGGTGGTTTTCGGGGGTTCAGGCAGGGTTGCATTTTCGGGGACAAACTACTTTTTTCTCTGCTTCACTTTATGTCACCTCAGAGGTGAATTTGGGAATTTAGCGTTGTCACTTTTTCACCCCTGAGGTGAAACAGGGACTTAGGGCCTGGCACTAAGTCATCTCTGGGGTGGTTTTCGGGGGGCCAGGCAGGGTTGCATTTTCGGGGTCAAACTACTTTTTACTCTTTTTATAAAATTAAAAAAGTAGTCCGACCCCTATTTAAACGTCCCCCCACTTAGAGAACCGGCTTAAATAATTTGCGGTGACACTGTTTGCCCAATTGAAAAGATCCTTCAGGCATACCTTTGGCGATGGGATATTCATCACCTGCCTGATACTATATTATTTAAATGCAAATAGACCTTGAAACATGGATTAATCAGTATATTAAAATTGTAAAAGCTCTTTTTGGTTCACGCCTTCTGTTTATTGGACTCCAGGGCAGTTACGGCAGAGATGAAGCTGATGAAAAAAGCGACATCGATATGGTGGTTATCCTTGACATTTTGAAGGCAGATGACCTTAAAGCCTATGATAATGCAATTTCAGGGTTGCCTTACAGGGACAAGATCTGTGGTTTTATATCAGGAAAACAGGAGTTATTTAACTGGAGCAAAGCTGATCTGTTTCAGTTTTATCATGACACGACACCCCTTTTAGGTGAGCTGAAGACTCTGCTACCTCAACTAACCAGGTGTGATATCCGAAACGCTATCCTGACCGGAGCATGCAATATTTATCATCTGTGCGGACACAACATCATTCATGAAAAAGATCCTGGAATCCTGAAGTCTCTCTATAAGGGAGCAGTATTTGTTATACAGGCCCTCTACTATTACCGTACCGGTATCTATATCAAGAAACACAGTGATCTCATAGAAAAAGTCAGCCCTGAAGAGCATATTCTTCTGAAAACATATCTGGAAATGAAATGTGATCAGCTCGCTCAGGAAATCAATTTTTATGAGTTGTCGCGGGTTTTGTTTGACTGGGCCGGGCAGATAATAAAAGAGTACGGTGAAGAGGGTAGGGTTTAGATTTTTCTGTACCTTCTATTTACTTTTTATCTTTCCCACCAGGTGCGCCTTTTTGAGTTAAGCTGGATTAAAAATAATTGTCCTTGGTAATCGGCTCGATTCCTTCAATGCTCTGGCATTTTCAGGGAAAAACTACTTTTTTCTCTTTTCATAAAATCAAAAAAGTAGTCCGTCCCCTGTCACTTTTTTGAGTTCAGGATTCTGACTGCTATTACTGCTACAGCGACAAGAATCAAAACAACTGCACCAATGATCAGTACTTTTTTGCACATAAGATTTCCTCTTACATGGTTCTTTATCAGTTTAACATTTCATCTCTGTCGGGACATTTGCCTGAAAAGCGGCAATCCGAACAGTATTTGCCCATCCATACATTATCAAACTGCTGCATGATTTGACCCACGATTGCACTTTCGGTACTTATGATGCCTGCCTCAAAGTTTCTTTTCCCCTCACTTCTTGCCCCCATTCCAGCTCCGGTCAGATTGGCACTTCCTGAGTAGGCAAACCTGCCATCGATAATGATAGATTTGAAGTGAACTCTGGGGCAAAGCAGGCGTTCGAGTGATCTGGCAAGATTTGGATACCTGTCGAACTCCTCCCGGAAAACCTGTCCCGGTTCTTTCGCATGAATCAAACGCACCGAAACATCTCTGGATAGAAGATCGGAAATTACCTCCAGGAAAGGGATAAACTTTCTGTTGTGCTGAATATGGAGGTCTTTTAAATCGGAAGTCGCCAGCCAGATAAAATTTTCAGTACCGGGTACCTCTTCAATCAGCACCCTCTTGTAGATCTCCTGATCAGTAATAAACTCAAGCATCAAATGAAAAATAAATGCCGGCCTGAACTGGCGGAATCCCGTAATTGTAATTCGTAGTTCATAATTTCCTGATTCGTAATTTTTTTTGGTGAAGAGGCGGGGCCAATACAAGTAATAAGCAAGAAAAAGAATTTTTGGAAGAGGGTGCCCCAATACAAATAATAATCAGGGATACGGATTTTTTGGAAGAGGGTGCCCCCTCTTTCGCTCAAGCCCGTCGAAGACGCCGGTCTTGCGCTATCACCCCTTGTTGTCCACCATTTTCGTAGGCAGGTCAGGTCATCACATTTTCAAACGCATTTGCGGCCGCAGTAGCGAACTGGTGGTAGATTAAAATTATTATAGCCTTTCAGGAATCTGGAAGGTCCGGCTTGTGGCCACAACATCACAAGCTGCGTAGCCAACAGCTGTAATGCACTGTACCCGGTGCTTTACAGTTGAATTACAGCTTTGGCCTGTTTTCCAACCGGTTGTCTTTTGCGCATGAATGCGCTCAGACTCATTTTCATATAATACTTCTGCTATTATTCAAGATGAGAGTTTAAAACGCAGAGCATTAATACTTTGTGTCCTCATTTTTTCACCTTGGGGTTTTTCCTCAGCGTACTTTACGCCCTCTGCGTTAAAATCCGCTCTTTATTCCTGCCTGTTACTCTGTAAAGCCGTTTACTACTTCGGAATAAGAGTTAAAACGCAAAGGTGCAAAGGGGTAAACGCTTCGCTTTTATAAGAATCCCGGTTTCATGCAGTAGTGATTATTATAATCTCTGTTACCAATCTGTAAACGCGGAGCATTTATACTTTGTGTCTTCATTTTTTCACATTTGCGGTTTTCCCTCTGCGAACTTTGGTGTGCCAGTCGAACTGGCCACTCTTGATAGATGAAAGGGTCTATCCATGTTAATTGCTCATTTGACATGTAGAGACGGCCTCTCTTGTAAGGGTAACCGAACAGGGGGAGCAGGCCGGTC
>JAAYYB010000329.1 GCA_012515615.1 Fibrobacter sp.
AAAAGCCTTTTTGAGGTACTAAGAGTCAACTTTGATGAATTAATGAAATTTAATAAAACGCCTATTCAGGAAGCTTTCTATTAGCTATGAGATTTACAAACAGTTAATCTTTACCGGACACTACTGATAAAACATCTAATAAATAAAGGGGATCAGCAATGATCCGGCAGGAACTGATTGGTGAAACCTGAAAATCAAAGAGCAGGTCAGGCTAAAACCAACGCTTTTAGTATACACTTCTTTATATATCATCACGCTGCGATGAACTATTTTTAAAATCACCCTCCACTCATCTAAGCAGAAAACAAAGCTGCATCCGGAAACAGGGTAGATTAACACAAATAGATGAATACAGAATCAAAAGTGGCCACAGGAATATCCGGCCGTCTGAAGAACACGTTTCGCTCCCTCAGGTACAGAAACTACCGTCTTTTTTTCACAGGACAGAGCATTTCCCTGATCGGGACCTGGATCCAGCAGATAGCCATGCCCTGGCTGGTTTACAGTGTTACAGATTCAGTTTTCCTTCTTGGATTTATCGGTTTTCTGGGCCAGATCCCGTCTTTTTTATTTTCCCCGTTTGCAGGGGTCCTCAGTGATCGCCGAAACAGGTATCATATCCTGATCGTCACACAGATTCTCTCGATGTTACTGGCATTTTCAATGGCAGGCCTCTATTTTTCCGGCACAATTGAAGTCTGGAACATCGCCCTGCTAAGTTTTTTATCAGGCTGTGTAAATTCAATAGACATTCCGGCCAGGCAGTCATTAATAGTAGAGATGGTGGACGACAAGCGGGATCTGGGTAACGCGATAGCCCTGAACTCATCAATGGTAAATGGCGCCAGGCTGATCGGCCCTTCTATAGCAGGATTTCTGATAGCCTTAACAAATGAGGGTGTCTGTTTTCTTGTAAACGGCATCAGTTATCTCTTTGTGATCTGCTCATTGCTTATTATGAAGCTTAACATCTGCAAGAAGAACAGACAAAGCAAGAAGATTATAAAGGAACTGAAAGAGGGATTCAGCTATACCTTCGGCTCTCCGCCCATCAAATCTATAATGTTGCTTATCGGGCTTGTCAGCCTTATGGGAATGCCCTATGTGGTACTTCTTCCGGTGTTTGCCAGGGAGATTTTCTCGGGCGACTCCCATACCTTTGGGCTTCTGATGGGAGCATCGGGTTTTGGAGCCCTTACAGGAGCTCTTTATCTGGCTTCCCGAAGAAGATCAGTCAGGCTTGGCAGGATACTGCCATTCTCGACAACGATTTTCGGTTTGGGGCTGATTTCTTTCTCTTTTTCCCACTTTTTTCTGCTGTCAATTATATTGATGATCATGACCGGTCTTGGAGTGATGCTTCAAACGGCTTCAGCCAACACAATCCTGCAGACCATAGTCGATGATGACAAGCGGGGAAGGGTCATGAGTTTTTTTACAATGTCGTTTATTGGCATGGCGCCATTTGGATCTCTTCTGGCGGGAAGTCTGGCAAAAATTGCAGGTGCACCATTTACACTTGCATTTGGCGGGCTGATCTGTTTAAGCGGGGCATTCGCTTTCGCCAGAGCACTTCCGGAACTGCAGAAGGAGGTCCATCCCATTTATGCCAGAATGGATGCCGATAAGAGTGCCCAGGAAGAGGTTTTTCTGGCCCAAAAAGAGGTTTGATTTAACAGAACGGAAAATTTACAATCATATCAGGAAGGAGCATTACATGAAGGACAAAGTTCTTTTTACCATTCTGGCTATTGCGGCACTTATCTTTGCAGGCTCTTTTATAGGGACCAAAATGTTCAAGGCGTCTGTGCAGAAAAATCTGATTAAACTGCTTGCATCGGAAATCGAAGATGTCGATCTGAGCAAGGTAGCTGACGGGACCTACTCCGGAAACTATAAGGTGTTCCCCATCTCAGTAAAGGTTAAGGTAGCTGTTAAAGATCATCAGATTACCTCAATCGAGTACGTTGAGCATAAAAGCGGCAAAGGAGCTCCCGCAGAGGCAATACGCGATAACATACTTGAAGAGCAGAGCCTTGAAGTGGATGTAATTTCAGGGGCCACCTACAGCAGTAAAGCTATTTTGAAGGCAGTCAGAAACGCCTTGACCAGGTGACTGTTGCGGTGTTCTTGACAGTTTGAGTCTTAAAGAGTATTTTTTGACTGTAGAGTTCGTAGTTTTAAATTCGTAATTGATAATTTTCATATCGGGGCTGTAGCTCAGCTGGGAGAGCGCGACGTTCGCAATGTCGAGGCCAGGGGTTCGATCCCCCTCAGCTCCACCACTCTTCCTCTTTATTCTTAATAGTTACTCCTTGGTTGTTGTTCTGGGTTCCCCTGAAAGGAACATTCTATTGTGCGAATTGTAACGTATTGAAGAAAAAGTATGGATGAAACAAAAAATTAAGAATATTCAGCTAAAGGCCTCTGTCCCGCGTCACTCCCGGGCACCGGTATTGCTAAATAAGCAGCTCTTACAGGGGGGACGCACGGAGGACCCTAGTTGTGCAGGGTACTTGTCAGGTAATACAATGGCAGTTCCTTGCGTTCCAGGTTCCCGCTTATTTTTGCGTTAGTATGGTTTTTAATCCATGGCTTCAGAAGGTAAACCAAAACCAGAAGGCTTGCGCTAACTCCCCAAAAAAATGGCATTTGTCATTAAATTACCTGTTCCTTTGCTCACTTATTCTTATCACTGCCTCTACATCAACTGCCAGTATTGACGTGCTGCTTAAAAAGCTGTAAAATGATGTATACTCATTTTGCTTACCGGGGGTATGGTGGCTGTCAAATACTGCGATTTATCGGATGAAATTTATCATCGTCTCTACAGACTCATAAAAAGGCAGGTTGACCCTAAGATTATTGCTACTACGCTGCACCTGCCCCTTAAAACTGTGCTTAATCTGATCACCAGAATAAAAGCTCCAGACACTTTTCTTGGTATGGAGATCGCAGAGACCAGTACAAAAGAAAAACCTGTTTCAGAAATTGGTTTTCTGGACGTCTACTATTATCAGAAGACTAGATTTGCTCTGATAAAGCTTATAGGTACTCTCAATGAAGAGAACTCTGACATTTTAAATAAAGAGCTCGAAAAGGGGCTTGGATCATTCTTCAGAGCTACAGCTATTAAGATGTCTGAGGTGGTGTCGATAGATGAAGCCGCAAGCCGGAATCTGCTCAATTATAATGAAACATTCCAGAAAAACAAAAAGTTTCTGGCCATTCTTGACCCATCCAAAGCAATCGAACCGCAGCTTCTTGAATTTCAACTTGAAGGCACTATTCCGATTTTCGGCACAGAGAGAGCTTTTGAGGAAGCCGCGTTTCCCAGACAGCTTCTAAGACCCCCACGCGGCTGAGTCATATACAACCCGACTAATGCACCCGGATCAGTGCGAATTGCACTTATTCCTTGTGCATAAGTCAGGTACAATCTACCGATACTAAAGCCCGTAATTGTAATCTATTCTTTAAAACCATTTCACTTTAATTATTTTTGTTGATTCAGAGCTTTTGACCGGCTCTTTTCACAATTCAAGGAAAACAGATGACATATTTGGGAATAGGATATTCAGGTTCCGATCCATCATTTCTCCGCGAGCAGGTTAACCTGAATTTAGCCTGGCTCAAAGGAGACAGGCTTCCGCGATTTTTCGGGGATTCATTTCTTGTTCTTTATGATTCCAACACAGCCAGAGAATTCGCAAAGAAGGTAAAAGCTGCAGCTGAAAAGGATTCAATTACTATTTACACGATGGACAAGCCTTTAAAGGGCTGACTTCACAATACTGCTACAGGTTTAAGATGCTTAATTTTACAGATAAAATAGAATCGAAGAAAATACTGAGGCTTCTTTCAAGAAGCATTCCCTATTACCTTAAGTCATGGTCTGAGCTGGATTATTCCAGAGGAATTTTCGGCAGTACTGATCCGTCCACTTTTAATATGCGCACCGTTGGATCATCCTCACCGGTAATAGAATATGTGATCCGGCCGCACCTTAATGTTATCTGCATTCTGGGCAGCTATATCTACCTTAACGAATGCGATCTGATAAGCGCGATAATATCCAGAGAAGAACTGGCCGCAAAAATCCGCAAGGGGGTCCAGTGGGCCTGTGACACTCATATTACCGGCAATCTCGATGTTGAGGAGTTTCTGGAACGTAAGAGGTGGGGAGAAAACTGGAGAAGCAGTCTCTGGGCCTCGCTTCTGGGAGTTATTTCGGTTTTCTGCCGCGAGGTACTGGATGAAGATCTTCTGCAGAGAATAAGGGAGATCACCGCTTTTGAGGCAAACCGTTTTATCGACCTCTCTCCCCCAAGCGGCTGTGAAATTGACACCAAGGTAGAGGAAAACGCACAGGACACGATGATTCTCTCCTGGGCAATAAACCTCAACCCTGACCACCGGAACGTCCAGGGGTGGGAAGACGCGCTGAAGGTCTGGTCTGTCAATATAGCATCTGCGATTCACGATAAAACCGACCATACAGAGTATTTCGGCAGTTCGATATCAAGAACAGTCTCCACACAGAACCTTTTTCCAGACCTTACAGCAGAAAACCACGGTTTCTTTAATCCCGAAGTACTTGTTTACAGCTCCTGGGTTGTGCTGGCAATGGCTGCCTATTCTTTTCACAACAGAGAAAGGCCGGATTATCTCTTCCACAAAAACCATCAGCGGACCTTTGACACATTTTTGCGGTTCTGCCTTCCTTCGGGAATGATTTATACTCCCGGCGGACAGGATATGCCCATGTTTATACCCAAGCCCTTTGCCCAGGCATGGGGACTGTGGCACAATGACCCCAGGGCTTTACACCTGACAGGCAGACTTCTCTCCTGGATGGATACGTGCCTGCTTACAACCCAGGAAAACCAGGGGCCATGGATTTTTGGATTCGAGCAGAACCATGAGGGATGGGAACTTTTATTCCAGAGTCAGGTGGGACTTGAGCTCTCACTATTAGCCTGCCTGCCTTTTTCAAAAGAGCAGCGCAACTTTTCTTCCGGACAGATCGAAAATGCAGTTGACACCCGCCATATTTTTCCTTTTGTGGAGGTGTGTTACAGAAGAAACATACGTGCGATCCGCAGCGTTGCCTGGAAAGCGATCGGAAACCATCCACTTATCGGTTTCAACTTACATAACAAACCGGAACTGATCTCCCAGTTCAAGGCATCGCTTCTTGGCATCCCCTCTGCGGAAAACGGAATAAAAACATGGGAAGTGGCATTCCATAATGACAAGATAACACGTGATGGTTTTGATACATTCGGAAGAATCAACTATTTCGATTCACATGGGACCAAGGCTTTTCACAGGGATCTGCGGGTGATCACATGGGGAGATGAGGGATTAATCGTGCTTGATTCGATTACAGCAGATTCAACCGCTGAGATCCACGAACAGTATCTGTCGCCGGTTTACCTTATAAATGACCACTGGACAAATAACAATCTTGAGTTCTACAGCGGATCACTCAGGGAATCTTTCAGCGCACTCCAGAAAAAATTCCGTGAAGTAAGCTGCCCCTCATTCTGGGCAAGCATCGAAAGCCAGTTCGTATTTCAGTTTGTCTGGGGACGTACCAAAGGGCTCTACTATCTGCCCGGAGGCGAAAAGAATGCCCCGCCCTTCTGGAAAAACTGCAGGGTTGATATGCTGGCAGTACATGTGGAATCGCAGGCTGTCAATCCCGGGGATGTCTTCTACAAGGTCGGTTTCTATATCGGTGCCGGCAAAGGACCCAGACCATTTAAGTCAGCCGGTTCTGCCGGGGAATTTTTCCGCGGCCTGGTAATTATGGATGGTAAAGTAACGATGGGGCTTGATTGAAAGATAATTCTTTTGAATCTATCCTTGGCGGTATTCTCGAGAACTACAGAGCTTTATGTTCATATTGCGACTCTTTTTTCAATGCAGCATTAAAGAAGTATCAGAAACATGTTTTTTGTAAAGCATCCTGCAGTATGTGCTGTGAACTGGAGTCAGTAAACTATCTGGAAGCATTTATTATCATCAGCCGCATTACCACAGAGAAACAGAAAAATAACAGAACTGAAAGTAAATGCATATTCCTCATAGATGACAATTGCAGTATTTATTCCAGCAGACCGATTATCTGCCGCACCCATGGGCTTGCACTGAGCAGCTCTGAATTCAGCGCTCCTTATGCAATCAGCTGCCCGCTCAATTTCCAGAGCCCTTCGCTGCATCTTGACAGTCACTTCATTCTTGATTCAGATACTGTCACGTTGAATCTGATAAAACTGAACCTCGCATTCTGCCTCT
Organism: Fibrobacter sp.; assembly: GCA_012515615.1. Taxonomy (GTDB): domain Bacteria; phylum Fibrobacterota; class Chitinivibrionia; order Chitinivibrionales; family Chitinispirillaceae; genus JAAYIG01. Next base: position 6,304 of record JAAYYB010000329.1, read on the forward strand.
TACTGGGAGATTGCGAACAGGGCTCAAAACGAGTATCACTTGAAGAAATCGCTGCCGGAAAGCGGCCGGAAATTTTCAGGAAAATACGCAACTACGATGCAGTATCACCTTTACAGTAAAAAATGTCTGCTCTTATATATCATAACGGTGCACTTGGGGACTTCCTGAACATTCTGCCTTCTATTGATTACTGGAAAAAACGAGACAAAATAGAAGAGATCGTGCTTTTGGGCAAACCCCGTTTCGGAAATCTGGCCAGATCCTGCGGACTGATAAATGAAATTTGGGATATAGAGAGCAGCCGCTTTGTATCGCTCTTTTGTGACATCTGCAGTGAGGAACTCAGATGCGCTCTTAAGAGATTCAAAAAAATCGTTCTTTTCACACATGCCGATTCTCCTCTGGTCAAACACGCAGTTAATGCCGGCCCCGACTATTTTTACCGTCAGGACCCCTTCCCCGATAAACCAGTACATATAAGTGATCATCACATCTCGTTGTTCTCCAGCGGTATATTTTCTGAGCATAATTTTCAGCTGAAAATGCCCACAGAAGTTCTTCAAAAAGCCCGATCAACACTTAAAAGCGATAATTCCATAGCAATATGCCCTGGGAGTGGAAGCAGGGTGAAGAACTGGCCCTTTGAGAATTTCAAGATCTGCGCATCGGAACTTAGAAACTCCGGTTATTCAATTTTATGGGTATCCGGGCCGGCAGAAGAGGACCTCTGTTTTCCAGTGGAGGACATCGTTTTAAAAAATCAGGATTTATCTTTGCTTTCAGCTCTTTTTTCCATGTGCAGAGGATATATAGGAAACGACAGCGGTATTACCCACCTTGCGGCTTTTTCCGGCTGTCCGGTCATTGCCCTGTTCGGACCGTCTGACCCCAAAATCTGGAGTCCCAGAGGAGAAATGGTAACTGTCCTCTATAAGCCTGAATCCTGTTCACCATGTCATCCTCAAAAACATAATCACCAGACCTGCAGTCGCTTGTGCATGATTAAACATGAACCTCAAACCGTAGTCTCTGATCTTTTGAGGGGCCAAAGGCTGAAAGGTTGTACCTCCGGAATTCCCATCCCCCTTATCCAGAAGGCTTCAAATATTGGTTGTACACTTTGAAAACAGATTCGTTGCATTTATTTTACTGTGTTAATTCCCTTTTTCAGAAGAACTGACTATGGCAGGCAACAATAGAGCGATGATTACCGGGGTTACCGGTTTTGTAGGCAAGTGGTTATCTGAATATTTACTGGCAAACGGACAAGAGGTATATGGAATCGATATTGGGGAAACCTGTCCCTATCCAGATATTTCCTACCGCCAGGCGGACATTCTCAACACTGACAGCCTGGCCGATTTTTTCTTTGAAGTAATTCCAGGTTATGTTTACCACCTGGCAGCCATAAGTTTTCCTCCAGAGGCTGATGTTTCACCAAGAAGATCTCTGGAAATAAACATAATGGGGACAATATCTGTTTTTGACGCAGTAAGGAAGAGCTGTTCGGATTCCATAGTTCTCAGTGTCGGTTCATCAAAAGAGTACAGCCGCGAATATACCGTTGAGAGAATACCTGAATCATCTTACCCTGAACCGGTGGACTTTTATGGTGTGTCAAAATATTCGGCAGAGCTTACCGGATTGCAATATGTCAATCAGTTCGGAACAGACATACGTTTCACCAGATCATTCAACCATACCGGACCCGGGCAGTCGCCTCTCTTTGTCTGCTCAGACTGGGCAAAACAGGTTGCCGAGATTTCACTGGGTATCTCCGAGCCGGTAATAAAGGTCGGCAACCTGGAGTCAGTAATAGATTTTACCGACGTCAGGGATGTGGTAAAAGCATACTATCATATACTTACCAAAGGTAAAAAAGGGGAAATTTACAATGTCTGCAGCGGCAAAGGATACGCGCTGGGGTGGATTCTTGAATACCTGACTGAAAAATGCCCCCGTGAAATTAAGATCTTAACAGAGCCCCGTAAGCTTCAGATGCATAAGACCCATGGCAGAATGGTCGGTGACAACACCAGATTGATTGAGCAGACCGGCTGGAAGAGCACCTATTCAATTGAGAAGACGCTTGATGATCTTTATGATTACTGGTCAGAGGAGCTGAAGAAGAGCTGAATGGGGCCTGTCGGGTGAGGCCTGAAAAAGTCAAGGTTTCTTCAGATAACCTTGACTTTTTTTATTAAATGCTGTTTATTTTCCAAAAATCAGCCCCATAATGATGGTACAGGGCTCCCTGTCAGTGCGTACTTTCAGTGCTTTATGAATCATCAGGACATTGCCCTTCGAGTATAATTCAGCCTTCAAGGCAGGTCTGGAAATCAAATCTTATTTTTTTTACCAGCGGTTAATCAGATTTCCGGTACTTTTACAACAGAACCGGCGGCCCCATAATAACCCGTACACTGTAGATTGAGGATAAAGGGCACAGAAAAAGAGAGTTTTTCTCTTTCTCTGTGCCCTTAACAAATTAGAACTGAGCGCCCTTGATCTTTGAGGTCTTCACCTTTTCTCTGAACATCTCTTCTCTTGTTTTGAGCGTGTTATAATCTTCCTGAGTTTCAATAATCTTGAACTCCACTCTTCTGTTCAGAGCACGCCCGGCCGCTGTTTTATTATCAGCGACAGGCATAGTCTCTCCATATCCGATGGCAAGGATATGGTCTTCAGGAGTGCCTTTAGAAAGCAGGTACGCCCTTACCGTACCGGCCCGTGCAGCAGAGAGAACCAGGTTGTAATCATCAGAGCCCTGGTCATCTGTGTGACCCTGAATCTCATAGCGCAGATCCGGGTACTGTGTGAGGAAACCGGCTACAAAGTCCAGAGCTTTAAAAGAAACAGGTAACAGTTCTGCGCTATTGGTTTTAAAATTGATGGCGCGCAGTTTTGTGTTGAGCACTTTTGTTTCTTTCTCAGTAGGCTTTATGATCGTATCAGGACAGCCGTCATCGTCTTTATAACTATTGAAAGATTCGGGTTCCATTATGCAGTTATCGACTGTATCCGCTACGCCATCCTTGTCATTATCGTATTCCGGACAGCCGTCGTCGTCCTCAAACATATCGATATCTTCCGGCAGATTGGGACATTTATCAAGCAAATCGGACACTCCGTCACCATCATTGTCATTATCCGGGCAACCGTCTTCATCGTTAAAGTTATCTTTGTCTTCCGGTTCCATCGGGCACTTGTCATTTGCATCTTCAATTCCGTCACCGTCATTGTCCCTGTCCGGACAGCCGTCAGCATCTTCGAAATTATCCCTGTCTTCCGGATCAGTGGGGCACTTATCAAGTGCATCGGAAATCCCGTCATTATCGTTGTCGTCTTCAGGGCACCCATCATTATCCTCAAATCCATCAGAATCCTCAGGAACTTTGGGACACTTGTCAACATTATCATTAATTCCGTCTTTATCGGAGTCAGCACCCATACCCCATGCGAAATTAAGGCCGACTGCAAACTCCATACCGCGTTTGGGTACAAGAACGGGGGTTCCGATCGCTTTGTAGGAAGCATTTACAGAGAAATATTTGAGATCAATTCCTACGCCTATTGCCGAAGCGATGATTTCGGGACCGCCGAATACAAAACCCAGCCTTAGAGGCAGATACCCTCTCAGAGTACCGGCTTCTCCACCTATTGACAAGCGCGGGATCATCCTGCGTCCCGGTCCATTGGAGAGCTGCTGCTCGTAATTGGCACTTGCGTTTGCCCATTCCGCAAGATATCTCATTCCCTTTTTGGGGTTATCAGAGAAATCCCAGGAATATGCATACCCTATGTTTATTGCCATGGGAAGGAAAGTGGCAAACCCGTTGCCGTCTTTCAGAGAATCATCACTCGCGATAAATTCATCATCACCATCCAGATAATCGTAGACAGTGAAATTTTCCTTATTGATTTTATACTCAACCTCTTTTACACCCCGCATCCAGAACAGGACTCCCAGATTCTTTACATTTATAACCATGGTTCCGTTATCGTCGTAAAGAATACCACCAAGGTCAACACCTATGCCATGGCCGGTGACTGGCAGAATAGATTTTTGAAAAGGGCTGTTCCAGTCCCAGGCGCCATAAAAGCCTGTACCCGCAGACTGAATCTTTATTTTGCCGTCAAGGTTTATCACATTTTCAGACTCGTTATACTCCAGAGAACCTACCTCAGTCTCAGACTTTAAGATTGAATGTCCCATGATATACTTTACACCGAGCCCTCCGGCCCCGTACCTGAGTTTAAAGAAGTCATGCAGGGCCGGAATAGAAACCGGCAACCCGAGGCTGAAGGTAAAGTCGGTTGCCCAGATTCCCTCCTGGCGAAGGCCGCTGAAATCGAGTTTATTTCCACGCAGCAACCCCTTGTCCTCAGAGAATAACATATGAAGAGGACCTTCAGGAATACGGATTTCCTCGTCAACGTGGGTTGTAATGTCAAAAGCAAAGCGGTTCCAGGCATAATTTAAAAGTGAAGTTTTCGCACCTGCATAGGCACGCACTCCGCCCCTGAATTCTTTTGTCAGCCTTTCGGAGACCTCTTCGGGACTGAGCCCCCGCAGTCTAAAACTCCTGGTGAGAACTTCACTTGTAAGAATCGATCTTTCACTTAGATTGCCGCCTATAAGAGGTGATAGTGCAAGCTTGTCACTCCAGATTCCGACTCCCAGGTTTGATAACGGAAATGTCATACCGCCTTTGGGTGTTCTTTCCACTCCAAGGATTGCGGGGTTGTGCAAAGGCCCCTCAATTGTACGTCCCAGCGCATTGCGGGTAGTCGTATTTCCATTACTGACAGGGTTATGGTCCACATCTGACAGAACGGCTGTGCTGATGAGCAGGATTAGTAAAAAAGAAAAAATAGACGGTTTCATTTAAATTCAGCCTCTCTATTTGGATTTACCATATAAGCAACGAATCTGTATTGTTGATTCCATTAACATGAATCCAGGAATTTATCTTTACAAAATCAGTATCGGACATCGCGTCTCTGCCCTGCTCAGCAAACCGGACCATCCAGCGCCAGCCACAAGTATCTGAGGACAGAATAGTCTCAAGGTCATCATGACTCAAATCTATAGAGTTATACACGGCATCAGCATTTCTGGGTGGAATACGCAAACCACCCGCACCCAGGAGATTCACATACCCCAGAGCTTCTGCCGCCCCTTCTGTAGTTATCAGGCTGTACATCCGGTTGGCTTCCATCGAATTGAGTGAATCGATAAGGGTTTGGGGAGCGACAAGAGCAAACAGATTAAGATTCAGGTTAGAATTATTTGAAACATACATATTGAATTGAGCCCTGCGGTCCTCAAGCTTCCTTACGAACTGCAGTTCCTCGGGAACAGCGAATCTATCACTGCCAAGATCCATATTTATCGGGCCGTTTACCTGCCAGTCAAGATCAGCATTGAGACGGTAATCGGTCTTGACATGAATTATCATCCGCCCTATCATCTTATTGTAGTCGGGATCGTTTACACTCAGGTCATTAACCACTCTCATCCTTGAGCCCCGGGGTATGTACATTTTGGTGCAGATAGCGATACTGTCAGGATAAAGATTTGTTACCCTCGTTACATCAAGTGACCTCAGGAAAGAGGAATCTTTGCAGACGTTATCAAAACGGGTATTTGCAGAGTCTACAAGATGTGCCGAATCCGGGGAATACCAGGCGAAGTTTATCATCATGGTATCTATAAAGGCCCCTTCAGGAATTCCAGTCTGAACCTGCACATCACCATACACTTTCTGAAGAACAAATTTGCCCCGTAATGAGTCTCTGACAGAATTATCCCCCCAGGGGATATCGATAGGAATCTTGATAGTATCCCCTGTTTTATTGTAGGGTGCCATTACCGTGCCTTCAAAATCTTCAAACTTAAAGGAGAGTGTACGTATTGAGAATACAAGTGAATCGGATGAACTCAGTGTAAGAGTATCACCTTTTGGCGTGCCTGTTGTTGCATAATAGTGCACCTTTGTAACAGATTCCTCTTTTACAGGGTCCCATTCCGGGTAGATTCTGGTTGCAGAAAGCGGCAGGGCTTTAAAATCCTGTTTTGTTCTGGGCAAAACAACAGTCTCTGCATTGTTCATGTCACCCCAGAACGAGTTTGAATCGGCTCGTCCGAGGTCTTCTGATCTGTTAATATTCAAAATCTCCATATCGGGCTTTATCCAGACGTTCTCGTGAACCATTCTCATCCTGAGTTCTAAATCAGTATTGTTGGTTAAAGAATACTCAAAAAAGCCTACTGTAATATCTATATAGTCGATATCAAGAGTATCTGTTAATTTGTATGCGTTTTCAAACTGCATGGTGAGATTAATAAGGTGATCATCAACAGACAAGCTGGAAGCCAGAAGGCCATTCAGTGTCATTTGGACTCCCAGAGAATTTCCGGGGGCTCCATCTGCTGTACCTGATAGAGTTACAACAGCGGTATGATTCAAAACTTTTCCCCTGACATCTATCTGCGCGGTCCTGGTTTCTCCTGCAGGAATCGTCCCCACGTTACCACTCCCCAGTCCGGCTACATCAATTGCAACATTGTCTATTGATGATAATAAAGAGGGATTTGAAAGTGTGATATTGAGCACATTAGCTGCAGTATCGTAGAAAACGATTTGGTAAACGCTGTCGATATCAATTGTTATTGGAACCGAGAATGGCCCTGCTACTGCAGGAATGGGGAAAACGGCATTGAGATCGTTAGCGCCAGAGATGGGGATAGGCCCGATTGTGGCATGATAAAGCTTCTCATCAAGGGAGTCCTGGTGGTTCTCGAATACCGCAGTATCACTCTGGAGAACCGAAAATACCATGGTATCCCCCTTTATCGTATCAGGAAGAAGCTCTTTGATACTGTTTTCATAGGTTCTCTTTACCTTAAGAAGGTCCATAGTACTGTCAAAATCAAAGAGATTTAGAAGCTCCTCGCCTAAATTAAAAGCCTTATTGGTAACAGGCAGTTCCACCTTTGTGCGCCATTTCAACGGGTCATCCACAGGGTTGGCACAATTGAACAAAAACATGCCGGTTAAAGCCAGCAGAAAAAAGTTTTTGCGGTTTTTCACGACTGTTCCTTTCAAGAGCATTTAATCGTTCAAATAACAATCAACAGGAAATTACTTAACACCAAATATGAAAATAATAATTTTAATGGCCAAAAGAAAATTATACCATACCTGCACAATTCAAACCACCTTCAACTTTTGACTCTCTTCTTTGATCAACCACAATCGCTACTTTATCGGGGCTTTACTGCTGAGCGGACAAAATTAAAAAAAAACTGTTTGAAACGACCCCTTTATATATTATAAAGTTGCATAAGTTGCATGGGAATTGCTGTATTCTAATATTCTTTCCACTCAGAGTATGGCATGAGCCAATGCCAACAAAGGAGATAAAAATGGTGAAACTGCGCATTGCCATGTTCGATTCAAAGCCTTACGATAAGGAATTTTTCGACCGGATCAATGCTGACCCAAAGTACAGTTATGAGATCCACTACATTCCCGGCCACTTTAACAAAGATACAGTCTCACTGGCAAGAGGTTTCGACGCAGTGTGCGTGTTTGTAAATGATGCAGTGGATGAAGAGCTGATCAAGGAGCTCCGGGAGTACGGAATCAGACTCATTGCGCTCCGTTCCGCCGGCTACAACAATGTAGATCTGAAGTCCAGCTACGGAAAAATACACGTTGTCAGGGTTCCGGCTTATTCACCTTACGCCGTGGCAGAACACGCAGTTGCACTGATGCTCTCTTTAAACCGAAAAACCCACAAAGCCTACTTCCGCACCAGAGACAGCAACTTTACTATTAATAACCTGATAGGATTTGACATGCACGGAAAGACTGCCGGAGTTATTGGAACCGGAAAAATCGGCAAAATCGTATGTGAGATCCTCAAAGGTTTTGGAATGCAGGTTCTTGTCCATGATTTATACCCTGACCATAAGTTCGCTGAGCAAACCGGTGCAAAGTATGTCGATCTTGACACCATCTACAAGACTTCTGATATCATAACGCTCCACTGCCCTCTGACTCCGGAAAATGTACACATGATAAATATCGATACTATCTCCCGTATGAAAAACGGGGTGATGATTATCAATACCGGCAGAGGGAAGCTGATTAATACACGAGATCTGATAGAGGGTCTCAAGAGCAGAAAAATCGGTTCAGCAGGTCTGGATGTCTACGAGGAGGAGGGGGATTATTTCTTTGAGGATTTCTCCGCGGAGGCAATCAGTGATGATGTTCTGGCAAGGCTTCTTACTTTCCCCAATGTCCTTATCACCGCCCACCAGGCGTTCTTCACCAGGGAGGCTCTGGCCAGCATAGCAGAAACCACTCTGGAAAACGTGCGTCTGTTCTTTGAGGAGGACAAACTGCCAAATGAGATTTGCTACCGCTGCTCAGAGGGCAAGTGCGTCAAGCAGGAAAAGGGAAAGTGCTTTTAATTTGCGGGTGGTATAAATTAAAGAGGGGCAGTTAAAAACTGTCCCTCTTTACAGTATTGAGAATTGAAATGTAGTTAAATTGTTGCCCCGCTCTTTTTGAGATCTTCAATCATCTGATCTGAGAAGCTGGGCACTTTGTTTTTGACATCATCCCATGATTTATAAGGGCGATTTTCCAGAAGGTATTCTGCTCTGGTATCCCCCATCATCCGCAGGTTCATCAATTCTTCTTTGCTTGCGGAGTTGATATTTACCTTCTTTGAAGCCATAGATTCCTCCTTGTAGCGCATCCGAAGATGCCTTGCTATGTATGGGATTGCAAATGCCGTACCATAATTTTGATGGGATAATTTTTGCTCTTTAAAATCCAGAAAGGGTCCACCCGTTTTTAGCCAAGCCTCTTCTGGGGGGTCATTTGAGAATCACCTACCTGATTTTTTCGTTTATCTGCCTGACAGCAATATTTCCCCACTGCACCCCCCCAGCAGCTTTTAAAGCAGACCTTGAGCTTCAAAATGAGATTCTCCGGGACAGTTGCTCTTCAGGTTCATCAGATGCGATCTCCATTTATGCAATAAATGCCGGTCCCACCAGAGTTTATCTGCTGGTCGCCTCTGGCGGCATGGTACTCTTTGACACAGGATGGCCAGGTTACGAGCGTAAAATATTAAAACTGGTAAGACTTCTGGGTAGAAATGATCTGAAGCTCATTGTGATTTCTCATGGACATTTTGACCACTACGGCAGCACAGCTGCCATCAAGAGATTAACAGGTGCAAAGGTAGCGATCCACACAGACGATGCGGAAGCTTTAGAGAAGGCAACAACACCTCTGCCTCTTGTCAGAAGTCTGGGAATCGCAGGAAAATTGATCCTGCCCTTTGGAGAATTAATGATGAGACCAGAGGGGTTAAAAGCAGATATTCTATTTGAGGATGGTTTTGATCTGAGCAGCTTTGGGGTAAACGGCAGAATTATCCATCTCCCCGGACATACCCCGGGCCACTGTGGTCTTCTGCTTCCGGGAAAGATTGCTCTTGTTGCGGATCTGATTACCTGGGATACCCACCCCAGATCACAGTGCTATTTTGCTGATAACTGGTCCAGTATCGCATCATCTCTAAAGAAGCTTAAGGATTTTGCTCCGGAAAAGATTTATCCGGGCCACGGAAAGCGCTACTTGACTAAAAGCCAGTTGATGGCGCTTACACCCTGGTTTCCAAAGGATAATTAACCTAAAAATTGCAGTTGGATGAGGCAAAAAATCGTTATCTGTTGAGCGCTAAGGCTTTCAGGCATCTTGATCTTATCACCTTGTCGATAAGATCAAGATGCCTTCAAACCTTATCATCTCAACATCTTACGGTTTTTTGTTCTCCCCAAACTGCGACTTTTAGGTTAAAGTCTCATAATACCTGACTTTTACACATGCTTCCATTTCGGAATCGGGGTCGGCATGGGCATCGGAAAGCACACAATTGAGTATTGATCCCGATGCCGATTCAAAGGATTACAGGTTGAAGGATTCGTTCGCTGTTGAACTCCCGCCTGGCCAGCAGGGTGAAAACCGTCCCTAAAAAAAGCAGAACCAGTATCAGATAAACCGGTGGGACCGGGAAATAAGAGGAGAGTGCCATGTAGGAAAAAATTATCACCGCAAGAATAAACATGTTTGCAAAATGGATGAGTCTGGGGTTGGCGATCCGGACCGATAGATAAGCGCTGTTTGAAACATTCACAAACACAGAGCAGGCATAAATCAGAAAATCAACAGAATCTGCATGCCCGCCCCCGGTCTTGAAGATCAACTCCGACCACAGCAGCCCCAGTGCAAGACAGATCCCCCCGATAACAATACTCATAACGCTTACAAAGAGCATCTTTCCATACAGAATGCTGTTTCTGGATAATCCGGAAGTGATCAGGATTTCCAGTGATCCGGTTACTCTTTCAGAAATGAAAACAGTATTGGAAAAATTGGCCGCGACTACAACCGAGAAAAATATCAGCCACAGCGGCCCGGTTTTGATTCCTGTTTCCTGGCCCCCTGTACCAAGCAGCAGGCTCCATGAAAGGATCAGTATCAGATAGAGGCCAAAGACACCTTTATCCGATCCTTTGAAACAAAGCCACTCTTTTCTGAGCACATTTATCACGCTTTTCATTTACGCCTCTCCACCCGCTCTGCTTCCATAGATATCACGGATAGTGTCGCCGAGGATGTTTTCTTTCTCAAGCGAGCGCACCTCCCTTATCCTGCATCCTGCATTTACAAGAGCAGCTACAAGCTCAGGAATAGACATCTCAGGATTTTCGATCTCAAATCTCCACTTAGCATCAAAGATTACGTTCCTGCCGCCCGATTTTTCAATAATCTCTTTCCACTGCTGCGAGCTGTCGGATGTCACCGACCAGAGGGGTTTTTTATTTCTGTCAAGTTCAGAGAGATGTTTGTCCCGCAGAATCCCCACCCGTCCACAAAGCTTATCTATCAAATCAAGCTGATGAGAGCTGATAATCAGTGCCGCCCCGCGGTCCCGGGCCGCATTTATCAAGTTGCAGAAATGATCAAAGGCAGTAATATCCAGAGCAACCGCGGGCTCATCAAGAAGAAAAACTGAGGGCCATCCCAGAAAGGCCCTGCAGAGGGCACATTGCATCTTCTGTCCCCTTGAGAGGTATTTGACTTTTTTTGTGCAGCTATAAATCTCCGTGTCTTTCCAGTATTCACGAAGATACGCCTCGGTCTTCTCAGGTGAGATTCGTTTTGCAGAAGCATAGATTGAGAGGTTCTCACGAATGGTCAGGTTACCCCAGAAACCATCATTTTCCAGAACTATACCCAGGTTTCGGTAAAACTCTTCCCGGTGATCCCAGGGTCTGAAGCCCATTACAGCCAGTTCCCCCTTATTTGCCTTCAGGTTACCGGCGAGCAGACGCAAAAGAGTTGTCTTCCCTGCCCCGTTGAGCCCCACAAGACCATAAACCGAGCCCTTTTCAACCTGCAATGAAAGGTCTTCCAGGATCGAATACCTGCCAAAAGCTTTCCAGATTTTATCGGCGGTTATGATTGAGGGCATTACATAAAAATGGCAAATGACCGGGGATTTTTCAAATATTGGTAATGAGAAGAGCCAAAGCGGGACTGATTGATACCTAACTTATGCACCCGGGAAGGAATGAAGTGCACTTATACCTTGTAGCAGAAAGTCTTGAACAAATCGCAGTTGCACCACACTGGTGGTACATCAAGATTTGTGAAAGCCTTTATGCACAAGGGATAAGTGCAATTCGCCCTGATCCGGGTGCATAAGTTAGGTGATAATTGTTTGGCCCGGATCAGACGCCGCAGCCTCCATCACGGTTGAAGCAGTACATTACAAAATGTATCGTCTGTATATTTGGCGCATAACATTTCGAACATATCCACCGGCTTGCCGTGCCTTTAATGACGTTTTCTTTTTATGCCTATTCCTAAACCTGTAGTCCACATTAGATTGGAATTAAAATCGGTATATAAGCCGAATTCTGGCATAAGTGTTACTTTTGAGCCGATTTGTAACGAAACAAAGTTACCAGCCAAGTAACCCCAGTCAGACAAATCCTTCAAAAAAATAAGGGGCATCGGAACTTTTCATGGGTAGCCCCAATATGTTGTGTTTAGGTTCCCATAATCTGTAAAGCTATGCATGAACGCTTAGGATAAAGGTCAAGACCGCCACAATGAAAATAAATAGCAGTCCT
>JAAYYB010000330.1 GCA_012515615.1 Fibrobacter sp.
AGAAGATATTTCAATTGACAATTGCTATGGAGTGAGCTTAATTTAAATGAAAAGCGGACTTTAACTCAAAAGCGCACCGAACCTAAATTCTGATGACCATGCACTTCCGGGACTAATAACAGATTACTTGGACCCGGAAAATGCACGAAAATACAAAGGCCCCAGGCAATTTATGGATTTTTATAAAGACGCCGTTGTTGATGCCACTAGAATGAGTCCTTATGAGGAAGACAGCAGCTATACTGGGAGAAACCATTCCTTTATAGAAGCACACTGTTCCAATTATTCTTTTGAGTCCAACGATGCCAACGGCGTAAGTCAAAGCCGCGGGCACTTCTCCAGAGTGGAAGACGCAGAATGGGTTAAATTTACTGATACCGATTTTGACATAAAATCTGTATCCTGTTCAGATGATGAATATGGGTGTTATCATATAGAGCCCAGCTCAGCATTCCCTACAGAATTGGCGCGTTGTGGCGGCCAGTCGCAGCATTTGAGGATTAGACTAATTCAGTTGCTTAATGAATACTATGGTGACTGGAAATGGGTAAATGACCCTACTGCAAAGGTAAATATAGTCTGTCACAGCAATGGCGGCCTGTTGGTTACCTACGCATTAGCTTACGACTCACTCTACTTCAATAATGGATTTGCTTATACAGATGCCACCCATGCAAAAAACTGTTATACAGTGCCAGAATATCATATAACTGGTCTTGGATTCCGGCTGGCAGACCATGTCAACCAGGTAATTACTATTGATACACCTTTTGACGGATCTCCTCTTGCTGATAAAGACGGGAAAGCCGGGAGCAAGTTATTAGAGATAACAAATGCGGTAAGTACCTTAAGTGCAGAAGTGGTGCCAGCCGTAATGGGTTTCGATCCTTTAACCCACATAATGATGATTGGCGCATTAGAGGGTATCGGCAGAGTGATCCTTCCGATTATTGCATATGATTTAACTGTGAATAGCTCAAATACTCCAATCATGCGCGATTTCGGTCCAGGTTCAGATTTTAACAAATCTATTCATGAATCAAAGCCGCCAATGTATTCTAATGGCCAGACAGTTCCTTATTGAACATAATAGGGAAACTCGACAAAGTGGGAGAAATCTGCAATAAAGCAAAGAAAGGATTTATTACCAGAGGAATATTTAAATTAATACGGTTTCAGATCCGAAGTGCCAGAAGGAATTTTAAAACAGGCAACCTGCTCAATGTACTCGGAGATTGGCTTAAGGAATCTGACTTCATTGTTAAAACCAGCAGCCAGAATATGGGAAGTGTTTACCCTAATAACAATCACAAGACCAAATTGGTTAACCAGACTACTGGAAATGGAATCACTGGCCTGTTTGCGTCAAGCCATATGGACATAGCAACCGGAGTTGGGGTTAAGCATGCTTTTTTACCAATAGCGCAGGATAATGGGGCCGGTGATTACGGGTACATGCTTTTTGCTCCTTACCTTATCTGTAAAAATCAACCGGATATAACAGCCAGGCGGATAATAAGAAACAGTGGAACCCAGAAATGCGGCAATTCACTGGTTCCGGATATCCGTCATACATTTATCTGCTTTGATGGAATGTGCGGAACACCTGAACAGCGCTGGCTTTCTCCGGAAAACAACGGGGAATTCGCTCTTGCTACATTCCGGCCTACCTCAGAAACCGGTAAGCCGGTAAAAGTGGCAGTTTACCTTCATGATTACTTTATGAATAATTTCGATTTCACTATCAATTTGAACAACAATACTTCAGTCGTCCCTTTTTATGATGTAACACAGACACCAATCACAGAGGGTGTCGGTTCATGGGCTTCCCGCTTTATTGACAGCAATGGTGACATGAAAATCGATGAAGGTGATATGCCCGGTGGAGCATGGGTTTTTGTGCCTTTGGATACCAATCAGATCTCACAAGGTGACAATCTGGTGCGAATTGAAAAGCCCGTTATTGATGACATAGTCAGGAACACAAAAAATCTCGAAACGATATTCACATTTAAATGGGGCAACCCTGTGGAGGTCTTTGAAACGGATGAAAACGGAACCCGCATTACAAATCACCTCATAAATAAATTAATTAACTGGTCTATTGCTGCAGGTGAGGAAAAACGAATCTATTTTGGGTTTGAACCGGAAATAGATGGAAATGATGCCAGAAACACACTGCAAATTGTTAGTTCCAGCACCGTGAAAAAGCTTCTTAGGGTATACAACGGCGCACCAAATGCCGGCCAGTACCGGTTATTTGAAGTCGATGGGAAATGGCTGATGGAGTTTGTAATAGGTGTCAACCAGCTCAGCTGTGATCTGAAAGGTGAGATTGAGGCCACGCAGGTATTGCACATCACTGCTATTGATAATGCCGGAACTCCAACAAACTCATATCTGCCTTTTTTTATCCGTAAGGATCCGCTTACTATAGTGGTTAATGCACCGGGATTAAAAGGCGATTTTAATGCTGATGGGAAAGTTGATGATCAGGATAACTGCACAACAAATCTGGAAATGACGGACTGTGAAAACATCTGCACCAGAGCTAACATAGTAGATGATCCTGAAACACCCGAAAATGAATGTACCGAAGCAGTCAATACCTGCAACATGTATTCAAGCGGAGAAGGTGTTCCGGTTTCACAAACTGATTGCGACGGAATTGATAATGATAAAGACGGGTATTATGACAATAATGATTTAGGGGAATCACACAATATTAAATTCTACTCGCCCAGATATGATGTCCTCGGCAGGTGCACTAACCCTGTTGGAATCAACTTTACAGTAAGCGGCTATAACCAGCCCACAAACAAACTGATATCGTTGAAATATTTCGTGTACAAAGCTAATTCAATATCAGCAAATTCCATGGATCAAATGGTCTATGTTTCAGAGGAATTTGTTCGTCCGAAACAGGGCCGCCAGACCAGTGTTAATACAGTCTGGAACTTTGATCCTTATAATGCGACAAATCCGCCGCCTGAGGGATTGTACTATATCAAAATAGAAGCTCTCGACTATTTAGGGGCACTGAACAGCGAAAAGCTGGTAAGCCAGCCAGCGTATTTTATTATCGACAGAACACTTCCCTCGATTTCCATACTCGAGAATTGGCAGGATGAGAATGGTAACCCGGTCTTTACACCATCAAGCAACACATTCGGGTTTAAATACAGGCCGGGCCAGAGCGGTTACCTGAACGGCCCGTTTGATTCCGAGACACACAGCCTGAAAATTATCTTCAAGTCAACAACAAGCGGCCAGAGCTTTGAATTTACAAACAACCCCACTTATGATGATGTGCTGACTTATCAGCAGGGATCAAGTTTTCAGGACGGCTGGCAGTATCCTGATGGAAATATTGATCCTACAATTTTTGAACTTCCCATGGGAAGCGACTTCACTGAAACCGATGCAAATGCGCTGAAAGAACTAATGGCCAGTGCAGGTGCTACAGAGGATGAAGCGGATGAGACAGTGGAACAATATGATCTGCAGATGTTAAGAGAAGTACTGACCAGAGGCAGCTATACGGTTACATACATCGCAGAAGATAAAGCCGGCAATACCACCACTTACACTAACCCGAATGAAATCATATCGATTCAGAACGGGAATGAGGTTCCGATTCTAAATGAGGACAAAATCAATTGGGAAAATAGCAATAATCGATACGTTAAAGAAGAAAACCAGTGGCAGGTTTCAGGCAAAGGGACTCCCGGAGCTACCACACCGACACGAGATGCCCTTAATTTTCTGTGGATTGAAGTTAAAGATGATTTCGACTTGATAATAAGGGTCAATTCCATCGAGACGACAGGAACACACAGTCTTGGGCTGATGGCTAGATCATCACTTGAACCAAACGCCGCATTTACAGCAATAGAACTGCAGGATGACGGTGATGTAGTCACAACAGGTAGAATCAATTCAGGCGGTGAAAAATTTACCGGCATAACTTTGTCGGATAAGTATAGCACTAACCATACATGGATCAGGATGGAACGCGAAGGAAGTACTGTTAAAAAATACGTCAGCAGTGATGGTATCAATTTTATTCTTGTAGAACAGACCACATTTACACCTGAAACCGTTTTTATAGGCGCATTCCAGACAGATAATTCGGGTAACTTTACAAATGCTTCATTCAGCATACTACCGGTTCCGCTTGAAAACAGCCTGCCCACGGGTTACGGGGTGTATTCACTTGAGCAGACTACATTAAAAGACAGGGCTAAAGTTTTTAGTGGCGTTGCTGGTTCAAATGGAAATTTTGAAATGGGATTTGGGGCAGAAATTTATGGTAATGTATTTGCCGGCGGCAATTTCCAGATGAAAGGAGGTTCAAAAATTATCGGGCACCTGACAGTTTCCGGGGCATTAACAATGGACCCGAGTTCATTTGTTTCAAAAAATGTTTACCGGCCCTCATCGGTCCCTCCCCTGAACATACCAATACTTGCGACTAAGCAGAGCTCAAATAATAATATTTCAATACCATGCGGCTGGACCCGTAACCTGACACCCGGGGAATATGGTGATGTAAGTGCCGATGACAGATCTATTCTGGTTTTCACTAATCCCGGCATCTACTATTTCCGGTCTCTTTCGATAAAAAACCAGGTCGAAGTCCGTCTTCCGGGTACCGGTGCAGTTGAGATCCGGGTAGCTAACTATCTGACTATTGGAGACCGGTCAACCTTGGGAACTGCCTCAACATCACCTGCAAAACTGTTAATCTATTCAGACCAGACAAACACACTGACTGTGGGCTATGATTCGTATGTGTCCGGAAGGTTAATAGCCCCACATGCAGCAGTAGAGGTCCGCAACAAATGTACCACAGATAAGGTATCCCGCTTCAGAGGTTATATTTTAGGAAGACGGGTGGTATTGAAAGAGGATGTATATATTGACCCAACCGAAGCCTTTTAAACTGGAAGGAAACTATGAGTTTTAGCGCCAGACTGATATTATCATCTCTTGTCATTTTCTCCCTTGCCGGTGTATGTTCCGGCAGGGAACTAAGGTACAACCACGTTCCGGGCCGGCTTCTGGTCAAGTTCAAGGATGGAATTACGCCAGAAAACAGTATCTTCAAAAACATTCAATCATCTGTCAAATGCAGAGCAAGCCGGGTTTTTAAAAGCGGAAAAAACAGGTTTGCAAATGCCACCCTCAGCAGCATATATGAGCTTGACTGCAAAGGAGATGTGGACTATCTATGCGATCTTTTCGAAAAGACCGGCCTGTTTGAATATGTTGAACCTGATTACCTGGCGGAAAAATGTGCAACAAAGGCATTTTTACCAAATGACAGGTACTTTTACCGTCAATGGGCGCTGCACAATGAGGGTACATTCAATATGGGAGGTCTGATTAACCCCAAACCGGATGCGGATATCGATATGCCGGAAGCCTGGGAGATAGAGCAGGGTGACAGCACGTTAATAATTGCTATTCTTGATTCAGGGTGCAAAATGGAACACCCGGAGCTGGCGGGCAGGATCTGGAGAAACCCTGGAGAGGTCCCGGAAAATGGAATCGATGATGATGGGAATGGATTCATTGATGATGTGAACGGTTGGGATTTTGTAAATGATGACAATGATCCGTCTGATGACAACGGGCACGGAACCTCAATGACCGGAATCATTGGAGCAAACGGGAATAATGAAGCTGGTTTTGTTGGCATAAACCTAAAATCAAAACTGATGATAATCAAAGTGACTAATTCAGCAAAAACAGGTTCTGTAACAAATACTGTGAAAGGAATCGAGTACGCTGTGAACAATGGGGCTAAACTCATCAATTTGTCGCTTGGCAGTTTAAACCCATCGGAAACAGAAATGTTGATCATCGAAGCAGCATTTAATGAGGGGATTTTTATTTGTGCAAGCGCGGGGAACAATGCTGATAGCAGTATAGGTTTTCCAGCAGCATTTGAGCAAGTGTTAGCTGTAGGTGCAACCGGGCCAAATGATTTCAGGTGGAATGAAGCATCTGCAGGAAGCAATTACGGTGCAGAGATTGATATTGTTGCTCCTGGAGATTTTATTTTTCGCTTGGATACTGTTGCAGATGATAGGTTTGACATTTATGCTTCGGGCACGTCCTCATCGGCCGCCTTTGCCACCGGAGTCGCCTCTCTTCTCCTCTCCCAAAACCCGACCCTCACACCCACGCAAATAATGACAATCCTGCGGGAGACTGCTGAGGACCAGGTTGGGGATCCATCAGAGGACACCCCGGGCTGGGACAAGTACTATGGAGCAGGAAGGCTTAATGCCTATAATGCATTGCAGAGGGTTCTTGAGATTAAAAAATATCCCTTCAAACAGGTTTTTACGGTAGTCCGCAATCCGGAAACAAAACTGCTGCTTAAAGGGCAGGCCGGTCCTGTCGGGGACATTCTTTTTACCTTGTCGGGCAGGGTTTTGTATTCGCAAGGAAGTAAGTTGAAGGTTACTCTTCCGGGCGGGGTTTACGTGCAGAATGCGGCGGGGGAGAAGGAGAAGAGTTCACCGCAAAGGCGCTAAGGTGCGCAAAGAGGAAATAACCGATAGCAGTTAAGCACATTCTGGTTTTCCGCTTTTGCAGGAATGACAGGACGAGAGTTCCGGTTCTTATAAGGGTGGTCTTTTGTGCGTGCTCCCTGTAAGAGTTACATGTCAAGCAGCACCGGTGAAGATGACGTCCCATTTAGCTGGAGCTCTTAGCCGAAAGGTTTATCACTCGGTAAATATGTTCCAAAATTCCAAAGAAATTACCTTTTGGAAAAAATTAACAATGAGCCATTTTTATTAAGAAATCCGACAACTTTCGTTACATTCTGAGTAATATTCAGTTGCCGGAATAAAAACAAAGTTGAATTACCTTAAAAGTGTAAACGGTACAATCATCTCCCGGAGTGTATACGTTGCATTCTTCATTTCTTTGACAATTGCGATATAGTGTCCATTCGGTAAACCATGAAGTGGTAACTCGGTAGCTTGTTCATTAATACAGGTCTTTCCTTGTAAATTCATTATGGTTACCTGGCAATATAGTTTCTCAGTAATAAGTAACCGGTTGTTTTGAATTACTTTAGTGGTCGATTTATTTAGACAGAAAATTGTCTTTTCTTAAGTGGTTTATCTCTAATGTTAAGCTACCTGGTTTAGGGTTACTCTTGCAAAATATACTTCTTCTGGATAATTGTAATCCAATG
>JAAYYB010000331.1 GCA_012515615.1 Fibrobacter sp.
GTTGGGATGATAAGGCTTGAAGGCGGCGCAGGTCTTATCGACAAGGTGATAAGATCAAGACGCCTGAAAGCCTTAGCGCTCAACAGGTTACGGTTTTTTGCCTCATCCAACTGCGATTTTTAGGTTCAATATGTGTCATCTCTAAAAACGGCATGTGTCCCTCATGCCCGGGTTGTTTTATCGGGCATCCATCCTCAAAATTCTTTCCCGGAATTTTTTACTGCATAACAATCAGAAGAGTTTGTCTGCTGCAAGGGCTGTCAATCCGGCGAGCATTTCCACTTTAAAAAGCTGTGAAATAAGGGAGGGTTTTTTATCCATATCTGTTTTAATCAGTCTTAGACGATAAATATGAACAGGTACAACTGTGAAGACAGTGACTACAACATAGATTAAGCCTAAATGGCCGAGAATAACAGGAAATGGCAGGGCTAAAAAGTAGATCACGCTGCATATATAAATAAAAGACCTCAGAAAGGATCGCGGCAGAGAGGCCGATGTTTTATAACCTGCGGCTTTATCCCCTGTTTCATCCTGAATATCTTTCACTATCTCTCTGGAAAGGTTCAGAAGAAAAGCCAGAAATGCCGGGATCAGCAGTTTTAGGAAGTCGGGTCTGTTTATACCACCGTAAAGCAGCGCATAAGCTACAAGAGAGGCAACGATGAAATTTCCGGCCAGCCGTGTGCCTTTCAGGTAAACTGCGTACATCAACAGAAGTATTAGTGGAATCAAAGTCGCGAAACCATGCGCCAAAGAGGTATAAAAAGAGAGCAGAGTAGCAGTAATTGCCAGAAGAAATGAGTAAATCAGAGCTGTGGGAATAGATATCTCACCTCTGGGAAGAGGGCGTTGGGGGTGGCTGATGCGGTCTGTTTCAATATCCCGGATGTCGTTTATTACATTACCGAAGCCGGTAGCTGCAATTGCTGCAAGGATGGGCAACAGGATCTCACTGAGCATGAAATCCGAACCGGTAAGCCAGTATCCTAAAAATACTGCAATTCCTGCCATAAGCGTATTCTGCAGACGCAGCATTCTGATGTATACAAGTAGTTTCATAGTGAATTACGCGTTTATAGGGTTAAATAAAATACTCCTTTGACTCTGAATAATGCTAATAAAGTATTTTCAATAAATTAAAGGTTATTATTGATCCGGTCTGTTCGTAATCTACATTCAGTTTCAAAGGAGTCGATTTGAAGGAAATAAAGCATAAATGGCTGCTTGTTACAATTATTGCCTGTGCAGGTTTTTTTCTTGACTGGTTCAGTAAGTACCTGGCTGAGCTTAAACTGCCCTATGGCTCTCCGGTAGATGTAATAGGGAAATATTTTCAGTTCCTTCTTGTTTACAACAAGGGAGCACTTTTCGGGATCAATCCCCGTGATTTTATACCCGGTTTTCCGGTAAACCAGTTCTTTATAGTATTCATGATCATCGCCATTGTGGTACTTATTCTATACTACCGCAGTCTGCCTAAAAGTGAAACAGTCATGCACTGGGGCCTGGCAATGATTTTGCCGGGAGCATTGGGAAATCTCTTTGACCGCATAGTACGGGCGGAAAAGGGCGTTGTTGATTTTATCAGAGTTGGTATTTCAGAAGAGGTTTACTGGCCGATTTTTAACCTGGCGGATGCCTGGGTTACAATTGGAGTCGGACTGCTACTGTTTGCTTTTATTACTGAAGAAAAACGTAGAAAAAAAGAAACTGCACTTAATAATCCTGAAGATAAAAAGAGAGAAAACAAACCGGTAGTTAATGGATAATGAAAAGAAAACGCTGACTGTCGACTGCGGAGCGGCAGGGGAACGTCTGGATATATTTCTAGCAGGATCGCTCAATGATGTTTCACGTTCTCAGGTTCAAAAGCTGATAGGAGACGAGCTGGTTTTGCTTAACGGAGAGAGAGCATCAAAAAAGGCGCTCCTCCGTCAGGGAGATGTGGTTGAGGTCTCCGGGCTTCATCTATTGTCAAGAGAATACACTCTTCTGCCACAGGATATCCCCTTTGATGTTCTGTATGAGGATGAGTATTTAGCAGCTGTAAATAAACCCGCAGGCCTGGTGGTACATCCGGGAAACGGCAACAAAGACGGAACGCTTGTCAATGCGCTACTGTACCGGATGGGCTCTTTGCCTGAAGGGACCTCTGCAGAGCGTCCGGGAATAGTACACCGCCTCGATAAGGATACTTCAGGTGTTCTTCTGGTCGCCAAGACCGTTTCTGCACACAGCGCGCTGTCAGTTCTTTTCTCCTGCCGAAAAATTGAGAAACGTTATGCCGGGTTTTGTATTGGAACTCCTAAAGAGGAAAAGGGGGTTATAAATATACCTCTTGAAAGAAGTCACAGGGAACCAGTTAAAAGAACTCCTTCTGAGTCAGGCAAAGAGGCTCGTACAGAGTATCAGCTTATTTTGCACAGGGCAGGAATTTCAGCAATGATTTTCAAGCCATTTACCGGACGAACCCACCAGATCAGAGTTCATTGCAGCACCATGGGATTTCCTATAATCGGAGATGCTCTTTACGGGGGCGGAAAAGAACGTCTCATGAGGGTGAATCCGGCGGACCGGCCATTTGCTTATTCAATTTTCAAGTGCTTTACCCGCCACGCACTTCATGCAAAATCGA
>JAAYYB010000332.1 GCA_012515615.1 Fibrobacter sp.
GGCCTTTGCGTCCGGCAAAAAATGCCTTTGTCCGGTTAATGATACCGGCCAGAAGCGGAGATAACAGAAGAGCCGCAAGGGGAGAAATTATGTATTCCGGCAGATTCATAGGTAAAATTTCCATATTATAAGGCAGATGACAGTTACTGCGATGTAAAGCACATACTGCCCGGCTTTACCACTCTGAAACCACCTCAGAGATGAAAACGCACGGTCAAAAGAACGTATGATTGTCGTATAAATTCCTGTAAGAAACCAGTCTTCTACAGCTGAGAAAAATTTCCATGAAGAAGCGGGGAACAGATCGTCGCTTTTTGACAGATGCTTTTTCATTGCCACAGGAAAATGGAAAAGCCTGATCAGCGGGGCTGCAAATGAAGATGATGTATACTGCATCGAGGGGGCAGGGCGGGAGTAGCCGCAATCCCAGGTTACAGTCTCGGTCCTCACTTTTTTCTTTCCACTGGTCCACATGATGAGGAACACTGCGGCTCCGGAAAGTAGGAAAAATCCTGACACTAAACTGGACGTCAGCGCAATTGATTTTATTCCGCTTGTATTATAATTCGTGCTTCCGGCCAGAGCATATACAGGACCCGTGAGAAGCGGCAGTATAAAATAACTGAGCATCCCGATAAGAACGCAAAGTACGGCTGGAATAGCCATTGCCCAAAGCATCATGGACGGGATCTCTTTTTGGGGCGTGATTGCGGAATATCTTGGTTCTCCAAGAAATACTGTTCCAAATAACCTTGTAAAGCAGGTGGCTGCCAGCCCGCCGATTGTGGCAAGTGATATTATCGTGCAGAGACCCGCCATCGCGAGCGCAGCCTGCGGCTCTTTAATAGATCCGTAAAGGCATGATACATAAATCATCAGCTCGCTTGTAAATCCGTTAAAGAAGGGGAGTCCACATATCGCTATTGCACCTGTTAGGAAAAGCAGTGCGGTTTTGGGCATGGTCCTGATCAGCCCTCCCATGTGGTCAACCTCTCCGGAACCCGTCTGCCTGATTACTGCTCCGGCACCAAGGAAAAGAAGCGATTTAAAGAGAGAATGGTTGAGTACATGAAGCAGCGCTCCGGCAAAACCGAGAAATGCAACGGTCTGAGAACCGTATGCGACCCCAGTGATACCCATTCCGGTGCCCAGGAGAATTATTCCGATGTTTTCAACGCTGGAATATGCAAGTATTCGTTTTATATCATGCTGGCCAGTGGCAAAAAGTACACCCAGTATTCCGGAGAGCGCACCAAGGGCGATCAGAAGAAATCCCCACCATGCCTGATATGGTGAGATGAATGTAAGTACACGCAGGATTCCGTAAATCCCCATCTTTATCATTATTCCCGACATCAGTGCCGAGACATGGCTGGGTGCTGCAGGATGAGCCTGTGGGAGCCAGATGTGAAAAGGAATAAATCCGGCTTTTAATCCAAATGCTGCAAGCGCCAGCAGGAAAACAACAGATGACTTGCGGCCTGTTATGCCTGTCCATGAGGAAAAATCAAAAGATCCGTCAGTTGATGACAGCAGGAAAAAGAGCGCGAAGAGAAACGCCGTTCCAACATGCGCAGTTATAAAATACAGCCATCCGGCTTGCACCGATTCGTCCTTATCCTTATCACTGATAACAAGGAAAAAGGACGAAAGTGACATCACTTCCCAGGATATGATAAACATTACGGCGTTTCTGGACAAAAGCACTAAAATCATTCCAGCTACAAGCGTGCTGAAGAAAAACCAGTGCTTGTGGCCCGGTGGATGCTTATCGAAATATCTGGGACCGTAGAGTGAACTTGATACAGTCAGGATAAGCATAGGAATCAGAAAAAAAACACTCAAAGGGTCAAGCCCGAATACCAGATTCGCAAACGGCAACTGCCAGGAAAAAAAAGCAGAAAAACTGCTGGCAATAACAGATTTATAGTCGATAATAATATGAATGAGGAGAAACGTACAGACTGTCGCTATGGCGCCAGGAATTATGTGTTTAAATGAAATGTGATCTCTTTTTAAGGTTAGACTTAACAGACCTGACAGTACCAGGATTAATGTGCAAATGATAACTGTTAGCATACAGCTTTATTTCCCCGGAGCGTTTTTGATCAGTTTTTTCTCTAACACGGAAAGTGAATCAAGAATTTCCTGACGACTCGAATTGCTGTTAATGCTTTTGCGAACCTCTTTTTGTTGAAGTGCGTAGCTGAGCCTGGAGAGATAGTAGAGATGTGATCGGACATTATGTGTAACTATGATAAATAGCGTGTCAACCGGTTTTTTATCCAGAGCGTCAAAATCAATCGCCTTCTCGAGAAAACATAATGCAAGCACCGGTTTGTTTATATTGAAAATAATGGGATTTCTTACATGCGGAATCGCGATTCCATCACCTATTGCAGTTGTCCCCAGATTTTCACGGGAAATCAATGCACTGACCAGAAACTCTTTATCGACATCATCAGGAAGGTTAATAATATCTACTATAGACTTGAGGACACTTTCTTTATCAGATCCTGGCACTTTGTAATAAATCCCACCACTACTGATTATCTCGGCAAGTGTGGGCATTGTAGAGACAGATTCTACGGCCTCATCAAATATCTGATATGAGATGTTTATTTTTCTTGCGGTGGCCCACTCAAGAAGTTCAACCCTGTTGAATCGGTAACCTTCACCGATTTTATAGGCAGGAATCTCTTTTTTGGAAATCCATCGGTAGACTGTTTTTTCGGAAACTGACATCAGTTTCGCGACTTCTTTTACATCCAGCATCATACTGCACAGCTCCTGAACGGAGATAAAATAGTTGTAGCACTTCAAAATGTCCACAGTTGTCCTGTGATTGTCAAAATTGTCCAATAATATGCCAGAATTTTCATTGCCGGTTGTATCTGGCG
Source organism: Fibrobacter sp. (assembly GCA_012515615.1). Classification (GTDB taxonomy): domain Bacteria; phylum Fibrobacterota; class Chitinivibrionia; order Chitinivibrionales; family Chitinispirillaceae; genus JAAYIG01. Next base: position 2,901 of record JAAYYB010000332.1, read on the forward strand.
GTTTGATACATTATTTTGAGACTTACCATCAATCAGGAGGTTCATCATGCGCAATCTTCTCATTATTTGCATAACACTTGCAGTCGCGGGGTGTGGAAGTCAATCGACAAAATTCAGAGCTCCGAAGGAGGATCTTTCAAAAGTAGAGTATTCCACAGGAAGCGGCGATTCCTATGAGGATCCGGTTGTAATAACTGGCGTTCAAACGCAGAGTGAGGGTGTTCAAGCCGAGTACAGATTTATCAGCAGTAAATATGGCGAGAGATATAAAGACTGGTCGGTTGTGGAACAAACAATAATTCGTGAGAAAGATAAAGTTTTTGATGTCATAGAAATCAGGCTCGGGTCGGATTCCGACCGGAGAATTTACTATTTTGAAGTGACGTCGTTTCCATGGAAGAAAAAATAACGGAGATAACTGATGGTTACTTCTATTGTGTTATTAAAAGTAAAAAGGGATCTGGTAAATTCAATCGCATCAAACCTCTCGGAACTGAATGGAGTGACTGAAGTTTATTCGGTTGCAGGCAGATATGATCTTGCTGTAATAATCAGGGTCAAAGACAATGAAGAACTTGCGGAAATCGTAACCAACAGGATGCTTAAAACCGAAGGGATTACAGATTCCGAAACGCTTATCACTTTCAGAGTTTATTCCAGACACGATCTTGAAAGTATGTTCGCATTGTAATCCCTGAATCCATCTGTCTGAAAGATCTCTGCACCAAAAACTTAACTATCGATTCAACCATTTAAAGGTAATGACGCCTGTAAAATGGAACCTGTATGGCACGGTCGCCCTTGTGGCTTTTTACCAGGCGCTGCCCTTCGCTGGGTTAATTCAGCCTTTCAGGCTGGTCAGGAAGTTGCCTCATTTCTATCAACTTCAGGGAAGGGCCCGAGATATATAGAAGGGGAAATTAGATCTAAACTCTTAACTTGTGACTTTCGACTTGTGACTTTTGACTTGTGACTTTTGACTTTCTTTTTAACTCTATTATTTCAACCCTTTAAAGGTACCCTTTACTAAATTGCTGTATTCAAACGAAATCGTATGAATACTGCCATAGTAAATGCTTTCAGGATAGGCTTGTCATGAGTGAAAAAATTAGATTGACTGAAATAAAAATCGTGGGGATGCACTGTGCCAATTGTGCAAAAAACCTCCAAACCGCGCTCTCTGGCAGAACCGGGGTGAGAGAGGCGAGAGTTAACTTCGGAAATGAAACAGTAGCGGTCAGGTATGACCCTCAACAGATCACAATTTCCGGACTGGAAAAGATCATTAAAGAAGCTGGTTTTGAAGCTGTGTACAGTAAAAAAACGATCTCTATAGGCGGAATGCACTGTGCGTCGTGTGCAGCCATAATCAAAGAGTCTATTGCCCGAATAGAAGGTGTAACCGATGTTACTGTAAATCCTGCAACAGAGAGTGCGTTTGTCACTTATAATCCATATGATGTATCTGCTGCTCAGCTTCGTGAAGCAGTGAACAGCTCAGGATATGAGTATAGAGGGATAGTTGAGGAATCAGGCATAGACGAAAGTGAAAAATTAAGGCACAGGGAACAGCAGGAAAGGATTTACAGAATTATAGCTGCGTTTTCAGTGAGCATTCCATTGATGATCCTCATGTTTCTGCCTCATCATGCATTCAATTTGCCGCTTTTTTCTCTGATCATCTCGACACCGGTTTTCATTTATGTTTCCTGGCCGATTTTCAAGGCGGCAGCTGCTGCACTAAGAAGGAAAAATCTCACCATGGATGTCATGTACGCAATGGGCATAGGAACTTCATTCATTGCAAGTGTCATGGGTACATTTGGAGTGCTGCTTACACATGAGTTCATGTTTTACGATACCGCCATAATGCTGGCCGGCTTTCTTACTCTGGGTCGTTTTCTTGAAGCCGGAGCCAGAGGAAAGACATCTGAATCAATCAAGAAACTTATCGGCCTGCAGCCCAGAACCGCTAATTTAGTGGAAGATAACAGTGAACGGAAAATCGCGATTGAAGAGGTCAAGTCCGGTGATATTCTCCTTGTTAAACCGGGGGAAAAGATTCCGGTTGACGGTACGGTGACAGGGGGAAAAAGTACCGTAGACGAATCGATGATCAGCGGTGAAGCTTTGCCTGTTGCAAAAAAAGAGGGTGATCAGGTGGTGGGCGGTACGATAAACGGCCATGGTGTCATAAAGTTCAGGGCAGAGCGGGTGGGCAGCGATATGGTTCTCTCGCAGATCATAAAGCTGGTCAGGGAGGCTCAGGGTTCCAGACCTCCAATTCAGAAGATCGCTGACAAAGCAGTAAGCTACTTTATCCCGTTTGTGCTTGGAGTCGCACTCATTTCCTTTGCAGTATGGTACTTTATTGCCGGAAGTACACTTCTATTTGCCCTTACTACTCTTGTTGCGGTACTGGTAATAGCCTGTCCGTGTGCGTTAGGACTGGCATCCCCGACAGCCGTTACGGTTGGAATCGGCAGGGGAGCCGAACTTGGGATACTGATAAAAAACGGTGAGGCGCTGGAAATCGCTCAGCAGATCACGACTGTTGTTTTTGATAAAACCGGGACGCTCACAAAAGGTAAACCTGAAATCACGGGTATTGAGCCTGTTAACTGCTCAGAGGATTATCTTCTCTCGTTGGCAGCTTCCATTGAAAAGAATTCACAACATCCCCTGGCCGATTCTATTGTCAACAGAGCTTCTTTTAAAAAACTTCCGATACCTGAAAGCTCCGGTTTCTCAAATATTGAGGGAAAAGGAGTTGTCGCTTCTGTGCAAAATCGAACTGTTATAATTGGAAATAGATCGTTGATGAAAGTTAAGGGAATATCCTATGAGCCCTACGAGGAGAGAATCGTTGCATTTGAATCTGAAGGGGAAACTGTTGTTCTTATGGCTGAGGGTGAGAAATTCCTCGGGATGATTTGCATTGCCGACCAGCTCAAAGAAACCTCAGCCAGAGCTGTCAGTGAATTGGAGAAAATGGGCATAGAAGTGATAATGATGACAGGGGATAACCATCGAACGGCCCGGGCAGTCTCTTCAAAACTGGGAATAAAGAATGTTCTTGCAGAAGTATATCCGCAGGACAAGTCTTCCGAAGTCAAAAAACTGCAGAATTTAAAAAAGACTGTTGCTTTTGTAGGTGATGGGATAAATGATGCCCCGGCACTGGCGCAGTCTGATCTGGGAATCGCGATAGGGAGCGGGACAGATATAGCGCTGGAAAGTGGTGAAATAGTCCTTGTAAAAAGTGATCCGCTTGACACTGTTGCTGCAATTCAGCTCGGAAGAAAGCTGCTGTCCAGAATA
>JAAYYB010000333.1 GCA_012515615.1 Fibrobacter sp.
AGACATATAAAGAGGAGCCCTGGGAAGGCAATCCGCTTCTTGAGGGGAGTGGAAAAGGGTGGAACGCCGAGAGAATGCATCATGTGGATCTTCACAGAACAGGCGAAAAAAGCTGGGTAGCATCTGTTGACGGGTGGAAAAGAAGCACAAGAATACACTTTGGATATTAAATGATGTTCATTAAGAGCTGCAGATATATTCTCTTGTATTTGTCGATAATAATTCTTCCAACAAACATTGCTGCTGCTGTGTTAAGTGTTTCAGGTAGTTCTCCAGACTCTCTTGAGAGAGCGGTAAATTGTGCTGATCCAGGTGATACGGTTATGATTCCTGAGGGGTGTTATCGACTGAGCAGATCCCTTCTGATAGTTAAGCCTTTGTTTCTGATGGGTGCAGGAGAGTCAAAAACGATTCTGTCACATGCCGAGGGAGTAAGGGCATGGCTTTTAAGAGTCGATCTGAAGGTCAAGGGCAAGATCCGCATATCGGGCATGGCTTTCGAAGGGGAAGCCCCTGCGGAGACCCCGGGAATACTGATGTTAAATGACCCCAGAGATTTTAGGATCGACAACTGTAGATTTGTCAAATGTTCAAGGAGAGCGATAGAGGTTCATGGTGATGCCAGGGGGCTCATAGATCACAACATTTTCATGGATAACTGGTATACGGCAGTGGTAGTCTTCGGTGATGGAACGGATGGATGGAAAAGGCCATTCAGACCGGGTGATAGTGAAGCAGTGTTTGTTGAGGATAATTATTTCCAACAGAAATCTGTACCCGATATCTCCATGGCTCACCATATAGCATCCAACAATGGATCCCGGTATGTTTTCAGGTATAATACAATTGCGGATGGTGATATTGCCTCCCATGCAGTTGATGCGCATGGTAATAAATACGGATGGGAACGGGGAAGCAGGGGCTTTGAAATTTATGGTAACCGCATTTCTGCCGTACACCGGTGGGCCGGCATCAATATCAGAGGCGGTGATGGTGTGATTTTCGATAATGTATTTGAAGGTGATTTTGTATCTCCTGTACATCTGATGCATGAGGGAAGAACAGGCGACGGGAAATGTGATTACCCATGTGTAGATCAGGTAAGGGAGCTTTACATTTGGGGAAATACCTGCAATGGAAAAAAAATTGATATCCGGGTGCGTCATCCTGAAATAATTCAGGCCGGCCGTGATTACTTTCTTCAGAAGAAGGCCGGGTTTGTCCCGTACAGGTATCCTCATCCATTGGCAGAAGAAAAAAAAGGACTCTAAGATTAATTGGCCATAGTAGATCTTCAAATCAGAGTTTTCTACATGAAAAAACTGCACAGCACCGATTAAATCAAGCTGGTTAAAAGTAAGGATCTTATCAAGGAGGTTCACATGTGAAATAAGCAGTGGTATGCGTTTTCATATTGCAATTTAAAGGGTTTAGTTCAGATGATGTTTATGTTTTTTTAATCGAGGTAGTATTTCATGAAGTTTTTTTCAGTTTTTACTCTGTTTCTTTTATTTACTATTTATTCTGTTTCCGGAGAAGTGATAAATGCAAAAAGCGGATCCAGGACAGATATACAGGCAGCAATAAATCTTGCCAGGCAGGGTGATTTGGTAAGAATTCCAGCCGGAACATTCAATTATGACGGCAGTATTTCCATGAAAGCAGGAATAACGCTGATGGGTGAGGGGCAGGACAAAACTGTTCTTAAGAGGACAGGCAGCACTTCATCGTATGCTTTTAACATTGATGGCTCAAACGGGCTTCCCGCCAGAATTTCGGGAATGACTATAACAGGCATTGCCCCGACTAAATCTCCAGGTATAAAACTTATTAATGGATGTAAGAATTTCCGGATTGACCATATTACTTTCAGGCGATGTTTTGATCGGGCGATTGAGACTCACGGGCAATGCAAGGGAGTGATTGATCACTGTACATTTATTGACAACTGGTACACTGCTGTGGTGGTGTATGGTGATGAGGTGGCATCCTGGAGCAGGCCGATTAATCTGGGTGGTGATGATGCGGTGTTTGTGGAGGATTGTTATTTTGAGCAGAAAAATATAGGTGACGATCATATGTCGCACCATGTTGCGTCAAATAATGGTCCCCGATATGTGTTTCGTTATAATACGACAGATGACGGTTACATGTCGCCGCAGGCAATTGATGTGCACGGAAACAAATTCGGCGGGATTCGGGGATCCAGAAACTATGAGATATATAAAAACAAAGTTCAAGCGGAACATCGCTGGCTTGGGATGTTAATCAGGGGTGGAGATGGAGTGATCTGGGGCAATGAGCTGACTGGTGATTACACCAGGCCCATTGATCTGATGCATGAGGGGCGTGATGGTGACGGGAACTGTGCTTATCCCTGTGATGACCAGATAAGGAGTCTTTATATTTGGGATAACAACTATAATGGGCGCACTATATCAAGTGTAAATGTAAGGCATCCTTCCCTGATAAAACTGGGAAGGGATTACTTTATGACAAAAATGCCGGGATATGTTCCTTATCCATATCCCCATCCGCTGACAGTTGAGCCTGGTGTTGAGCCTCCTACAGCTGTGATTTCAAAGAGGGTAGAGGGGGAGGCCCACGGGTTGAGTGTAGAGGGTGGGGTTAATTCGTCAGGTTCATCAGCCAGGATTCACTTTTCTGTTCCGCAGTCTGTATCCGGGCAGATGATTCCTGTAAAATTGAAGATCTATAATGTTCAGGGTGAGCTGGTGAGGACGCTTTTTGAGGGACAGAAAAAGGCTGGGATGCATGAGATGACCTGGGATGGGTTTAGTGGAAACAGGCAGAAGCTGGCGAACGGGATTTATACTCTTGAGCTTGAAATTGACGGAGTAAGAGTGAACGGGCAGATTGTGATTTATGGAAGGTAACTATCAGTCAATCTCGGAAATGTGAAAAATAGCATTTCGTAAACTTTTTACAACAGGGACACAGACATTCTGTGTCCCTGTTTTATTCTCTCAAATGAGTGTATGTGGCCCTGTAATTGGGCTTCCGTATCAGGCTTGAGACTTGCTTTCTATTCCAATAACAGGATCAGGAGGCAGGAAAAGATGGATGCTGAGCGGTATGTATTCAGAAGACAGTTCATTTTTGGTCCCCGTCGGGTCTCTCTTTTTCCAAAGTGGAAAAATGAAGAGCTTGGAGCGGGTCACTATCTGGCGGTTCATCCTGACCTGCCCTATACAATTGTAAAGTGCGGACAAAATTATTTAGTGCTTCTGGGCTATATTCTTGATCCGGATTACCCGGAGCGCACAGATGAGCAGATTGTAAGAGGTGTTCTGGAATCTTCAGCTACTTTAGATGGAGTTTTCAGGGCATTGAACCGGATGTTTGGGCGTTATGCGGTCATTGCCTCATTGAATGGAAATCTGGTTTCTTTCAGTGATCCTATAGGTGCAAGGGCCCTTTTTTATTGTAATGATTCTTCCGGTCGGCTCTGGTGTGCTTCACAATCATCGATACTGGCCGAGCTTTTCGGTTTACGCACAGATTTGACAATTGAAAAAGAGCTGTTTGGGCTGCCGCTTTTTAGAGGGACGGAGTACTGGTATCCTGGAATTCTGACTGCATACCGTGAGATCTCTCACCTCATTCCAAACCACTATCTTGACCATTACACAAAGATGCAGGTCCGGTATTGGCCTGTAAAAGAGCTGGTGAAAACAGGCTCCGGGGACTCATTAGAGAGAGTTGTTCAGTTATGGAGGGGGGCTTTCAAGGCTCTGTGTGCCCGGTTTGATTCGGCTCTGGGGATAACAGCCGGATTTGACAGCAGGATGCTTCTGGCGGCAAGCAGGGATGTGAGTCCTGGGCTGCATTATATCACTCACACTCATGAGAATCTGGGGATTTCCGGCCCCGATATAGTTCTGCCATCCCAGATGCTTCCCCGCCTTGGCCTGAAGCATACGATATTATTCCATTCGGAACATATTGATCCAGATTTTGAGAGAATTTACCGCAGGAATGTCACAACTGCGCGTCGCGGCAAGGGGATGAACGCTTATGCTTTCTTTTGCCATTTTGAAGAGACTGGTAAAGAGAGGCTTGTGATAAACGGAAATGGTGGTGAGATAACCAGAAATTTCTTCTTTTTACCCAGGATAATACCATTTAGCGGTTTTTCTTTATCCACGCTGGTAGGCATGGATTCAAGTCCTCTTGCGGTAGATCAGTTTGGCACCTGGCTCTCGGAGGTGAAGGGGATTGAGACATTGGGGTACTCCATTCTAGACCTTCTATACTGGGAGCAGCGAATCGGGAACTGGGCATCGATGTCTTTCAGTGAATATGATATCGCTTTTGAGAGTTTTTCTCCTTTTGGCAGCAGGGAATTACTTGAGAGCATGCTTTCGGTCAGTGCATCGCAGAGGTGCTGGCCCGATTACAGATATCATCAAGACCTCATTAAGCGGCTCTGGCCCGAAACTCTTGAGTACGAATGGAATCCGGTAAAGGGCAGGGGGGCCGGGCTCAGAAAATCTTTGCGTCATACATATATACACGAGGCGGTAAAAGCGATCAGGTATCTGCGTTTCTCAGGAAAAAGACACCTGCAGTCAATAAAAAAGAATTGACTGCAAAGAGCGTATCTCTTCGGTATGTGTATTGCAGTTCGACTCTTTAGGAACCAAATGAGTGCGGGGATCCGGGAATTCACTAAACGGAAAAAAGCAGGGGTAGCTCAGATGTTGTTCTGTGTTGTGGGGCTTAGTTTCAGGACTGCGCCGGTAGAGGTGAGGGAGAAGCTTTCATTCAGTGATGAAACTCTCTATGATGCATATCGGCTTCTGCTTGCCAAGGAGGAAGTGCAGGAGTGTGTGATAGTTTCCACCTGCAACAGAGTTGAAATATATGCTCTTTTGAGTGAGTGCAGAGGAAATATCCTGAAAGATTTTATCCGGGATTTTCACAAGTACAGGGACAGTCTTGATGCGGTCCTTTACTCAAAGAGTGGTTCTGATGCCGTAAAGCATATTTGCATGGTGGCCTCGGGGCTTGACTCGATGGTCTTAGGGGAGTCACAGATTTTTGGTCAGGTGAAGGATGCTTTCGCCAGGGCTGTGAGTGCCGGGGCGGTCAGTCATGCGCTGGAGCATCTCTTCTCACAGGTTTTCAGTGTTGTAAAGAAAGTGCGGGCCAGGACTAAGATTGGTGAGAAGAATCTTTCGGTAAGTTATGCGGCTGTAAAACTGGCGCAGTCAATTTTCACCACTTTTACCGACAAAAAAGTGATGATCCTTGGTGCAGGAGAGATGGGGGAGCTGACGGTTAGAAATCTCATAAGTGCAGGGGTGAGTAATGTGGTGGTGGCTAACCGGACATTTCAGAAGGCGGTTGAAGTTTCGGAGCGCTTTAACGGCACTCCGATTATGCTTCATGAGATCTGGGAATATATTCCCAAAATCGATATTCTCATAAGCGCGATAAACGCTCCTGAATTTCTGATAAAATCGTCCCAGGTTTCAAATGCGCTTGTTTCCCGTAATGGCAGTCCGGTGTTTCTGGTCGATATTTCTGTCCCGCGAAGTATTGACCCTGAGATCTCCAGGCTTCAGGATGTTCACCTTTATAATATCGATGATCTTCGGGCGGTTGTGGACTCGAATGCAGAACTGAGGCGTCGTGAGGCGGAAAAAGGTATAAACCTTATTGAAAACAAGGTCAGTGAGCTGGTGGAGTGTATGAAAAGCTACGACATTCTTCCTACTCTGGTTTCAATCCGTTCAAAAGCCGAGGAGATCCGAAAAGACGGGCTGCTGGAAATTGATATTCCTGTGCAGCAGAGGGAGGTCATTGATCTGCTTACAAAATCAATGATCAATAAAATTCTGAAGCATTCAGAATTGAAACTTCGTGAGTACAGCAGCAATTTAAAGCACGGCTGATCCTGCCTCAATTTTTTGGCAAATTTTTTGCGACATATCTTCTGAAAGTAAATCTCTTTTGAAGTGGTTCCTTTTGCAGGTCTGTTGAATGCTTGAAACTGGGCAGATTTTGAGATAACGGGAGGTGATCTATGCGTAAATACATAAGGTTTGTTTTGGGGTTGCGCAAATATTTAAAGGGTCGGCAGGATCCTCTTGAGGCCCTTGATACTGCTCGTCAGCTACTTAAGGAAAGGATCGTATCCCGTGAGAAAAATTTTCTCAATATTCTGGAACGGGGGGTTTTTAGTTACCCAAGGAGCCCGTATTTAAAGCTTCTGGAGCCAAAGAAGATCGCGTTCGGAGATATTAAGAGCTGGGTAGAAAAAGATGGTATCGAGAACACTCTGGAAAGGCTTCTGCAGGAGGGCGTTTATTTCACTGTCGATGAATTTAAGGGAAAAACAGAAGTAAACCGTAACGGTGTCAGATTTCTCTGTAAAGAAAGCATGTTTGACAACCCTTTCCTTTCCTTTGTTTATGAGGTAAGGAGTGGAGCGACCCGCAGTGCCGGCACCAGGGTAAGAATCGATTTTGATTACCTTATTCAGCGTTCTCTCTACGATGCATTTTTGCTTGCCTCACATAACTGTCTGACATCTCCTATTGCCAACTGGTTTCCGCTCTTTCCGGGAGCTCCCGGGATCAACTCATCACTCCGTTTTACCCGTATCGGGAATCCTCCGCGGAAGTGGTTTTCACAAGTTGAAAAAGCGCAGATAAAGGTGAACTGGGAAAAGACCTGGGGAACAAACCTGATTTTCTGGATGTCAAAGTTTGAGGGAGTAGAGATGGCGAAGCCGGAATATGTGAACCTCAATAATGCCTTCAAAATCGCCAAATGGGCATCATCGATGCTTGACCATTACCCCAACTGTGTTATCTACACTTTTGCAACATCTGCAGTCAGGATCTGTATGGCTGCTCAGGAAAATGGTTTGAACATAAAGGGTGTGCGTTTTCTGGTTACCGGTGAAGCACTGACCCACCATAAGAAAAAGGAAATTGAGGCTGCCGGGGCGCAGGCGATTCCGGTTTACGGTATCTCTGAAGCGGGGGTTATTGCATCAGGATGTGAGGTAGAGCACAATGCAGAGGAAAGCGACCATTGTCATATCTACAAAGATACAACGGCAATTATCTCTCACAGGTATAATGTACCTCATTTTGACAGGGAGGTTGATTCTTTTCTTTTCACCACCCTTCTCTATGAATCTCCAAAGCTTCTTTTAAATGTGGGAATGGGTGATTATGGAAAGGTTTATACAAAGTCTTGTGACTGTCAATTCGGGAAAATCGGGTTTGATACACATGTGGCGGATATAAAGAGTTATGAGAAATTGACTGGTGAGGGCGTGACATTTGTCGACACCGATTTTATCCGCATCATAGAAAAAGAGCTTCCTGGAAAATTCGGCGGGTGCAGCACCGATTATCAGCTGGTTGAGGAAGAGGATGAAAAGGGGTTAAACAGGCTCAGGCTTCTTGTGAGTCCCAGGCTTAAAGAGATAGATGAGAATCTGGTAGTGAGCACATTTATCTCTCTTCTTAAAAATGCAGAGAGCAGTCCGGAGTCCTGGGCGCAGTCGGGAACTGTCATGTGGGACCAGTCTCGTCATGTGAGGGTAAAGCGGGAGTATCCTCTTTCGACCCGCAGCGGTAAAATTCTTCCATTTCACCTAGTCAAATAATCAACCTGGAGGGAAGATGGGTTTTCCAGTTCAGCGTCTTAGGCGCTTACGCAGAAATGAGACGATCCGCAGTATGGTAAGGGAGAACAGCCTTTCTGTAAATAACCTTATCTATCCGCTGTTTGTAGTGCATGGAAAGGGAATTCGCAGAGAAATTGGTGCCTTGCCGGGAAACTACCATTTCTCAGTTGACATGCTGGGAGAGGAGATAAGGGAGGTTTCAAAGCTGGGCATTCCGGCTGTTCTTCTGTTTGGTATACCAGATAGTAAGGATCCGCTGGCATCAGAGGCGTATGCTTCTGATGGTATAGTACAGAGAGCAATACAGGAGATAAAAAATATCAATCCCGAAATTGTGGTTATAACAGATGTTTGTCTTTGTGAGTATACGGAGCATGGCCACTGCGGGATAATTGAGAACGGGTACCTTGTAAATGATAAGTCCCTGGAGCTCATTGAGAAAGTTACACTCTCTCATGCCTTAGCCGGTTCCGATATGGTTGCTCCGGCAGCAATGCTTGACGGACAAATAAAGACTATGAGGACGGTTCTTGATAAAAACGGATTTTCGGAAACAGCTATCATGGCCTATTCTGTCAAGTACGCGTCAAAGCTCTACGACATCTTCTTTAAACATGGAACAGGCGGTGTGCTGGCATTTGGAGACAAAAAGACTCATCAGATGGATTATGCAAACTCTGATGAGGCAATGAGGGAGATAGCGTTTGATCTGGAGGAAGGTGCAGACATTGTGATGGTCAAACCGGCGTTGTTTTATCTGGATATTGTGTACCGTGTGGCAAATGAATTTAAAGTTCCTCTGGCTGTTTACAACGTAAGTGGCGAGTACGCCATAATAAAGCAGGCTGTCAAGGACGGGCAGGTTGATGAAAAAGAGATACAGAAAGAGATCATGACTGCTTTCAGGCGTGCGGGAGCCGATCTGATAATAACTTACCATGCAAAAGAAATTGCGCGGTACATATAGGGTTTTTTAGGGGGGAGCGATCCTGATGGAAAAGCTGAAGGTAGTTCATGTCTACAAATCTTTCAATGTTTATAACGGGCTTATCGAGATACTTACAATTCTGGCACAGAATCTCGACCATGAGCGTTATGAACTGGGGGCTGTTGTTTACGAATACCAGGAAAACTCTTTCGGTAAGAGGTTTCAGGAACTTGGTGGAAAAATATTCGATTTAAAAATCCCACAGAAGTTTTACAATGAGCCTAAGGCACTATTTTCACTCTACGATTTTTTCAGGAAGTATCGTCCCCATATCGTGCAGACCCATGTGCTTAAGGCAAATCTCTATGGAACGATGGCGGCGCGCATGGCCGGGGTTCCCGTTGTTATGGCAACAGAGATGACTCTTAAAAACATTGCCCATTCACAAATCACCCGTTTCCGGGACAGTCTCATGCAGCCTGTAGCCGGATATTTCATTGACCGGTGCGATAAATTCATGGTGACATCAGAGTTTATTAAACAGCAATGGCGGAATTCAGGGAATGAAGGTCTTTTCGAGGTGATTTATCCTCCGTTTAATATCGAGAAATATGATGAGGCGGTCAGGGTTCCACGTAAAATTACCTCTTCGCTGGGTAAGAGAGTCGGATTCGTGGGAAGGCTTTCCGAGGAAAAGGGGATAGATGTTCTTCTCAGGGCTATGAAGGAGGTTCTTAAGGAGGTGCCCGATGCAGATCTTACTATTGTAGGGACCGGGCCCCAGGAGCAGGAGCTGAGGGGATTAAGTAAGATGCTTGGGCTTTCTGATAAGGTGATTTTTACCGGATACAGGTCCAATTCCTTTGAGGCTTTAAGAGAGATGGATCTTTTTGTGCTTCCCTCCAGAACTGAGGGCTGTCCTATTGTGATACTTGAGGCAATGGCGATGGGGTTGCCGGTTGTGGCGACAGATGTTGGGGGGAATCCGGAGCTTCTTATTGATGGAAAGACAGGAATTCTGGTTCCTTCAGGGGATCATGCGAGAATGGCTGAGGCGATAATAAAGCTTATAACAGGGAGTGAGGAATTAAGACAAATGGGGCAGAACGGAAGGAAGAGGGCTTTTTCCCAGTTTCATCCCTCATCTTTCACCAGCAAACTGCAGCTTCTTTACCGTCAGCTGTACGATGAAAAAAAGGAAAAATAGAAGAGAGGGGTATCGGTGGTGTCTGGAAAAAAGGTGATAATTATCGGAAGTGGTCTTGCGGGGCTGGGTGCAGCCTGGCGTCTTGAGAAGGCTGGTATTCGGCCGCAGATATTTGAGATGGAGTCCAGGCCTGGTGGGCTTTGCAGAACAGAAAAGGCTGGTGAATTCCTTTTCGATTACACAGGGCACCTTCTTCACTTCCGCAACGATGTTTTCAGGGAAATCGTGTTTTCTCTCATTGGTGACAGGCTCAAAGAAAGAAACAGAAGTGCCTGGATTTATTCAAAAAACGTTTACACAAGGTATCCCTTTCAGGCGAATCTTTTCGGGCTTCCTCTTGATGTTACCGTTGACTGTATTTACGAATACAGCAGGCAGTTTTTCAGTCCTCAAAAAAATGAAATATCGAGTTACGAAGACTGGATATATCATCACTTCGGAAAAGGTATAGCAGAACATTTCATGCTGCCTTACAATTCCAAACTTTACAAAAAGCATCCACGGGAGATGACCCCCGAATGCACCGGCAGGTTTGTCCCCCAGTCTGATCTGAAGCTTCTTCTAAAGGGTGCTTTAAGTGATAACTCAGGAGACCTGGGATATAATTCAACCTTTTTTTATCCCGACAAAGGAGGGATTGAGTCGCTTGTTACCGCCTTATGCAGGGGCAAAGAGATAAGTCTTGGCGAGAAGGTAACAAGAATCGATGTTCAGAGTAAAAAGGCCTATACATCACTTGGTCAGGAGGTCTCTTTTGATGGCATTATTTCCACACAGCCTGTAACTGAACTGGCCCTCTCTGTAGAGGGGCAGGAGAGCAGCTTGGGTGCAAATGTATCTGAACTGAAGCATGTTTCGGTATTAAATGTAAATATAGGAATTAAAGGAAACCTTGGAGTAAGGCACTGGGTTTATGTACCTGAGGAGGAGTACTCATTTCACCGTATAGGCTTTACTCATAATTTTTCCGATTACATGGCACCGCAAGGATGCAGTTCTGTTTATCTGGAGATCTCATACGACCCGTGTAAAGGGATTGACAGAGAAGAAGCAGTTCGGAAGTGTATCGCTGAAATGATGTTTATGGGGCTCATTAAAGACAAAAAGCAGATTGAGGCGGTAAATGTTATTGATATTCCCTTTGCTTACGTGATATTTGACAACAGAAGAGAGGCGGCACTCAAGAATATCAGGCAATATCTGGAAGGGAAAGAGATCTATTCTGCAGGCCGTTTTGGTTCCTGGGAGTATTTGTCTATGGAGGATGCATTCATGGATGGGTGGAATGCTGCAGAGCGGTTTATAAAGAAAACTGATTAACAGGGGAACGGATGGAGCTTCGAAGCTATGTTGCGTCTCTTGATGGGCACGGACTGCTTAAGCGGGTGAGCAGGAGTGTTGACTGGAAATATGAAATTGGTGAGGTCTCAAGGGGTGAGAAGGATAAGGCTTTTCTGTTTGAAAATATTCTGGATTATCCCGGGTATCGGCTGTTCACTGGCGGATTATCCTCAATAAAGCTGATGGCACTTTCTCTTGGATTTGATCTTGATATTTCCAGGAGAGCATTTATTTCAAAGTTAAGGGCACGGATCAGAGATTCTATAGAACCTGAGTATTCTTTAAGAGAGGATGAAAGGGAGGTATGGAGAGATGGCAGGGTTAATCTTTATGATCTTCCCGTACCCTGGTGGAGCAGAACAGATGGCGGCAGGTATATAGGTACATGGCATATAAATGTGAGTAAGAGTCCTCTTTACGGCAAAAGAAACATTGGCGTTTATCGTATGCAGGTTATCGGGCGCAATCAGACTACCGTGAGTGTTTCTCCCAGAAGTCATCTTGCTTTACATGTTGCTGAAGCTGAGGGAATGGGCAGGGATCTTGAGCTTGCGGTTGCCATTGGCGTAGCAGAGCCTGTAGTTATGGCAGCTGCAGCCGGTGTACGATATGGAACAGATGAGTACGGGCTTGCGGGTGCAATTGCGGGTAAGCCGGTTGTTCTGTTAAGGTGCCAAACAGTTGATCTTGAGGTACCGGAGGGTTCTGAATTTATCCTTGAGGGGCACATAAAAAAAACTATAAGGGTGCAGGACGGGCCATATCTTGATTATTCAGGAATTCCAAGCGTTAACAGAAACGCGTTTCTGTTTGAAGTAAAAACTGTGAGTATCCGTAAAAATCCTCTATTCAGGGGAATGTCTGTAGGAAATCCCGGTGCAGAGGACCATCAGCTGTTTTCTGTGCTTTCGAGCCTTGGACTTACAGATTTTCACGGGTCTTCATTAAGGCAGTTGATTCAGAAATTCTGTTTAAGAAACAGGTTATTTAAAGTATTCCAACTCTCCGGAAGGGTCGGATTATTAAAGGAAATTTTTAAACCGGGAGGGAGTAGATGAAGAAGGGAAAGCGCAGGTTTTCTTTCATTTTTCTGGTTGCCATGGCATTTCCGGTTTTTCTGGTAGGCGGACTCGCGCTCAAGCATCCGGTCTTATTTGAGAGAGAAAATGTGTGGGCTGTTGGCGTTTACGAAGGGAAGTCACCTCTTGAAGTGATGGAATCAAGATCGATAAATAACCCCCTGATTACTGCTTCTGATGTAACCGATATAAAGGCATCATTTGTTGCAGATCCTTTTCTGTTTCGCAAGGATTCAGTCTGGTATATGTTTTTTGAGGTTTTGAATTCCCTGGATGGAAAGGGTGATATAGGGATGGCGGTAAGCGCTGATGGTCGTAACTGGAAATACAGTCAGATAGTGCTTGATGAAGAGTTTCATCTCTCTTATCCCTATGTGTTTGAGCATAACGGGCAGATTTACATGATTCCTGAGAGTGCATCAGCCAAACATCTGCGGCTTTATCGTGCTGTAGATTTTCCATATCGTTGGGAATTTGCCTGGAAGCTTCTTGACGGGGAGTTCGGGGATCATGCGATATTCAGGTACGATGAGATGTGGTGGCTCTTTGCCGGTTCCGATCCTTATAAAAACACCACCTTACGGCTTTACTATGCAGAGGACCTCCGGGATATCTGGAAAGAGCATCCGGAAAGCCCGGTAGTAAAGGACGATGCCGATATTGCCAGGCCGGCAGGAAGGGTGATTATGGATGGAGGGAAGATTTACCGTCTGGCTCAGGATTGTGATCCTTCATACGGGCGTTCTGTGAATGCTTTCGAGATTACAGAGTTATCAAAAACCAGATTTGCTGAGAGCCCGTGGGAATCTAATCCGGTTCTGGACCGTGGGCGTTCCGGGTGGACCGCTCACGGGATGCATCATCTTGACGCACACAGGGCGGAGAATGGAAAATGGATTGCCAGCATTGACGGGTATGTGAGGCGGTTTATAATAAAGATTAATTATTGATGAAGAAGATAATCGTAGCTGTTTCAGGTGCATCAGGTGTAATTTACGGAATAAGACTCCTCGAGCTTATTTCTGGTAAAGCAGAAGTGCATCTGATCATCACCGATGCTGCAAAAAAGGTTATCTCTATTGAGACCGGATTCAGCATCAAAAATATTGAGCGGTTTGCAGGCTTTGTTTATGACAATAAAGAATTATCTGCCCCTCCTGCCAGCGGGTCTTTCAAGTTTGACAGTATGGTGGTAATTCCCTGCTCAATAAAGAGCCTTTCAGCAATAGTAAACTCTTATGGAGATACACTTCTTGTGCGTGCGGCCGATGTTGCATTGAAGGAGAAGAGGGGACTTGTCCTGTGTGTTCGTGAGATGCCGTTTCATCAGGGGCACCTTGAGCTCATGAGTAAGGCGGCATCGAGGGGTGCGACTATCTGTCCGCCTGTTCCAGGCTTTTATAACAAGCCGGTATCTATTCAGGACATGATAGACTTTGTGGTTGGTAAGGTAATGAATCTGATAGGGATAGAGCAGAAGGTTCTGAGCCAGTGGAATGTTAAGATGTGCAGATCGTGTTTAAGTGAAGGTATTGAAGTTTTATAAAAGATATGTGACTCTTCCTGTGTCATCTCAATAAATAAACCTGACTTATGGACCCGGATCAGGGCGAATTGCATTTATCCCTTTGTGCATAAAGGGCTTTCACAAATCTGATGTACCACCAGTGTTGTGCACCTGCGATTTGTTCAAACCTTTCTGCTACAAGGTCTAAACGCACTTCGTACCTTCCCGGATGCATAAGCCAGGTATAAGAATTCCCACCGTTTATCGATTCTTGAAACCAGACCGGTGCATGATTTTGATCTTCATGTAAATTTTATTCCGGTAAAGCGATATCAATGCCTTTTAGCCTCAAAACACAAAAATAATGTCCTTTCAGGTATGATTTAAAACACTTGAAGTATCTCATTTCAAATCAGGATTAAAACCTGGATTGTAAGCCGTTTGGCCGAATTTTTGCACTTTAATTTCATGCGGGCCAGAAAGTTAGATTAACAGATCCGGGAGTAACTCTCCTATGTATAAGAGATTAGTTCAGAGCATTTTAAGGAGAATGGCCTATTCGCTTCCAGGCGGCTACAGTATTCGTCCTTTCCTTCACAGGCTTAGAGGTGTAAAGCTTGGCAAAAATGTCTGGATAAGTCAGTATGTCTATATAGATGAAATTCACCCTGAAGCTATATCTATAGGTGACAACACGACTATCGGTTTAGGGGTTACTATAGTTGCTCATTTTTACTGGGGGCCTAGGAGAGATAATTACCGGGCGAAGGTTAATATCGGGAACAATGTTTTTATCGGTCCCCACTGTGTGATTCTTCCTGAGGTAACAATCGGGGATGGGGCGGTGATACAGGCAGGGACAGTTGTATCGCGTGATGTGCCGGCTGGAACATTATGGGGAGCTCCCAAGGCAAAACCGCTGGCGAGGGTTACAGTTCCGCTCACTTGCATGAATTCCGCAGATGCGTTTGTAAATGGGCTGCGTCCTCTTAATGATTCTCCGCAGAACACTCCTGCACCCGAGGGGGGCTGAGCACTTTCGTGCGCCTGGCGCAGCGAATTCTCGCTTGGCCTCGCTTTAAAAATTTATATTTAGAGGTCCCCTGAAGTTAGTTTCTGTGTGCCACGGTTGCTCTCGACTTTGTCCTCTGGTTGAAATCATCATTAAGCAAGCTTGGATCTAAAAGGAAAAATCATTTTGGCAAACCAAATTGCAATCACCCCCCCGATCAGCCCTCCTGATCCGTTCAATATCAGGTCTGAGAGCTGTGAAGTGCGGCTGGGAAGAGTCACCTGAAGCAGCTCGATAGTCAGGCTCACTGAAGCCAGCACAACGAGTGTGATTATCAGAGCTTTTCTTGTTTTAACCTTGCACAGAACAAGAATCAGCCCAAGTAAAAAACCGGAAGGTACAAATCCTATAAGGTTCAGGATCACATCAAATAGATAGTGTTTATCGGGTTTAAAGTCGATCCAGAAAGGTGTGAGTACCTTCTTGAAAGGTGGAGAAAACCGCACAGGCACGATCAGTTTTGTATCTTTATACCTGCCGCTGCTTACATAATACTCAGGCTGTTTCTTTGTGGTGAAATCAAATCTGAGGAGATCATTTCGGGAATCCGAAACTGTATTCGGGGTGTAAAGACCTTGTCTAATTGATAAGTGCATAAAGTCACCGTTCCATGGCTGGTCCCCTGTAATGCTATTGCCCAGAACAACTGTTCCCCCCAGCCTGGAATGCTTGCTCATAAGAGTTTTTTTATAGCTCCTGACAGCTTTCCCATCGATAAATATTGTTGTCCCATGTGGGCCGGAGCTAAGAGTAATTTGAACCGGTTTCTTCGATAAAAATGCTTTACCGTAACCGACCTCGTTGTATTCACCCAGGTAATTGTCAAAAACCCGGAACACAATACCTGATTTCCATTGTCCTATGATCAGGTACTCCTCTTTCATCCGACCGATTGAGAGTATGCGGGGAAGCGAGCCGGGGTATCTTGTGAAGGGCTTGATTTTCAGATCTATTGTAAACCCTGGTTCTGAACCGATCTCTTCTGGAATTTCGGAGATGAAGGCAATTGATGACCTTCGGAATGATAGAGAGTTTTCTTTCTGATTCCAGGTCACCTTATTTGGAGGGAAGAAATTAAACGGCCACAGGCCGGCAAAAAATATTCCTGCCAGGGAAATGGCAAAGAGTACAGTTGTTGCTGCAATTGTAGCCTTGCCGGATTTTTTTTCGAACTCGTCAGTTGTCATGTTTTTATTTTCGACCATAGAGTGCTTTTACGCCAGGAGTGTGATCAGTCCTATGACACCAAAAGCCTGTTTCAGTGAAGGAACACAAGACACGGTCGAGGGCGACCGTGCCACACAGAGTGACCTTGACTACCATTCGCCACAAACTGGTCACTTGTCTTGCCCAACACAGATTGCTTTTGCCTTTCATCTTCATAAACCGACCACTCGCCGCAAGAGAACATGGATAATGGAGAAATTTCAGTCAGTTCATCCATTCTAATCGTATTTATCTATTCATTCAAAGCAAGACCATAAGATAAATTCATGGTATAAAGCTTTCGATTATTTCAGTCTTTTACAATCTCTGATTTATTTTCAATATCTATGCCAGCATTAGAAAATATCGATCTCTTTGAGCGTCACCGTGATGAGCTTTTGAAGAAAACCGCTCCTCTGGCCGACAGAATGCGTCCCAGGACACTCGATGAATTTATTGGTCAGGACCACATAATCGGTGATGGGCGGCTGCTCAGGCGTGCCATCCAGGTTGATCAGCTCTCAAGTCTTATCTTCTATGGTCCTCCCGGAACCGGTAAAACCACACTGGCACGTATAATTGCCAATACGACGAAAGCTCAGTTCCTTTCTATTAATGCAGTGCTTGCCGGGGTCAAAGAGATCAGGGAATCGATCGATCTGGCTCAGAACACTCTTGCCCTCTATGGAAAAAGGACCATCCTTTTTGTCGATGAGGTGCACCGTTTTAACAAGTCTCAGCAGGATGCTCTTCTGCCGCATGTGGAAAACGGGATCCTTATTCTGATTGGAGCAACTACAGAGAATCCCTATTTCGAGGTCAACAAGGCTCTTGTCTCCAGGTCCCGGGTTTTTCAGCTTCGTACCCTTGATGAAAACGATCTAAAGGCGGTTATAAAACAGGCCCTTAACGACAAAGAACGTGGTTACGGGAAAATCAATGTGGAGCTCGAGCAGGATGCCTCTGATCATCTTGTAAAGGTTGCCAACGGTGATGCCCGGGCGGTGCTTAACGCTCTTGAACTGGCCCTTGAGACAACCCGCCCCTCAGATGATGGTGTGATCAGGATAAACAGGGCAATTGCGGAGGAATCGATTCAGCAGAGAGCTGTACTGTACGATAAAGACGGCGATGCTCACTATGATACGATATCTGCCTTCATCAAATCGGTCAGGGGATCGGATCCCGATGCGGCGCTTTACTGGATGGCAAAGATGGTTTACGCAGGCGAAGACCCCAGGTTCATATTCCGCAGGATGATGATTCTTGCATGTGAAGACGTAGGGATGGCTGATCCGCGGGCTCTTGAAGTGGTTCTCAGTGCTGCTCAGGCATTTGACTATGTGGGACTGCCTGAGGGAAGGTATCATCTGGCGCATGCCTGTCTTTATCTTTCCACCGCACCCAAGAGTAATTCAAGCATGGCTTTTTTCGATGCTCTCAATTTCGTCACTCAGGAGACTTCCGATGATGTGCCGAATCATCTCAGGGATGCAAGCAGGGACAAAGAGGGATTCGGGCACGGGGCGGGGTATCTTTACCCCCATGCTTACCGGGACCACTGGACCGCACAGCAGTATCTTCCATCCTCTTTACAGGGGAAAACTTTCTACCAGCCATCGGATCAGGGCTTTGAAAAAGAGATCGGGGAGCAGGTGAACCGTCGCAAAGAGGCACAGCTTGAGGCGATGGTCGATCAGGAGAATTCCGGGCCTTTTGACAGTGCCGGAAATGAGCAGGGGCAGACAAAGTGGCTCGAGAGGACTCTGGGCAGCAGGGGAGCTCATCTTGGGAAAGTGAGAGAACGGGTCCTTGATTCCTGCTCTCTGCAGAGATCAGACCTCGTTCTTGACCTTAACGCCCGCACCGGGTTATTGACTTTTGAAGCAATGAGAAGAACTCCTGATGGGGGAGTGTGGGCAGTTGCTCATGATCAGAAAGCGTTTTCGACTCTCACTGCCATGGCAGATCGATTTGATACTCTGTCAAGACCTCAAATAGTTTCAGCAGACTGGGAGAACTTTGATTCTGCTCTTAAAAAAGCAGCTGGAAAGAGTGTCCGGTTTGACTGCATTGTGGGGAGGTCGGTGCTGGCCAGGACTGCAGATAAAAAAGAGCTGTTCGGGCGCATCGTTAAGCTGCTTGGGAAAAACGGGAGACTGGCTGTTGCGGAGACCGTTCCCTCGGAGGGGCAGAGAATATCGGAGCTGGCGGATTTATCGGATCTGGACAAATCCATAACAGACAAGTTTCTGGAATGTGAAAATGAAATTTTCAGTGATAAAGATGATCCAATGATGAACTGGACTGCGGATACGCTTAAAGAAGAACTCAGTTGTATAGCTGGAATCGAACTCCAGATCAACTCCTCAGTAGACCGTCAGACAAGAAGGCTTAAGGCGCAGGATATCGATTACTGGTTCAGAAAGACATCTGAAGGGGAGAGGAAATCTCTCGGTGAGAGGCTCTGTCGTTTACTTTCAGAAAGTGAGATCGAGCTTCTGAAAAAAAGACTTCACAGGTGCTTTGACAATAGGGAAGTAAACTGGAAAGTTTCGGATGCCTTAATAAACGGCAGAAGTAAATCCGCAAGATCTGAGAAATAAATTCCTCTTCCAGTCTTACGCACCGAAGGTGCATAATTCTATAGCCCGGGGCAACGCCCCGGGTATTTGAGAAGTAAGAACATGCAGCCCTGAAAGGGCGCGACACATGGTTGCATATGTAAGGTTTGAGTAAACAGGATACTTCTTGTTACGCCCTTTCAGGGCTGTGAATTTCATGTGTTTTGACATACCAAAAAACTTATTGGCTGCTAAATTTATCAATATGAGAACCACGCTGAAAAATGATTAGGACACCCTCTGCACGCTTTATATTCCCAATCCTTACTCATATCTCAACGCATCAATCGGGTTCATCATCGATGCCTTCCTGGCGGGATAGAATCCGAAGAAAACTCCTACTATCCCGGAGAACGCAAAAGCCAGTGCAATAGTCGAGGACACTATTACTGTCCGTAAACCGATAAAAGTTGTAGCCGCCCAGGCAAGCGTAAAGGCGACAATTACACCGATCAGTCCGCCAAGAACACTCAGCACAACCGATTCCACCAGGAACTGAAGCAGAATGTCGGAGCTTTTTGCCCCGATCGCCATCCGTATCCCGATCTCACGTGTCCTTTCGGTTACAGAGACCAGCATAATATTCATAATGCCAATTCCGCCAACTATAAGGGAAACGCCTGCGATGGCTCCCAGAAGCATAGTCATAATTCCGGTCATCTCTGTCGCCCGGTCCATCATCTCGGTCTGATTATGAATAGAAAAGTCGTTTTCCTCATGGGGCTGAAGCTTGTGGCTTTCCCGCAGCAGGGTTTCGATCTGCGCCTGCGCTTCACTTTGAAATGCCAGGTCAGTGACACTTGCCATTATCTGATTGATCCATCGTGATCCCGAAAGCCGGTTAAGCACAGTAGTAACAGGCGCCAGCACGATATCATCCTGGTCCTGACCCATGGCATTCTGTCCCTTGGACTCAAGTACGCCGGCTACGGTAAAAGGAATATTCCTGATTCTTATTTTTTCCCCTACCGGATCCTGATCTCCAAAAAGCTCTTTGGCGACAGCACTTCCAAGCAGTGCTTTCTTTGCGGATGTACGGATATCGCGTTCTGTAAATTCTTCCCCTCTCTGAAGTTTCCATTCACGGATAATTAGAAAAGATGGATCAACACCCATGACACTTGACTGCCAGTTGCCGTATGAGGAAACGATCTGACCGCTTGATCTGACTACTGCTGAAACCTGCGAAAGGTAGGTACTCTCTTTTTTGAGTTTTTCAGTATCTTCGAGTGTAAGAGTTCTTCGGCTGCCGGCTCCCATGTTTCGTCCGCCGGTAGAGGCGCCCCCCGGCCAGATCATCACCATGTTTGTTCCCATCGAGGAGATTTGCTCTTCTATCTGAACCTGTGCCCCTTTCCCTACTGCCACCATGTCAACAACCGAGGCCACTCCGATAATTATCCCAAGCATTGTCAGAAGAGAACGCATCCGGTTGCGGAGAATACTCATTGATGCTGTTTTGAAAAGTCTTGTCAGTTCCATTGCTGCCCCTCCGATGCTGTAAGGGCATCCAGATCAGTTCGTGCGTTGCGGGGGTTATCGATCCGTTCATCGCTTATGACCAGTCCATCGCGCATACGGATTATCCTTTTTGTGTAAAGGGCGATATCCGGTTCATGAGTGACCAGGATAACGGTTTTTCCCTGTTGGTTAAGCTCCTGGAAAAGGGCCATGATCTCAATTGAAGTATGTGAATCAAGCGCCCCTGTCGGCTCATCGGCCAGAAGAAGTTCCGGTTCATTTACAAGTGCACGTGCTATGGCTACCCGCTGCTGCTGACCGCCGGAGAGCTGGTTTGGAACATGGTTCAGGCGTGTCCCCAGTCCCACCTTTTCCAGTGCCGCGACCGCTCTTCTGCGGGCCTCCTGTGATGAGACGCCGTGGCGATAGTGGACTGGAAGCTCCACATTTTCCAGTGTGGTTGTTCTGGGTATAAGGTTGAAACTCTGGAAAACAAATCCGATATGGCGGTTGCGGATAGATGCAAGGGCTTTTCGGTCAAGTGTTCCCGGTTCATTTGCCAGAAGAGAATATCTGCCTGAGCTTGGTACGTCAAGGCATCCGATTATATTCATCAGAGTCGACTTTCCTGATCCCGATGCCCCCATAATGGACACGAATTCGCCATTGTCTATCGACAATGTGACTCCCCGGAGCGCCTCAACTTTTACATCACCCATGAGGTAGGTTTTTCTTAAGTCCTCTATGGTTACAACCATGGCCCTACCTCCTGCGCATATTGGGCTGTGGGAGAATTGAAACCGATTTTTTGGAATTCTGCTGAGTTTCAGTTTTCAATCCGGTTATAACAAGCGCACCCTCTGTAGCTTTTTCATTTCTGGTGCTGACAATCTCTGTTCTGGAACCATCCGATGCGCCTGTCTGTACAAATGCAGGCTCTATAGATCCATTCTCAAGCATGAGCCAGATCATCGCTCTGTTTGCTTTTCTCGGTCCTGGCTCTCCCTGCCCCCCCTGGCCTCCCATACGTGGCCTTCCGGCCTCTGCGCCACTCTTTTCACCTGGCTTTTCCTGATTGTTTTTTCTCATCTGGGCAAGTATCTTTTCCGGCGGAGTGAACCTTAATGCAGCTGAGGGGACAAGTAATACATTCTCAAGCCGCTTTTCGATAAATTCCAGATTCGCGGTCATCCCGGGCAGTAGCAGCCCTTCAGGATTCTGCGCATTTATTACCACTGTATATGTAACAACATTCTGGATCACTTCCGGCTGAAGTCTTATCTGATTGACTTTACCTGTAAATGTCTTTTCGGAATGGGCCTGAACAGTAAATCTGACATCCTGCCCGGTTTTAATATTCCCGATATCACTCTCATCAACACTGGCCAGAATCTCCATGTTGCTGAGATTCTCCGCAATTACAAACAAAACAGGGGCGGAAAGACTGGCAGATACTGTCTGCCCTACTTCAACATTCCTGCTTATAACCATCCCGGAGATAGGGGAGCGGATAGTGGCATATCCCAGGTTTATTCTGGCTTTGTTTACCGATGCCTGGGAGATTTCCAGTGCTGCTTTTTGTGAAAGGTAATCTGTTTTTACTTTCGCAAATTCCTGATCAGAGAGAAATTTCTTTTCGTGCAGCGGCTTGCACCTTTCATACTCCGCCTCAGCCTGTTCGTAAAGAGCTCTGGCGCGTGACAGAGATGCTTTGGCTTCTTCAAGGGCGCTGGAGAGAAATGTCCTGTCAAGCTCTGCGATAATCTGATCCTTTTTGACAGTTTCATTGAAGTCTGTATAAACTCCGGAGATGGTACCGGAAACCTGTGTTCCAACTTCTACAGAACCCACTGGATTGAGAGTCCCGGTGCTTGTTATGGTGCTCTCCAGGGTTCCTCTTTCAATTTTTTTTGTTTCATACGAATACGATACCGTTTTTCCTTTAACGGCAAAAAACCATCCTGCTGCGGAAGCAATAAGCACTGCAGCAAGAGCAGTAAAGAGTAATTTCTTTTTCATCTGACAGTTCCTTTTTCCGGCTCGTTTTCAGAGCCGATAATTGTGGTGATGCGACCACTTTTATGAAGAATGTTAAGATACGAATCGACAACCTGAAGCTGTGCCTCGACCTGTGAAAGACGTGCCTCAAGATACTGTGAGTTTACCGATGATACTTCGGTGAGTGTTGCCGCTCCGGCAGCATAGCGCTCCTTTACAGCTTCGAGGGACTGCTGTGCTGATGTCAGTCGGTCATTTACGACTCCGGTCTGAAGCCGTGCGGATCTCCAGTCAAGCATTGCCCTCTGAAATGCCAGCGCCGCATCACGGCTTAACTGCTCGAGTCTGAGCTGCTCTGACTGCAAATCAATCTCTGCCCGTGTAACAGATGTAGAGCGCTGAAATCTGTCAAATATGGGAAATGAAAGCGAAACCCCGACTCTTCCATCCGGACCGCCGATCTCGCGGTCAGTCGATGAGAGGGTTTTATCAACCGATACACCTGCGGATACCCCGAGTGAAGGGAGATTTGCAAGCTGCGCGCCACGCAAACTTTCTTTTGCCGCCAGAACTGATTTCTTCTGGGCCTCGATACTGGATATTTCAAATATTTCCTGAGGGTCAGCCTGGGTAAATGAAGAATCACTGTTAATGTTTTCTGATAAATTCCAGACTTCATCTTCATTGAAAGAGATCTCCCGTGTGAACGGTATTCCCAGAAGCGAGTACAATTCCATGCGGGCAAGATCACGGGCATGCTGTGCCCTTAACACTCTTGACTGTGCCTCTGAAAGAAATGTTTTCTGCTGAAGAACATCTGAAATTGATTTCCTTCCACTCTGGTAAAATGCCTCTACCTGTTCGAGCTGAGTTTTCTGGTACTCCAGATTGGCATCCTCGACTTCTATTGATGAACTTGTTGAGACAATATTAAGGAATAGTTGTGCTGCGCGAAGAAGAATATCATCACGGGTCTGCTGCTCGGATGCCTCTGCTGCCTCTTTGCCAAGAATCGTGGAATTGCGGTCGTAAAAAGTCTTTGCAGAGAGACTGTAACTGAGGCTTATCCCTGCATCGGCAGTGGCAGGTGGAGAGAAATCATCTCTAAAAGGAATTCTTTTGCTCGTTGATGCGCTGGCGGAAAGGGATGGAAGAAGACTTCCGTTTGCCTGCCTTGCGGAGGCGATTCGCGAAAGGGTTTGATTCTGTGAGAGGTGTATGCTTATGCTGCTGTCTGCGGCTATCTTGAGCACATCAGTAAAGCTTAACGAGGTATTTGTTTCCCCGGAGATCGTCTGCCAACAAATGGCTATCATCACCGCTGCAAGGCAGCTTCTTTTTCTCAACATATGGTACTCCATAATGGTGGAGATCTAATATACTTCTATATTTCGTTTCAGGATCGTGAATTGTTCAATAGTTAGATATTGTGAGCGGGGAGAATATTACAAATTTTGAATATTTCTGTATAAGTCATGAAAACGGCAGGAATCTCTGCGCTGAAAGAAATGCTTCATCCTGCAAATTAAACTATAGAGAGGGTTTAATTTTATTTTTCAAGCACAAATGTCACCGGCCCGTCGTTCACCAGCTCTACTTCCATCATGGCGCCGAATACACCTGTTTCCACTTTGCGGAGATGAGTTTTCAGACGGTTTACAAAATAAGTGTAAAGCCGGTTGCCTTTTTCCGGCGGGGCGGCATCGATGAAACTTGGCCTGCGTCCTTTACTGCAATCTCCAAGCAGAGTGAATTGGGAGATCACAAGGGCTTCACCGTCTATGTCTTTCAATGATAGATTCATTTTTCCATCCTGGTCGGGGAAAATGCGCAAATCTGCGCATTTTTGAGCCAGGAAGTCCGCTTTCTCAGGGGTGTCATCTTTGTGCACACCCAGAAGAAGCATTATTCCTCTATTGATGCTGCCGACAATCGAGCCGTTTACTTTTACACTGGAGCGGGAGACTCTTTGAAGCACTATCTTCATATCAAAAGATTGCCCGGAAACCAGCCCTTATGCCAACACCGCGCATGTCTTTAATAACGAGGCCCTTTTCATTATCGTCCTTGGGAACCCTTGAAGGTTTGGACCACTGATACTCTACCCCGATCAATATCGCCGCATCCTCTCCCATATTGTACATGGCATCAGCCGCAACTTTTCCTGTCACACCTATATACCACTCATTCTCGGTTTGAAGGTTACCTTCGAGGTCCGATGAATCGTGGGAGAAATACACCGTGTTGAATCCAACCTGCCCTGTGATCGCTGGATAAATCAGAAGGTCAGGAAATGGGGTCAGGGTTACAAATCCGAAGAGAGGAAAAGAGAGCATCCTTTTTTTATCCTCTATAAGGAGGGCATTTTCTGATGATTCCCTCTCTTTTGAAAGGACGTTCCACATGAAATCAACCCCTGCGCCAAAACAGATCTTGCGGTCCACGATGTAGCCGTTCTGAAAAGAGGCGCTCCATGCCGTGGATTTCTCGTTATCAAGAAGATCCTGGGGCCAGACAGGGCCGATTTTCATTGTAAGTGCCTGCTCTGCAAACACATTAGCGAATAGTGATAATGCCACGATGATAAAAGCTGATTTTTTTAAGCTCATTAGTTTCTCCAGGGAATCCAGAACAGATTAAAATAGCTGTTTGTCAAACTCCTCGACAAATTATGAAGCTCAGGATTGTTCCATTTTTCAAATTCAGGCAGGATGCTTCAATATGATTGTACAAACAATCGTACTCTCAATCAAGTGGATAATGCGTACCCACAAGTAGTATTTTGCTTTTGAGCGGATTATTACTGCTGAAGTGTCTATTTAATCGC
The DNA here is from genome assembly GCA_012515615.1 of Fibrobacter sp. Classification (GTDB taxonomy): domain Bacteria; phylum Fibrobacterota; class Chitinivibrionia; order Chitinivibrionales; family Chitinispirillaceae; genus JAAYIG01. The sequence goes on from JAAYYB010000333.1 coordinate 24,923, forward strand.
ACAGATCCAGGGAGCGTTTTATGAATTACCGGTCTTTTGGCGTCGTGATACTGACAGCTTTTCTTTTGGGTGGGTGCTATACCCAGCTTTCATCACTTGATTCCTTTGATGAGACCCAGGGGAACACTCCAGAGGTTTCCGACAGCGCTGCTGCAGATAATGACGGCAGAGTAGATACCGTGGTAGTACGGGACCGGGAAACATGTATCTGGGAAAGAAATCTTTTAGGCTATCCTCAACTGAGATGTTACAAATCTAACTATCACAGGGACTGGTTTTACTACACCCGCTCTCCATGGTGGTACAGAAACGATCCATACTGGTATGATTACAACCGCTGTCCCAGGTACTATTTCTATGACCGGGATTGTGGCTGCTGCAGATATTACAATGGAAGTTTCTATCCCTACAACCGGGGAAGTTCAGGTGGAAGCTCGACTACGATTACTCCAGGAGCCTCGCCGCGCGATCGTTCCAGGGGGCTTCCCTCCGGGTCCGCAACCGAAACCACGCCTGAAGAACAGTTGAAAAAGTCAGGTGAAACTGTACCGGTAGAAGGGAATTTGAATAAACCAGTGGCCCCCAGAACCAGGACCAGAAGCACTGGTGTACCTGGCTCTGGAGCAACAAAAGTAGAACCTCCGGCAAAAGAGCCGCAGAAGAAAGTCGTTTCAGATGTTCCTGTACAAAGGGTGATTGATGAGGAAAAGGCACAAGCTCCCCAGCCTGCTTCTGATACCGTTAATTCACCCTCCAAAGTCAGAAGAAGAAATTCGAGGAGTTGGTAAATGAAGAGAAATTTATTGATATCTGCAATTCTGGTTGTAACTGCCTTCGGAGTGATCTCTGCCCAGGATGAAACTGATATCCGTATTGTTCACCAGAATGGTTTTGGTGTGCGGGCATATTCCATGGCCAATAATTATGTTGCCTTGTCAAATGATCTTTCCGGACTCTACTGGAATCCGGCTGCCATGTCTTTCTCACCTGTCCGTGAGTTTCAGATCGGGCTTGACGGGCACAGGCTCAATGCCGAATCCTCTTTCTTTGATAATGAGGAGATTGAGAAACTTCACAGGTTCAAATTGACATCTGCCGGCCTGATGTTTGCCGTTCCAGCATCGCAGGGCGGGCTCTCTTTTGCTTTCGCTTATTCTAATCCGGTGATCTTTGATGATATCTCCTCTTTTTCAGGGAAGTACACAGAATCCGGCGATCGTGTCTCTTCTGAAAATCTTTTGAAGATTTCCGGGGGTCTCCGATATTTCACCGGCGGCTTCGGACTTCAGATCATGCCTTCCCTGGCTGCAGGAATGTCTGTTTCTCTTGTCACAGGAAAAGAGAATTACAACAACTCTTTTTCCAAAGACATTAACGGCGGGGAGGATTACCTGGGAACAGGGGAAGTGAATTCGGTGGCCAGATTTATCGGTTATGACTTGAGAGGGGGCCTGATGTATCAGGCTGGTATGTTCGGTGCCGGATTGCGGTTCTCTATACCTGACATTGTAATCGCAACAGATAAAGGGACCGATTCTTACATAGACACAACGTTAAATTTCAAAACAAAAACAAAAATGATCTCTTCTTACTCGGGGGCTGCGGGGGCAAGCCTGACTCTGCCTTTTCTGACTTTATCAACAGAGTGCCGCGTGACCCTTCCATTTGATTTTGTCTTCCCTTCTGAAGACATCCCCTCTAACAGCCAGGCAGGATTTTTTAAAGTTGGCGGAGGTGCGGGAGTAGAGATTCCTGTTGTTGTTCTTCCGATCCTTGTAAGGGTCGGCTACTCCATAGATGAGGTTGATCTGCATACCTATGCTTTTCAATATTTGATGGAGGATGGGGAAGAGTGGTCCGAAATTGACTGGTCAGATGGAGGCATAAAGGTGAACCGTAATAAACAGCAGATCACCGCCGGACTGGGTTTCTCAGGAAGCTCGGTTTCCTTTGATCTCTCCTACGGCTATTCATCATGGGGATTTGTTACCAGAAACATCCTTCAACAGGATTATGCCAATCACCGGGTTATGGCCTCTCTGGCAGTCAGGTACTGATATGAAAAGCGTGACCATATATACGGATGGTGCATGTTCGGGGAATCCCGGTCCGGGCGGTTACGGGGTGATCCTAAGGTATAACGGCACCGAAAAAGAACTCAATGGGGGATTCAGAAATACCACCAACAACCGGATGGAGCTGATGGGGGCTATAATGGGTCTTGAGGCACTGAAGGAGTCCTGCGAGGTCACGATTATCACAGATTCACAGTATCTTGTAAATGCGGTTGAAAAAGGGTGGGCCGCAAAATGGAAATCAAGAGGATGGATGCGGGGAAAGGGTGAAAAAGCCCTCAATCCCGATCTCTGGGACAGGCTTCTTACATTGATTTCCAAACACAAGGTTCATTTTGAATGGGTCAGGGGGCACCAGGGACACCCTGAAAATGAAAGATGCGACACTCTTGCTGTCAAGGCCGCATCCGCCCCGGATCTTCCTGAAGATATACGAAGGTAAACTGATCTTTTATTTATTTTTATATATCCGCTCTGTGGATTTCTTTTAAAGCAAGATTCTGCAAAAAGCGCACTATCGCCTTTGACTTGGTTTCTTTTCAGGAAGTAATTTTCATATTTATAATGATGTAAAACGGGCATGCCCGTAAATTGATACCGGAAAGGAAATTTCTGCATGAATGCAACTCCTGTAATAGATATGATTATTCGCTCAGGATGGATGGGCAGGTTAATCATCTTTCTGCTGGTCCTTTTATCGTTCATCACGTGGGCGATCATTTTCAGCCGTTTATATGTGCTGAGCAAAGTAAATGGCGGAAACAAGTCATTTCGACACAAATGGGCTTCGCTGGGCAAGCTCTCCGATGTAGAGAAACTGGAGAGTAAACTTGCCGGATCGCCTCTGGGCCAAATGGCCAGAAGAGGCAGTCTGGAGATGAAGAGAATCCTGGAGGATGCCCGTTCTCATACAGGTGTAAAAGACTGGTCGTTTTTCCTGCAGAATCAGTTCACCATGGCCGCAGATCATCTGGAAAGCATCCTGATGTCGCTCATTGCGCCTCTTGACAAGGGAGTTCTGATGCTTGCTATGACAAGCGCTATTGCTCCTTTTCTGGGCCTGCTTGGAACAGTGTGGGGAATCATGAACTCCTTTTACGAAATCGGAAACCAGGGATCGGCCAGTCTCCCGGTTGTCGCTCCGGGTATCGCAGAAGCGCTGATAACGACTATCGTCGGACTCATGGTGGCTATTCCGGCACTTTTTTTCTACAATTATTTCAACCACAAAATTGAAAAGATTGAAAATGAAATGGATGAGTTCAAGGAGCTTCTGACAGTGCGGCTGAAAAGAGAAATTTTCAGTATGCTTTTCACAGAGCAGCAGGGGCGGCCCCACACACAATCGAACCGGCAGATGTGAGTTATACATGTCAAGCAAAAGAAGAAAGCGCAGGCGTAAGGCCGTAAGTGACCTGAATCTGACAAATCTGATTGATGTGGTGTTTGCGCTGCTTATCATTTTCATGATAACCGCACCCATGATGACTCAGGGCGTGCAGGTCGATCTGCCCAAGACCCAATCGGAAAACGTGGAATCCAATCAGACTATCCAGGTTTCCATTAACAACAGAAATGAAATATTTGTCGATCAGGAGAAAGTCTCACTTGTGGAGTTCAGAAGGACTTTCAGAGAAATATTCGCGGGTCGTTCCGATGTGCCCGTGTTTGTAAACGCCGACCGGAAAGTGCCTTATGGCCTTGTAATAAGGGTCATCTCTGAAATACAGAATGCCGGGGTTGTAAAACTGGGTTTCCTTACCGCGCCTCTGGATAAAACAGGCGGTTATTGATGGCATCCATGGCTGGTATGCAGATGGAAGAAATAACCAGTAAAGAGGTATCATTTACCAAAGTGCTGGTGCTTTCGGTCATTTTCCATGGTGTCGTTCTGATTGGCATTCCTGTTCTCACCAGAGTGGTATGGAACCCGTCAAAGTTTCAGCGACCAAAGACATTTCAACTGGTAAGTGCTCCGCTGCCTCTTCCTGCGACACCAGTGCGCAAAGTACCTGTTAATACTGATGCTCCAAAGCAGCGCATGCCTCGCCAGGAATCAGTACCTCAGCCCAGTCCGGTTCCATCACCGAAGCCTGTTGTCAAGAAGGAAAAGACCCCGGCAAAACAGGAAGAAGCGGCCCGTCCGATTGAGGAGAATCTCGATGAACTGGCGTCTATACTGGATGAAATGCCTGTTCCTGCGCAGGTTTCTGCTGTAGGGGATTTTAAGTATCACTGGTACCTCCAGAATGTATCTCAGAAGATTGAGCGGTACTGGAACCCGTCGACGGAGAACAGGCAGGTCAAGGTTATAGTATCTTTTACTATATTCGCTGATGGCACCATAAGTGACCCGTCTGTGTCCGGCTCATCAGGGAACAGTTCACTTGACAATCTGGGGGTCAGGGCGGTAAAGCTTGCAGCACCCTTTGGAAAGCTCCCTCCCGGTTTTGCAGGAGACAGGCTGGAATTAAACTTAACTCTTATTCCAACCAGAAAGTAGGGAAATGGAAAAACGTTTCATCATTATTCTGCTGGCAGCCATTTTTACCGGTGCATCGTATGCTGAAAAATTCGATCTGGAAGTTTACGCAAGCAGGTTTGACAGCATCCCTGTTGGGGTTCTTGATTTTAAATTGACTGCAGGTGAGACTCTTGCAGAAGATCAGCCCTGGCAGGTTATCGCCGATGATCTTGATTTTTGCGGAAGATTCCAGGTCGTAAGGAGAAGTGAATTCGACAGCGCAGCGTTTGCCGATGCAAATGTGGGGCTTTATATCGATGGAGAGTATCTGGTTGAAGGGAATAATGTGCAGATCGACTGCTACCTGCGTGATGTGGCCTCACGGGAGCTTATTATCGGAAAAAAATACAAGGGAGAAAAAAATGTCCTGAGGGGAATGGCTCACCGTTATTCAAATGAGGTGGTGGCGATGCTTTTCGGGGATAAGGGGATATTTGAGTCCAACATCCTTTATGTCAAATCTTCCGGAACAAGTAAGAATATCGCGATTATGGATTTTGATGGTTACAGCAGGGGAAATCTTACAAATAACGATGTTGTGAATATTTTCCCCACCTTTGCTGATCAAAATACGATTATCTGGACCTCCTACCTGCGGGGGAAGCCTGATCTTTACAAAGGATCTATCCTTGACGGCTCTTCTAAGATATTCATTTACAGCCGCGCTGTAGAAGCCTCTCCCGATGTCTCACCTGTTGACGGGACTGTTGCCTACGCGTCATCTAAAAATGGAAATCTCGATATCTACACCTGCAATCCGGATGGAACCGGGGTAAAACAGCTTACTGCTCATTACGGGGTTGATACCTCTCCCACCTGGTCACCTAACGGCTATCAGATCGCTTTTACTTCAGACCGCTCCGGCAATCCTCACATCTATATCATGGATGCAGAAGGAGCCAATCAGAGTCGATTGACTTTCGAGGGCAAATACGCCGATTCACCAGCCTGGTCGCCAAAAGGAGATAAAATCGCTTTTATGCTGATGGGGGAGAACGGAAGATTTGATATCTATACTATTGCTCCTGACGGCTCTAATTTGACAAGAGTCACAAATATTCCCGGAAATAATGAGTACCCGACATGGGCTCCTGACGGATCCCTTATAGGTTTTGTAAATACAGCAGGGGACAGAAGTGACTTTTACATCTGCAAGCCCGATGGAAGCAGGATCCGCAGGGTGACATCAAGCGGGGATATCAGAATGCCCGACTGGTCCGATTTTTAATTCTTCAACAGGGGAAATGATCATGCAAAGAAAATGGTACAAATTTGTTGTTGGTTTTATCTGTCTGGCAGCCCTGGCCGGGGGTTGCAGAAAACAAAAATCAACTCTTCAGACTGTGCCCGCCGAGAAGCCTGCGGTAGACAGCGCTTTCAGCAACTTTAAAGCCTTCAATGTCGATACATCAGATGAAGCGGTGTTCAGGGAGGCTCAGCTTGCCGATGATCTGGCTATAAAGGCTAAAGAGGCTTTAAAAACGATTTATTTTGATTATAACAGCTTCAATTTGACTGGTGATGCTACCGGGTCGCTGGCGAGTGCCGCTTATTTCCTCAAGGATAATCCCGGGATCAGGGTGCTTATTCAGGGACATTGTGATGAACGCGGATCTTCTGATTACAATATGGGCCTTGGTGAAAGGCGGGCAAAGGCAGTGAAGGATTATCTTGAGAATTTCGGTATTCCGTCGTTTAGAATGGAATTTACCTCTCTGGGTAAAGAGCAGCCTGCGATTGCCGGATGTTCGGATGAACAGTGCCATTACCAGAACAGAAGGTCAGAATTCAGAGTGCTGGCAAGATAACTTCGAGATCCTGAAAGGTTAACTAATGAAAAGAAACATGGTTTTGTCGATCTTTGCTGTATGTGCATTGGTTTCTTTAATGGGCTGCACAAATATAACGATGTTGAGAACAAAAGAGTTAAAAGCCGTTCAGGCCAGAGTTGATTCACTCAACACAGAAATTACCATAGCCCAGAGAAAACTCATCGAAGAGCAGAAAACCCAGAGTGAAATATTGAGGCTTATCAGGGCTGACCAGCAAGTAAGGTTTAATGAACTTGACAGAAAAGTCTCAAATCTGGAGGGAAACCTTTCTGAAAACCAGTACCGGCTCTCTAAAATAGACGAGAAGACTGCAGAGTTCAATAAAAAGCTCGATGCGAAGCTTGTTGCCGATTCAATCGCGGCAAATTCAAGAACCGCTGAGATTGAAAAGCTCTTCCAGATTGCCATGGGTGATTTTAATGCCGGACGATATGATATCTCATTCAGCGGCTTTAGTGATCTGGCGACTCAGTTCCCGGAATCCCCTCTGGCCCAGGAATCGGAATACTGGATGGCAGAGTGCAGGTACGCCAAAAAAGAGTATGCGGAAGCCGAAAAAGAATATCTCAATTACTTCAAAAAATATCCCCAGGGAAGCAAAATGTGCGTATCGCTTTACAAACTGGGGTTAGTGTATGATAAGCAGGGAAAAGACAAATCAAAAACGATGGTCTGGAAAAAACTTGTTGAACAATGCCCGGACTCTCAGGAATCCCAGGTGGTTAAAGCACAGGGCGGATTGTAACACTCTTTTACTTGCGACATTTGGTTTGAGCTAATATAAACAAAACTTTCACTTTTGTAAGGAGGATCCTTAAATGGTTGTTAAAAGAAACGTTTACAAGTGCAGTGGGTGTGGTGCTGTTGTGGAATCACTCTGGAACGGAAACGAGACTCTTTTTTGCTGTGGAAAAGAGATGAAGGAACTGGTTCTGAATACAACTGATGGTGCAAAAGAGAAGCATATACCGGTTATTGAGCGTAACGGTAAAGTGGTGAAAGTAAAAGTTGGTGAAGTACCTCATCCCATGACAAAAGAGCACTACATTCTCTTTGTGGAGCTGATCGCTGGTGACAAGGTATTGCGGCACGATTTCAAAGAGGGTGATTCAAGTGCAGAAGCGGTTTTTATGGTTGAGGATGAGAACGTAAAGCTGGTTGCACGTGAATACTGCAATCTTCATGGATTCTGGGGTACAAAGTAAGAGTTGTTGCAGGAGACCGGCCTATGTGAGCCGGGTGAACCGATTCAGAACTCCTCTGAATCGGTTCATCTTTAAGCCCTGCATCTGAACCTGAATAGGAGAAAGGAGCAATTTGGGTACGAAACCTGATCAGAAAAATGAGTGTCTGAATCATGAATGCGGGCAGTGTGCAAGTCATGATAATGCACAGAAACCTCAACGCAGCAGCAAATATGACTGCCCGGACTGCTCTTTCTGCCAGTGGTGTTCTGAAAGCCGCTGCCGCTTGTGCAGAGGCGTAAACTCCAAATGATAGATGCCTTCTTGATATTCTAATCAACTCCCGCCTCTTTGAATTACTCCAAAAGATCTCTTTTGCGATCCTGAAAACATGGCAATTGAATTGCATGCTCATTGTTATGATTGCGGTTTTGTCGGAAAGCAATTTTATTGCATGATGGTCTTTACGGAGAGAAGAATGAAGAAAAGCTGGTTTTTTCCGGGGGTGCTGGCGGGTTCTGCCGTAATTTTTCTGCTCAGTGCAGTTTCTTACAATGGGGGAGCGGGGGGAAGGTATCAAATTGCCGGAACCGATAAATTAATCTACATTTTAGATACTTTTACCGGAGAGGTTCGTTTCTGTGGGTCATCGGGTGATGTTGTCAGTTTTAAACCTTTCAGTGAAACGCAGAAAGTTAAATACAAGGAGAACGGGTATTGTGGGGAGGGGTGCTGTGAAGAGCATGGAAAATATGAGAGTGGTAAATAACTAATGTAAATAGGAATTATCTGCTCTATGATTCTTGAATACCAGATAAAAGTCGAAACATATAGTGGATACAAAGCGGACGAGTACCCGGTGCGGTTCTGGATTGCTGAAGAGCGTCTTGAAGTGCTTGAGATCGAGGATCGCTGGTACAGCCCGGGTTTTACATATTTTAAAGTATTTACAGACGATGCCCGTCATTACCTGCTTAAATGGTCTACCGATAACGACAGGTGGACCGCGAAGGAAGTTAAGTAATCTAAAACTACTATACTCCCCCTGTCACCATAACTATTGTATTCTTTCACCCGCCTTTGTATCGAAAATATCCAAATGATTCTTTGGAAAATATTAAATTAGGCTACTTGCGGCCATATCTGGTAATAAAACCGCCGCTTGAGAGTATTATTCAGCAGATTTCCACTTTTAATAAAATCCGGGAGCAGCATGGCTGAGAAATTTATCTACTACATGAACCGTCTGACAAAGGTATATCCTCCAAAAAAAGAGGTTCTGAAGGATATTTGCCTTTCATTTTACTATGGAGCGAAAATTGGGATTATCGGAACTAACGGCTCCGGTAAAAGTACGATTTTAAGAATTGTGGCTGGATTGGATACCGAATTTCAGGGTGAGGCCTGGTTAGAGCAGGGGAGAACTGTCGGATATCTTCCTCAGGAACCGCTCCTTGACCCCAAACTCGATGTAAAAGGGAATGTTGAGCTGGCTGTAAAATCTACAAGAGACCTTTTGGTTGAATTTGATGAGATATCGGCAAAATTCGGCGAGGAGATGTCCGATGAGGCAATGGATAAGCTGATGGACCGTCAGGCAAAGCTTCAGGACAAAATTGATGCTATCGATGCTTGGGAGCTTGACCGTCAGCTTGAGATCGCCATGGATGCCCTGAGGCTTCCGCCTGGAGACGCAAAGGTCGATTCACTTTCAGGAGGGGAAAAACGCCGGGTGGCGCTCTGTAAACTTCTGCTTGAAAAACCCGATCTTCTTCTGCTCGATGAGCCCACAAACCATCTGGACGCCGAATCGGTGGCCTGGCTCGAGCGGCATCTGCGTGAGTACAAAGGATCGGTCATCCTGGTTACCCACGACAGGTACTTCCTTGACAATGTAGTAGAATGGATCCTTGAGATTGACCGTGGCCATGGGATTCCCTGGAAAGGCAACTACAGCTCATGGCTCGACCAGAAATCCTCAAGGATGGCGCAGGAGGAAAAAGAGGAAAGCTCCCGTCAGAGACGTCTTAAAATGGAACTTGAGTGGGTAAGGATGAGCCACAAGGCCCGCCAGGCCAAAGGTAAAGCGCGCCTGAATGCTTATGAAGAGCTTCTGAACCAGGCAACCCCAGACAAAATGACAAATGCACAGATCATAATTCCGCACGGACCCAGACTTGGTAATACTGTGATCAGGGCGGAAGGTTTATCAAAAGCCTATGGTGACAAACTGCTTTTTGAGAACCTCAGTTTCGATTTGCCCAGGGCTGGAATTGTCGGTATTATCGGGGCAAACGGCACCGGTAAAACCACTCTTTTACGCCTGATAACCGGCGGTGAAAAAGCCGATGCCGGAAATCTGACAATAGGGGAGACTGTGGCGCTCAGTTATGTGAACCAGACCAGGGATGCTCTTGACAGTTCAAAAACCGTGTTTGAAGAGATAACCGGCGGTAAAGACACTCTGCTTCTTGGCAAAACAGAGGTGAACTCCCGGGCCTATGTGGGAAAATTCAATTTCTCGGGTTCCGACCAGCAGAAACTCGTAGGGGATCTTTCGGGCGGTGAACGTAACCGTGTTCATCTGGCCAAGCTTCTTCAAACCGGTGGAAACGTTCTTCTTCTTGATGAACCTACAAATGATCTCGATGTAGAGACTCTGCAGGCTCTGGAACAGGCGATAAGTGATTTTGAAGGTTGTGCGGTGATCGTCAGCCATGATCGCTGGTTTCTTGACAGGATTGCCACCCATATACTCGCTTTTGAGGGTGACAGCTCGGTTGTGTACCATGAGGGTAACTATGAATCTTATGAGGAACACCGCAGAGAACGGCTGGGCATTGATGCTGAGCAGCCGACAAGAGTCAAGTATAAGCCTTTACACAGGTAAAAACTTCCTGACAGGAGGAGAGAATGTTGAATGATACGCTCAAGAGAATAGAGAAAGAGATAAGGGAAAATTCTGCGATCAATGCCGCTCAGAGAGAGGAACTGCTCGGCCTTATAGACAAGCTGAAGAAGGAAGTGTCTGCAATAGGGGAAACTCATGGTGAGGATGCCCGCAGCATAGCCAGATTCACGGAGGCATCTTTGCAGGAGGCTGTAAGAGTGACCCGCAACCCTGAACTTTTTAAGCATGCTCTTGAAGGAATGTCTTTATCTGCAAGGAGGTTTGAAGTCTCTCATCCGAAGCTTACCGGAGTGATAAACAATATAGGGCGAGTGCTCTGGGGAATCGGAATTTAACTTTGATCCGGAAATTTTCCGTAAACTTCTTTCGCACTATTTATATTTTTCGAAACCTCTAAAGAAACAGGAGTCTCGATAATGCATCCGGTAGATTTTATGGCAGTAGCAGAAAAAGTGATGGCGCAGATTCGTAAAGGGGCATTTCTCACAGTGCAGTCCGGAGACGATCTAAACGTTATGACTATCGGATGGGCTTCGCTGGGGTTCATGTGGGCCAAGCCAATGATGACTGTTATGGTTCGTAAATCGCGTCATACCTTCGACATCATCGAGAAAACCTCAGAATTCACTGTAAGTGTTCCAATGGTGGATGTTTCAAAGCAGCTTGAATTCTGTGGCAGCGAATCAGGAAAAAAAGTTGACAAGTTAAAGGAATGCGGACTGGAAATTTTTCCAGGTGAAAAGATGCGCACTCCTGTCATCAATGTCCCGGGTATTCATTTTGAGTGCAAAATAGTTCTCAAATCAGCGATGAACCCGGCTTACCTTGCCGATAACTACAAACATCTGTACCCCAATAAAGATTACCACACTCTCTATTTCGGGGAAATCGTTTACTGTTATTCTACTGTCGATTCAAAAGGGTAGAAGCTTCCGAGGGCTTATATTTTTTACCAGCCCTCACTTCCGAAGAAATCTTTGTTTTTTTCGGCTACCTTCCATGCCTTCACTGTTACTCTGTTTTTCAGGGTATCATGGATGTCAGCAAGTGCAATGGAAATCTCAAAGAGGGTAGAATGCTGATCTTCGGCTCTGTCCTCCTGGAGATCCTTGATGCTGAATTGAATAATTCCGGCATCACTCTTTACCATCGAGACCGTATCGCCATTGCGGAGAAGATTACTGCCATTATAGACGTAACTGATCGTGTCGTTTCCCGATGGTGACAGAAAAACAATCGTCTGTTCACTCCACTTCAGAATTTCAGGAGAGCGTCTGATCTGGGATGAAATTGAACTGATGATGCGGTTTGTTTCAAACGACAACTGCGTTCTGCCGGAGTGTCTTGCGATATGCACATTAATGTATGTCCAGGCAAAGTAAACCGATGCAATGACTGCGATTCCTATTGCCACTGCTAATATCATTTCAATAAGAGTGTGTCCCTGGTGCCTTTTCACTGCTGATATCCCTGGAGAAAACGGTATCGCACCAAAGTCCCGGATGATTGAGAGTTTTCTTTTACTGTTACCTCAATTTCCATAATTTCCGGTTTGTCCTCAATAGAAAAATTATCATGCGGGATTACACGCCTGTCGACCTGAAAAATTCCTGAGCCTGCAGCTGCAGTATAAGTGCAGTCTTCTAAAGCTTCAAAGAAAAAAGCTTTACTTCTGATACTTTCGATTTCGTTTTCTGCAAGCATTGATGCATTTGTGACTAAAGAGGCCCGTCCTTGGATCCGGTCTGCAGCAGACAATGCCTTGAGCAGTGCCGCAGATATGCACCCGAAAATAAAGAGAGCCACTATTACCTCAAGGAGCGTAAATCCGGAGCTGTCAACTTTTCTGACAGGCACAGTCAATCTTCCTCCCATTTTAAAATTGAGGGCAGGCCGCTGTAATAGGGCATCTTGTAATCCGCTATGTTTTCAAGCACCGAAAGTTTGCCGGGCAGAACGTTTCCCTCTGCAGGGCCGGTATCGGCTGACCCTCCTGTGAGCGGTCTGGCATTGCCTTCACAGTCGATAACTCTGGCAGCCCTTATTAAACCATTCATTTTTCCGAGGTGACATACTCTGTCACGGGCCCACAAAATACCTGTGATAAAAACATCCTTTTCTGTTTTGATGCTTCCCGGGCTTGCCAGTGCCATGCAGGTGCCGTCAACCCTTACTTCTTCTGCCAAAGTTATGGAGAATGATGAGGAATCGGATGTTGAAGATACCGATGATCCGCCGCCTGTGCAGACAAGAGTACTTTTATCCAGCACCTCAGCTCTTCCGTATACGGTTATGTTCTGTGTTGCCAGCGCATCGCCCCTGAAACGCGCGTTATCTCCTATAAAAATGCGGCTGTTTGAAAATAATGAGATCTCACTGAGATCGGAATTGTCAAGAATTTTTATCTCACCTCCGGCTATAAAGCTGATTCCTGTCACTTTTACTTCCCCTGTAAACTGAAGATCATCCATGACAGTGATTCTCCGGTCTGATTCCCATTTGATATCGACATAAGATCCATCGATGAGAAGTGGTCCGTTTACAATATCGGGGATTTTTGCCAGATCAATGTTTGACTGTATGACAAGCGGTGGATCATAAAGGGATGTATCGGTTATCTGAAGCTGAGTCTGGTATTCTGAAAGCAGCTTTGAGAGAAGATCTGATGTACCGGCCGCGACAGTATCTTTCATCTGTACCCTTTTTCCGTCCGGTTCCTGTCCTTCCCAGGGATTTTCGTTCAGCAGTATGAGTACCGTATCGGGCAGAGCCGGTATCTTGCTGCCCAGGACAGCTTTGACCTTGCGCTTGAAATCCCGGTATTCACCTGTTGATTCCATGACATAGAAGATCCCGTGCGGGATCAGGGCGATCTCGCACTTTCCGAATGAATCTGAGTCGAAGAGTTCAAGTGGTTGAGGTTCTGAACTCAACTCAAGAAGGGTAGTATCTTTTATCTCAATCAGGTCGCTTCCAAACATCGAATCGAGTGTAGAGATGGTTTTGAGAGTGTCTGAAATTTCTTTGTCGTTGCTGAAGTAAGTTTCCAGTGCTTTGTAAACTCCTGAACGGGCGTTGAGAAGCGCCTGATAGGATGCAGGTGCCCTGAGCGACGGTTTGGCAAAGGTAAGCTGATGGAGAAAATATGAGAGGACAGCTGTTAAGCCGATTGCTGCAAAGAAAAGCACAATCGGCATTGTACTGCCGCGGCTGCCTGCAGGAGGCCCGTATTCATTTCTCTTCAACCGCAAGCTCATATGTTCCCCGGCGGTCCCGTAAAACTATTTTGTCCTCTTTTATCTGGCAAATCTCCTGTCCCAGAGCATTTTCACCGATTCCCCTGATATAAGTTTCGCCTCTTTCATCTTCCAGAATTGCCAGAGGATTCTCTTTCGTTAAAATGCCTTTGATAGAAAGTCTGGGGCGGTCAGGAATTGGTGCTATGCGTGACTGACTTGTTTTCTGTGTCAGAGCACCTCTTTTGCGGAATGGACTCTCGAATGCGCCGGCATAAGTGAAGCTTTCTGTTTTACTCTCTTCTGAGAGTGCTTTATTTATCATCTGAAGGCTTTCACCATTTATCAGGTTCTTTTCTTTTCCGGTAATTGATTTATTCCTGCTGAACTCCGCAGGCAGTTCAGGCAGTATGGAAACGGCTGCAGCGAACAGCACCGCAGAAATCAGCAGCATGAGAGTTGTGCTCAGTGTCAGATTTTTCATAAGTTCTGTAAAGGAATAAAACAGGTTACCAGTATCTTGGCTTCTATTCCGCCTTCCGCCTTTGATTCCATGGCCAATCGCTCAATCTTGAACATGAAAGGCGTTTTCTCCAGTGATGAAACAAACTGGCCCAGTGCGTGATATGTGGTTGACATTTCGAGAATGACCGGATATAGAGTAAAGTCTTCATTCTTCGATTCAGCCTGAGGCTGCATTTTTACGAACCGTATATCCGATGCGCGCGCTTTGCTTATCAAAGCTTCCAGAAAAGCGGAAAGCCCGGCTTGTTCTGAGATATTTCCAGTCTGCCTGTTCACCTTTTTCTGCAGTTGACCAATTTTGTTCTCGATTTCACTTCTTATCTGTGAATACCCGTTTTCAGAAGATATCAGTTCAAGATATCCTGACAGTATTGCTGAATTTTGCCTGTACTGAACCAGCTGCGGTATAATGAATCTCTGTATCGATACCGCTGCCAGAAATAGAGCTGCGCTGAATATAAAGATGAAAAGAGACTCTTTGCTGATTCGATTTAGAAGTTCAGTGTGCATATAACTTTGAACCGACAGTAATCTTTCTGTTTTTCATCTCTTTCCAGAGATGAAAGACTTACATTTGTTATGAATCCCGGTACTGAGAGTTTTTTTATCATTTCAGTTACAATGGTCTCTGAGCCTGCCCATCCTGAGAGAGCTATTCTGACTTTTTCAGCGTCTCCAGGCATTGGCTCCGAACCTAACCTCTCAAAAAAGAGGCCATCGGGTCTGCTTGATCCCAGATGATAGAGAAAACGGCCCCAATCTGTTTGATTGGTGGCAATACGCTGCAGTCGAATATGCTTTTTCGCAAGTGATTCCCCGGATTTAAGCAGTTCTTTAATTTCAGTGTTATTGGCGATTATATTGTTGTAATCTGCCTTGCATTTCTTTACTCTGGATATTGTGCTTTGATTCAGGGAGAAAAGAACCGCAAAGGAAATCAGTGGAACTGCAACAAGAATTAAAGAGGTGATTAATGCGGCTTTGCGGATTTTTCGGAACTTTATGCCCGATGAAGGGCCGCTGAAAGCCGGTACATTATTCCCGGTATGGCAGAATGCAGCACCAATGGCTTTTATTACAGATGGATCCTCTGAAAGAGTATTGATACTTCTGACTGAAAACTGCCCGTCCGAAAATATCTTCTGTCTATTGAATGTGTAAATGGTATCGGGAAATGGCATGCCTGTATTTAAAGTGATCCAGTACCGTTCTATTCGTGCAACCAGGTACTGCAGATTTGAAAAATCCGACTGGCTTGCATGGAAAACAGCAGTCAGTTTCCTGTTCAGGGTGATTCCTATTCTGCAGTCATTTTCTTTCTGGTAAACAGAGATGAAGGAGTCTTCGGGATCCTTGAGAAGATTCAGAGGGAGCGTACACAAAAATGCATCATCCGGAAAAATTCCGTTAATGTTGTTATCCAGTATTTCTGCATGAAGCTGATGGTGTGCAGGCTGTGTACAGGCTGTAAAATATTCTCCACTGGCACTACACCATGGTCCGCTCTCTTTTGGAAAGGTTCTTACCCATTTTGATTCGATGCCCAGACAAACACTTTTATCAAGCAGAAGAGCTGATTTTTGCTTGTTGTAAATCTGCCATTTTGATGTTCCGGTCAGTTTCCAGTTGCCGCCGGCATCATTTAATGTAGCAGAAACATAAAACCCGTCGGGTGTTGCAGCTATTCCCGAAAACTTCTTCATTTTTCCGTTGTGCCTGTAGTATCTTCCAAAGCTTTTTCTGTTTGTTCCAGCGGGGCAGCCGCAGCTTTATTTACAACTCCCATGCTGTCTACACTGGTCACATGTTTATCGGCAGTGAATTTCTCCTTACCTGTATCCGTTGAATCTTCAATATCCGCATTCAAATCGAGGCTGTCATCATTGGCTTTCGAACGAAGCTTTTTGGTCCCGTAATAAATCTTTTTTTCGATAAAGCTCTTATCGTGAAGGTCGTACTTTTCGAGTTCTCTTTCTATGTCAACATGTTCGTCTCTGGTTACAATGTGTGGAGTTATAAAAACAACCAGATTCGATTTACTTTTGGTCTTGCCTGAATGCTTGAAAAGCGCTCCGATGATAGGAATGCTGCCAAGCACAGGGATTTTGTAATTGTATGCGGTTTCCTGATTCTTGATCAGTCCTCCCAGAACCAGAGTTTCTCCGTCATTGAGGCGGACCGTGGTGGAAATTGATCTTGTGGATACATTGGGGTATCCTTCATAGTTTGTTTTTTCTGAGTTTGAGACATTTGGAGTGATCTCTGCGGTGATCTGCCCGCTTTGAGAGATCCATGGTACAATATCAAGCTGAATTCCGAATTTGATCGGCTGAAATCGTGAAGTCTGGTTTTCGCCCACTCCTGTAACGATTTTAAAGTACTGTGTTTCACTGACGTCAATTGACGCCTTGTTTCCGTTGAGAGTCAGAATTGAAGGTTGGGCAAGCACTTTTGCTTTGTCCTGGGTTTCAAGAAAGCGCAGAAC
Source organism: Fibrobacter sp. (assembly GCA_012515615.1). GTDB lineage: Bacteria > Fibrobacterota > Chitinivibrionia > Chitinivibrionales > Chitinispirillaceae > JAAYIG01. Next base: position 41,695 of record JAAYYB010000333.1, read on the forward strand.
TGAAAAGAAATCATCGGAAAGATCTGTGAGAACATCACTTCCCAGCCGTTTGAAAATGTCTTTTATTGCCTTACCGCTTATGCCGATTTCAAAGTTCTGACTTCCGCTATAGAGTTTGTGCTGCGGGAACGGTGTTAAAATATAGGAGCTGTCGGCCATCCCCTTGAATTTGCCCGACCTGATACCGAATTCCTTGTCAAGGTTATCCTTGAACTCAACGATAACTGCGTCTATCCGTACCTGCGGGGTAGGGATGTCGACTGTTTTCAGGAATTCCCTGGCAGTCACGATATCTTCGGATGTTCCGGAGATCAGGACCGCATTCTGCTCTTTTATCACACGTACATTTGTAGATGGGATGTCTTTTGGGAGAAGAGCAGGGATGTTATCCGCTTTTATGTGTTTCAGGTGAATAAGTTCTGATTTGGAAAGTGCCTGACCAGAGGGGGTGGCGGTATTGCGGTCTCCGATAAGTATTACATTTTCCTTTTGAACAAAAGTAAAACGTGTGCCTCCAAGGAGCAGCGCAAGCGCCTCTATCAGAGGTGCATTGTCAAGTTTTGCGTTAATCTCGCTTTTGATGTTTCCATAGGTGATTATTTCCACGTCGCCCTGCTCTGAAATGGCCTTGATGATATCTTCGAGATCTCCGCTGGAAACATCAAGCGACACAAGCCCGTTGCTGTATTCTACAAAAAACTTGGAATTTGATGAAGACGGGCCTGAGAAGCGCGGAGAGATAGAAGGGCCTGACTGCTCTGAGCCGCTGAGTACCTGATAGATATTTTTCCTTTTAGTGACTTTAAACCCGTTTCCCTCAAGCAGTGCCCTGAGCCCGTCCTCAAGATTGACCTGATATAACTTTCCGGTTATCTTCCCTTCCACTTTGGCTTCAGGAACTATGCTGACGGCGGTCTTTGATGAGAGTTCTTTCAGGAACTCTTTTACATCTATGTTCTGGACATCAATTGTCAATTTTCCGTCATAATAGCGGATCATTGATTTCTGCTCAGCAGTTGCCTTCTGAATTTTGTAAACGCTTCCCTCTTTAATTACTTCGAGGTCGTTTGATTCTGCGATGCTTCTGAGTCCCTCCATGATCGGAACCTCAACCAGATGAAGAGTAACTTTGCCACTGACATCCTGGTCAAGGAGAATGCTTATGTTGTATCCTTTGGATATCATCCGAATTACATCCCTGATATCGGTATCCTTGACATCAATGGACATTGTCTGTGCAAGAGGAGCTCTGTCACTCTGCTGTGATGAAACTGCTAATGCGCTTATCAGCAGCAATGCCGTCAATGCAACTGTTCTGATTCTCATCGTATATCCTCTCAAAGCCTTACGCATCCCCGGTTCATCTTATATCCTCTACCAGAACGACTCTCAGGAGCTCTTCGGGGGTAGTGATTCCCTGCTCTATTTTTGAGATACCATCATTGATAAGTGATTTAAATCCCTCTTCACGCAATGTTTTACGTAATACACTGTCGGGTGTGTCATCAGCTATCAATGTACGGATCTTTTCATTTACTGTAATAAGCTCAAAAACGCCTACTCTTCCTTTGTATCCGGTTTTTTTGCACCTGTCACAACCTACTGCAGACCAGGATCGTGGGATGCTGTAGTTTCCAAGCAGTGATTCCCATTTGCGACGGACCTCACCTGAGATTTCGGCTTCCTTTTTACAATAGGGGCAAAGCATTCTCACAAGCCGCTGGGCTATGATTGCCAGAAGAGATGATGAAATAAGAAAGCCCGGTATTTTCAGGTCTCTTAAACGCGTAATAGCCGAGATAGCATCATTTGTATGTAGTGTCGATAGAACAAGATGTCCTGTCTGGGATGCCTGTACCGCTATTTGAGCGGTTTCTGTATCTCGTATTTCTCCCACCAGGATAACATCGGGATCCTGACGCAGTATTGAACGTAAAGCTGATGCGAAAGTTATTCCGGCTTTTTCATTTATCTGAACCTGATTTACTCCATCGAGCTTGTATTCAATCGGGTTTTCCAGAGTGGTAATGTTTATTGCCTTGTGTCTTATCCTGTTCAGGCATGCAAAGAGTGTTGAGCTTTTGCCACTTCCTGTAGGGCCTGTCACAAAAATCATTCCCTGCGGTTTTTCAACTATTTCCGAGAGCGCCGAAAGCTCCGCAGAAGGTATCCCCAGATTGTTCATGTCAAGCAGGGATTTGTCATGCTTGAGAATACGGATAACAGTTTTTTCCCCGTAGTGGGTTGGAAGAGTTGAGACGCGGAAATCAAATGCCTGAGATCCCACATTGTGCCTTATTCGCCCGTCCTGAGGAACGCGTTTTTCAGCGATGTCAAGATCAGCAAGGATCTTGATGCGTGAGGTCAGAGGAGAGTACATCCATTTTGAAACTTCTGAATACTGCTGCAGCATGCCATCTATACGGAACCTGATGAGTGCGTTGTTTTCACTGGGTTCAATATGAATATCTGATGCATCCAGTTTTATCGCCTCATTGAAAATCAATGATGCCATCTTTACAACCGGTTCCGCTTCAGTTCTCTGGCGTATTTCCTCAAGTGATAATGATTCGTCTATCTGAAGCTGTTTTTCGTATTCACGTGATATCTTTCCGGCAAACTGTTTGAATGCAGTGTCACCCTCAAAAAGCTTCTGCTGAACCATTCTCATCTCAGACGGGGTAGTAAGGACAGCCTCTATAACTCTGTCGCTCAGAAGCCCTGTCTGCAGCAATGTGTCGAAATCTATCGGGTCAGTGACTGCAAGCCGTAATACTGATTCGCTGCTGTCAAGAGGGAGACATGATCCGTTTTTAAATATATCAGAAGGCAGTTCCCTCAGAAGTTCAGTGCTGATCAGGTTTTTAATATCCGGAATAAATTCCATTGAAAACTGATCTGCAAGCGCCTCGAAAAATTCTCTTTCCGTAAAAAGGCCCTTTTTCAGCAGAATATCACCTAACCTGAAACCCTGCCTCTTTGCTTCCTGTGCAGCTTCTTCAATTTGTGACTCATGAAGCTGTGCTCTGCTCTGAATTATGGAACCGATTCTCTTTATCATTAAACGTCACATTCCCGGGATTAATTTGGGTAGTACAGAGAAAAATAACATTTGTTCAAACAGTATGCGAGTAAGGCGGGAGATTGGATGAGAAAAACTGGTTAAGTGAGCTGAGTGATAATAGAAAGTGTGATATTACTTTACAACTGTTCTATATGTAACCGGAGGAATATTGAAGTAGATTCTTACAAAAAGGCTGAAAGCAGACTCAAAATTTCTGCTGAAGGACATTTCCGGATTTCTATTGCTGCTCTGAAGTTCGCGCTTCTGCCAGAGTTTTATCTGATAGGCAAGCTCTTTTGCAGCGATTCTTAGTTTGACCACATGATCAGGAGTAGACTTCCAGTAATCTATTCTCGCATCGGATTTAGGAGAATTCAAAGAGACATCAAATTCATTTTCCGGTATCCGGATGTTTGTATTTATATCCACAAGGGAGTTTCTGGATAAACAGATAAGTGCGTAGAATCCACGTAGAAAGCGTGGCAGGTAAGCATCCAGATAGAGACACTTTCCCCAGTTTTCGTTTTTGAGGTCTTTTTCGAGTTCCTCAAGAGTTGGTGTAAATGTTTTACAGACTCTGTTAATCTGCTTTGCCTCGAATTCAGTCAGGTAGTAGGCTTTTTCAAGAACTTCTCTGTAGATGGTCTTCTCGGATCCGTGCTTGGTGTTTTTTATATAGGAGTCATCGGTGATAGTGATTAAAACCTGATCAGGATGGTTATCAAAAGTGATGCGAGCCCGTTTAATGGACCCGCTGCTTTTGTCAAAAGAAAGGGAAATCCTGGCCAGGTCGACAGGAAATTCTGTCCGGGGATGAAGTGCTATAGTACTATCGAAGCCGGCTGCAACCATTGAACAGAATATCAGTGGAATGGCCGGCATCAGAAGTAACTTCATTATGATCTTCCCGTCTTTTCAGTTTTTTCCTCTGAAAAACTAAAATAGTTCTTCCCGGGGCAGGACAAAACGGGATTGCTGCTAATCAAGACTCTTCAGCAATTAAAAGAATCTGAGGATCGAGTTTCAGGTTCAGTTCTTCTGTCTGTGAAATCTCATGATCCTTTATCAGACTCAAACGTACGTAAGTGTCCTTTGGCTCAAGAAGAATAAGAACATCGATGTCGTTAATTAAATCTTTTAACAGTTCCGGAACCCTGTTTGCAAGGAGCTTTCCTTCTCTGTGCAGAGTGGCACTGAACCATATTTCGATACCCATATCCATTGCAAACTTCTTGAAGCTGCTGAATTCTTCTGCAGAAACCTTTGTGAAATCATAGCCGTCAACTATTATCATGTCAGCTAAGAAATTCCCGTCCTGAATAAGCGAGCGGATACTTTTCTGAACCTGATCGGCTTTGATTCCGTCCTGCCGGAAATTCATGATAACTCTTCTTCTGATTATATCATCATGAATATCCATTGCGCTATCCAATTTATAGCGATGAGCTATTTCCTCAAAGATATCCTCATACCAGGATACAATGTGGCTGGTATCAGGGGCAAAGGAGACATGAATCAGGTGCTTGCCCTGGAAAAGCTGATCAGTAGCGATATGTACAAGGCAGGCTGTTTTGCCTGTGCCTTTCCTTGCAGCAATCACTCCGATATTACCTTTCCCGACCCCGCCTTGAGTTGTTTTTTCCAGAATCCTCAGTGGGCTCCTGGAGATAAGCTCGTGTTTTATCATTGATGACTCCTTTACTTTCCTTTTTTAGCCTGGTTCTTTTTCTCCTGGAACTCTTTTTTCAACTCTTCTGCTATTGATGAGGGCACTTTGCCGTACTTCAGGAATTCCATAGTAAATTCAGCCTTACCCTGTGTAAGAGAGCGCAGAACTGTAGAGTAACCGAACATCTCACTGAGCGGTACTTCTGAATCAACTCTGGTGAAATTGCTCTCTTCTGTTGTGCTTATGATCACGCCGCGCCTCTGATTGACGCTTCCAAGAATATTCCCCTGGAATTCAACCGGTCCTTCAATTGAAACCTTCATTATAGGTTCCAGAATTTCAGGCTTGGCTTTCTCAAAAGCCTGCCAGAATCCACCGATCGCAGCCTGCTGGAAAGCGATATCGGAGGAGTCAACAGGGTGAAAGTTCCCGTCATCGATACTGAGCCTTACCCCCACGATCGGGAAACCGATAACTTTGCCTTTGTGCAGACAGGATTTGAATCCTTTGTCACAAGAAGGAATATACTCGTTTGGAATGACTCCGCCTTTGATTTTATCAACAAACTCATAATCCTTCTCAGGGTTGGGTTCCATAGTTCCCGCAACTCGTCCGAACTGACCTGCGCCACCGGTCTGCTTTTTATGAGTGTAATCAAAGTGCGCTGGCTGAGTGATAGTTTCTCTGTAGGCGACCTGGGGCATTCCTATCTCCAGCTCAACTTTGTACTCTCTTCTCATACGCTCGATATAAACGTCAAGATGCAGTTCGCCCATACCACGGATAATGGTTTCATTTGATTCCGGGTCAACGTATGTCTTGAATGTCGGATCTTCTTTGGTAAACCTGTTCAGGGCTTTTGAAATGTTATCTTCCGACTTCTTGTCTTTTGGTTTGATTGCCAGAGAAATAACAGGTTCCGGCACATACATTTTGGTCATTGTGACATTCAAACTGCTGTCGCAGAAGGTGTCACCTGAGGCACAGTCAATTCCAAACAGCGCGACGATATCACCGCAGGATGCCTCGCTTATATCTTCCATGGAGTTGGAATGCATTCGAATAAGCCTTCCGACCTTGAAAGTTTTGCCGCTTCTGGAATTGTAAACCTCAGAACCTTTTTTCATCGAGCCCTGATATATTCTGATATAGGTAAGCTGCCCATACTGTCCGTCTTCAAGTTTGAAAGCCAGAGCAACAAGCGGCTGGTTATTATCGGCCTTGATGGGGAAAGTGTCGCCATTTTTGCCCATGTCGTGGGCTTCATAAGGAACTTCTGTCGGGTTGGGCAGATAATCTATAACACCGTCGAGCAGTTTTTGAATTCCTTTGTTTTTATAAGCTGAACCAACAAAAACAGGGGTAAGTTCAAGTGCCAGTGTTCCTTTACGGATTGCATCTTTAATCTGCTGAACTGTTTCCTTTCCTTCCAGATATGCCTCTGCAAGCTCATCAGAGAACATCGACACGGCATCAAGCATCTCATCGCGCATCTCTTTTGCCTGGCCCTGAAGATCTGCAGGGATCTCATCTTCACGGACATCTCCGTCTTTGCCATCAAAATAGAAGGCCTTCATGGTGACCAGGTCTACAACACCTTCCAGCTTTTCCTCAAGACCGATCGGAATCTGCACCATGACAGCGTTATGCCCCAGTTTCTCTCTGAGCTGGTTTTTAACTCTGAAAGGATTGGCTCCTGACCTGTCGCATTTGTTCACAAAAGCCAGACGCGGTACCTTGTATCTTTTAAGCTGACGGTCAACGGTTATCGACTGTGACTGTACGCCTCCAACCGAACAGAGTACAAGTATTGCTCCGTCAAGAACTCTCAGAGCTCTCTCAACTTCTATTGTAAAGTCAACGTGTCCGGGAGTATCAATCAGGTTGATCTCGTGATCTTTCCAGCAGACATTGGTGGCTGCAGATGCGATGGTTATACCACGCTCGCGCTCAAGTTCCATGGAATCCATCGTCGCGCCTACGCCATCCTTGCCTTTTACCTCATGGATAGCATGGATTTTCTTGCAATAGAAAAGGATTCGCTCGGACAGTGTCGTTTTTCCCGAGTCGATATGCGCGCTGATACCGATGTTGCGCATTTTTGCGATGTTCGCCATAAAAAAAGCCTCTCACTAAAAAAACGTTTTCGGTCTGCTTCCGGCAGATGCCGGAAACTGACATTTTACCATTATTTCCACTGATTTTGCATCCGATTTAATTCAGAGCTGGCGACCCGGCAGGCTATACTACTCCCCCTCCCGGAATTATCCGGTGAGATCGTAAGTAAAGGCAGGTTTAATTCAGTGGCCGAGAAATATAGTATGTGCTTCCGAAAAAAACCATCATAAAACGATGGCGATTCAAAAATAACTGTACAGATTTGCGGCTCGAAATATTTTAACTGTGCCTAATAGTACATTTTTGATTCTGCAGAATACGGATCAGGACGGAACAAGTTGTGCATATTGTTTATTTTATTACGGCTCATGGGTATGGTCACGCTGTAAGATCTGCCGCCATTGCAAACAGAATCTCCCATGAAATAAAAATCACTTTCCGGTCAAATATCCCTTCCACCTTCTTTCATGAAGAACTCTCAAGACCCTTTTCATGTGTACCGGGGGAATTTGACTGCGGCTGCATCCAGTCCAGCGGCGTGACTGTCGATATGGAAAAGACTCTCTCTGCATACAACTCTATCGCTCAAAAAAATTCAACACTGCTGCAAAAAGAACTCTCATGGTGCAGAGAAAACAGGGCAGACTGCATAGTAAGTGATATTACCCCTTTTGCCTTTGAAGTCGCCCGGAACCTTGGGGTACCCTCTGTTGCAGTTTCAAATTTTACCTGGCTCGATATTTACCGGGAATATGCAGAGTACTATCCGGAGTACCTGCCTCTTTTGAAGCAAATCTGCGTTCAGTACAGCTTTGCAGACCTGCTCCTTGCGCTTGAACCATCTCTGCAGATGCCATATTTCAGGGAAAGGAAAACTGTTCCTGTGGTCGGCAGAAGAGGCACTAACGTCAAAGAACAGGTGTTTAAAAAATACGGCATAAGTCCCGGAAAAAAATTGGGACTCATATACATCGGAGACTTTGGGATGAGCGGGGCAGCCTGGGAAAGACTCGCTGAATTTAAAGACTGGGAGTTCATAGGGCTTAATCCCTTGTCACCAGGCCCGTCAAACTATCACATAATCGATAAAAAAAACTTCAGGTATCAGGACCTTACAGCATCTTCCGATCTGGTTATAAGTAAGCTGGGTTATGGTGTCGTTTCAGAATGCTTTCTTAACGGCGTACCGCTTCTTTACCTTCCAAGGAAACATTTTGCTGAATACTCTATACTCGAAAAAGCAGTTTCAGATTGGGGCGGGGGAACATGTCTTACAGAGGAGAAGTTCCTGAGCCTGAGCTGGAAAGAGCCTCTTAAGTGTATTGCCGCCATGACTGAGCTGCCCGCACTTCATTCTGACGGGGCAGAAATCTGTGCGTCTTCTATTGAGAGTATGTTGAAAGACTCTGTTTAGCTTGAAAAAAACTTTCCTGCATTAATATAATGTTATAAATAACTTATGCACCCGGATCAGGGCGAATTGCACTTATCCCTTGTGCATAAAGGCTTTAATAAATCCGGATGTACCACCAGTATGGTGCAACTGTGATTTGTCTAAACCTTTATACCGCAAGGTCTAAATGCATTTTGTTCATTTCCGGATGCATAAGTCGGGTAATTAAAAAACTGCGGTATCGAAGGCTGAGTCTGTGAAAAACCCTTTAGAACAGTTTTTTGCAATTGAAGAGCGCCCTGATGGCCTCTATATTAAATTGACCGGGATTGAAAGAGATTCTATCCGGGTTGAGCATGTTATTGAATTGCTTGATGAGGTAATGGTGCTTAATATGGATGAGGCTCTGTTAAAGGCTGCAGTAGCGGAAGCCACTGGGGAATTTCAGTTTGTAGGACCACTTTTTGAATACTATGATCCCGAAATTGAAAACTTCGTTGATTTGAAAATTTCTCCTCAAAAAGCCAGCCTGAATGTAAGCGCGGAATATCTGAACGTTGAAGGCCGGAAAATTTCAGAGAATATGATCCTTTGTCTTCTTAAAAAAAAGGGGATCACGCACGGCATAATCGCAGAAGCCATAAAGTCTATGGTTGAGCAGAAAATATTCGATACCGCTGTGGAAATCGCCAGGGCAACACCTCCGGAAAATGGTCAGGATGCACTTATAGAGCTGAAAGTGCTTGTCAATCCCGAAATACATCCGCACATAAGGGAAAACGGCAGTGTCGATTACCGCAATATCCAGACATTTACATCAGTGAGCAAGGATCAGGTGCTTGCGGTAAAAACCTTCCCGACAGTCGGTAAACCAGGAACCTCAGTCAACGGAAAGCCGATTCCGCCGCTTGCAGGAAAGGACAAACAGCTTCCGTGCGGACGCAATACCGAGATCGTCGATGAGGGTAAGGCGCTGGTTGCTTTAAAAACAGGAATATTATGTCTTGAGGGTTACCTGCTCAGTGTTGTTGAATTGCTTCATATTTCCGGAGATGTCGATTTCAGTGTTGGAAATATAAAATACTCAGGCGATGTACTTGTAAACAGAAATGTCCTGCCCGGTTTTACAATTGAGGCAGACGGTAATATTCATATCAAGGGTGATATCGAATCGGCACGGCTTATATCCAGAAACGGACACGTCACTGTGGAGAAGGGGATAATCGGCAAGAATGACACTCTTGTCAGTGCCAAAACCGGAGTGCAGATCTCCTTTGCACAGGAGAGCCGCATAATGTCAGAGGGAACTATAAGCGTCAATAAATACCTGCTGCACTGTGAGTGCATCTGTGCCGCTCTGGAAGCCGCCTCGGCGGGCTGCAACATAATAGGAGGGGTAATTAAAGCGGAAAACCAGATATCGGCTCGTCATGTGGGAAATGAACAGGGAACATCGACCAGAATAATATTATATGACAAGCAGAAAGCAATGCTGGAAGAAAAGTTAAAGAAGCTCATAGAACTTGAAGCAAAGCTCATGACCGAAATTCAGCCAGTTGAAAAACAGTTGAAAGCCAGGGCTTCGGTGCTCAAACGTACCGGGGAATCGGCTTCTGGCCAAGTTAAAGAAGATGTAAAGAAACTGGTGGATACTTACAATGACCTGAACCGAAAGATCAAGTATATACAACGGAACAAAGAGTCGCTGAAGGTGGAGATCGCTACACCAAGGGAATACAAGGGATACATAAAGGTACACGGAAATGGATATCCCGGAACAGAAATAAATCTTTACGGAAGCATTGAACACCTTAGAGGTAAAATCTCTAACCGGAGTTTCAGGCTTAACGAAGAAAATTTAGTGGTTTCTGAATAACAAAGGTCGATATTTATGATTATAAAAGAAGTACCTGCCGAGGAGAGATTCGGTGATCTGTGGGTGGAGTTGCCCGATGCTATAACCATGTACAACAGCAGGGAAATCGAGGCTGTTATCAGGAAAAAGATGAGCAGCAATATAAAACGCGTAGTGCTCAATCTTTCAAAAACCTACAATCTGTTCAGTTCCGGACTGCGACTGATGCTTACTTTGCGTAAGAGAATCATGTTCAGGGGGGGGGACCTGGTGCTTGTAAATGTATCTGCAAGTATCCGCGAACTGCTTACTGATATGAATCTTGATAAAGTGTTTCAAATCTTCTCAACTGAGGTCGAATTTGAAGTTCTTCATGAGGACGTCTGGAATCAGAAAAGTTCGCAGATCGAAGGGAAGTTTATATTCCTGGCACAGGTGGAGAATAAAATCTGCCATATAACTCTTTCGGGTGAAATGGTAGATGGACAGGATTTTTCAAAATGCCGGCAGTTTAAGCCGCAGCCTGGAACGGATGTCTTTGTGATTGACTTCTCCTCTCTTGACATGATCGATGCTTCCGGTTCTTCTATCCTGCTTGATCTGATATCCGCCATAAATACCACCGGTGCATCGTGTAGAGGATTTGGTGCCGCAGAGATGGTTAGGGGAACTCTTGAACTGTTTGATGTAGAGAGGCTTGTAACCTTTTATAAAGATGAAAAATCGGCATTGGTCGCAAAATAGAGGATGCGGAAGGAAAATCAAATTTATATTCCTGATTAAATCGATTTACAAATCAGGTCATAAAGTTTTTTTTAACAGATAATAATGGCTGGGGAAACCGAAACGTGAATAAGATTTTTATCTGGGTTGCGTTGCTGATGACCTGCTTTTGCGTATCAAAGCCAGAGTTGACAGTAAAATTAAACCCTGAAGTCTATTACGAGAGTGAAAAAGGAGATCGATTCGCAGCGCGGTATGGAGGACTATCAGATGGAAGTTTGAATTTTGCAAAGGTTACTTTTCCCGATGGAAAAGTGATCACGTTGCCTCAATTAATGTCTGCTTCAGGCGTGAGATATTCCGATGATAGAGAATACACATGGTGGGAACATCAGGGGACTGTCAGGGTCGAGAAAAGGGGGCCTGATGGTTCATGGGAATCAAAATATTCGGAATTGAAGCCTGTATCCAAGCCGTGATGGTCCTGTTCCAACCATTCAAGGATGCCGTTTTTCAACGGCATGACGCTCCACGAGGGAGTTGCTGAAAAGGTTGCCTCCATGAGTACCGTAACGGCCTATTAGTCGTCATTCCGGCGAAGGCCGGAAACCATCCCTTCTCAACTCCTTCATTCCGATGAAAGCGAGACCCGTCTTTTCCTCAATCTGTGGCCTGAAAATCGCTCTCAGAATGTGAGCCTGACAGACCTGGTGGTTGTCATGAATTTTGATTCTATATAATCCTAAATTCCGCAGTTGGATGTGGCGTATTAGCGCAACCTGTTGATTGCTAAGCCATTCAGGCGTCTTGGCCTTATCACCTTGTCGATAAAGCCTGCGCCACCTTAATGTCTTATCAATTCAACATGTTGCGCTACTTCAACCACCCCAACTGCGGAAATTAGGATAATACCTGACATATGCACCCGGATCAGGGCGATTTAACTTATCCCTTGTGCATAAAGGCTTTCATAAATCGCAGATGTACCACCAGTGTGGTGAACCTGCGATTTGTCCAAACCTCTCTGCTACAATGTCTAAACGCACTTCGCCCTTCCCGGATGCATAAGTTAGGTAATAGGTACTCTTTGATTGCTTACCTGATCAGGCTGGAACTATTTTTAGATGATGAAAACAGTGGCGCAGAATCGTAAGGCATTTCATGATTATGAGGTCCTGGAAAAGGTTGAAACCGGCATAGCCCTCAGTGGCGCAGAGGTTAAATCGATCAGGGCCGGAAAGGTTAATCTGGCGGAGAGCTATGCACAATGCAGTAATGGAGAGATCTTCATCATAAACCTTCATATCAGTCCTTACGAGAGGATGGGCGCATATTCGATAGGCGATCCCATACGGAAAAGAAAGCTTCTTCTACACAAACGTCAGATAGTGCATCTTTGCAGTGAGGTTGAACGCAAACAGCTGACCCTCATCCCCCTTTCCATGTATTTCAAGGAGCAGTGGGTAAAGGTAGAGATCGGTTTGTGTAAAGGCTTGAAAAAATTTGATAAGCGCCAGAAAATTGCCAAGGAAGAATCAAAAAAGAAAATCGCTCTGATAATGAGGAAACGTTAGCCAGGTATGAAACTTTTCTATTCAGCTGTTTTTCTGCTCTTCGGGTTAGTTCCCTCTTTTGCTCAGGCTCCAATTTCTAAAGATGCCCCCGGTGTGTGGCGTTCAGTTCCGGTTAAGGAGATTTCCGGTTCCAGGATGGTGGCGATAACGGGGATCTGTGATGCGCTCGGGTACAGGTGGCAGTGGGACCGCTTCACTCAGAGGCTCTCATGCACAATTAATACAACACGTCTGTCGTTTATTCAGGATAACCGTTTCTATACCGTTAATGACAAAGTCTTTCAGCTCCAATCAGCACCGGTCCGCCACTGCGGAGCTCTTTACATTCCACTACAGATCGCCTCAGAGATCTTCGGGGATTCCGGTGATGCCCTGCGGCTCAACAGCTCTACGGGTACAATAAGCGCCAGCAAGTCCAGATTCTCCATCCTCTCTGTCCTCTGTGATAAAAAACAGAACGGTACGCTTCTTACTGTCAACCTTTCTGATTCTCTTCCGTTCGACTTTATTTACTACTATCCCAATTTAACCCTGAATTTTTTCGGCGGAACCATTGATACGCAGAAAATAAAGCAGGGGAGAGTCGGGCTTGTGAAATCGGTTTCTGCTGTCCAGTTCAAGGAATCTGCGCAGATTTCTGTAATTCTTGCATCGCAGATAGAAGAACCGGAAATAGACTATGTTCAGGATACTAAAACACTGATGGTTTCTCTGAAACAGCTTAAGCCGGTTACTAAACCGGTAAAGGAGAAAGCCGCCGTGACTGATATTCAGTCGCAGAAAATAAAGACCATCGTAATAGATCCTGGTCATGGTGGAAAGGACCCGGGGGCAATAGGTGCAAAAGGGGTCAGGGAGAAGGATGTAGTGCTGGGGATAGGTTTGTATCTCAGAGAGCTGTTGAAGATGAAAACCGATCTTAACGTTTACATGACAAGAGATAAGGATGTTTTTATCCCGTTAAGTGAACGGACAAAATTTGCGAACAACAAAAAGGCAGATCTTTTTCTCAGCATTCATGCAGATGCGGTTCCCGGTAACAGTAAAAGGAAAGAGGCTGCAAAAGGCTATAAGATTTACTTTCTCTCTCAGGCAAAAAATGAAGAAGATAAACTGGCGGCCATGCGTGAAAATGCGGTCATTGAACTGGAAGACCGGCCCCAGAACTACAGCAGCCTTCAAAATGTTCTTATTGACCTTGCAGGAAACGAATACTTGAGGGAGAGCCAGGATCTCTGTATCCTGCTTGACCAGAAGTTCAATGTATCTTTGAAAAAAAAGATCTCCAAACTTCATCTGGGAGTCGGACAGGCCAACTTCTGGGTTTTAAACGGTACCTATATGCCCTCTGTTCTTATTGAGACCGGTTTTATTTCAAACGTGGCAGAGGAAAAACTTCTTGCAGATAAAAACTTTCAAAAAGAGATGGCTAAAGCCATTTTTGAGGCGGTAACAAGTTTTCAGGATAAATACGAGAGTGGATTATGAGTGATTCCAGACCCATTGGTGTATTTGATTCGGGCCTTGGTGGTTTGACGGTCGCAAAAGAGCTGTTCCGTCTGATGCCCGGGGAGAAAATTATTTACCTGGGTGATACGGCCCGATGTCCATACGGGGGGCGTTCCGACGACACCATTACCAAATTCGGGATGCAGGATGCCCGTTTCCTTATGGAAATGGACATAAAGATGCTTATAGTTGCCTGCAACACGGTTTCATCGGTTGCTCTTGATCACATCGCAAGTGAGATAAAGGAAATACCGGTGATCGGAGTGGTGCTTCCGGGGGCACGTGCCGCGGTGCTTCGCACCGCCGAAAGAAAAGTCGGCCTTATCGGCACATCTGCTACGGTACGCACCGGTTCCTATGCCCGTGCAATGCAGAATATCGATCCCGGCATTAAGGTATATGCAAAGGCCTGCCCGCTTTTTGTGCCGCTTGTGGAAGAGGGTATGGCTGATCATGATATAACCAGGCTTGCCGCACAGTACTATCTGTACGAAATGATTGATTTGGGCGTAGATTGTCTGATTCTTGGCTGCACCCATTACCCGATGCTCATGGAAACCATTCAGGGGACTGTCGGGACCAGAATCCAGCTTATTGACAGCGCCCTATGGGCCGCAAAAGAGGCTCAGGATATCCTGACCGCGCTCCATTCACTTTCAGATGTTAAGACTGGAGGACTTGGCTCCAGTCGTTTCATTGTTACCGATTTGACGCACAGTTTCGAAGCTCAGGCATCATCATTTCTGGGGAATCAGATTCCTGCAATTGAAAAGATACCTTTGGAGAATCTTGCAAAATGAAAATGCTGTGCAAAGTTCTTCCCCGTTTCAGGACTTCTGTGCCTGCGCAAGACTACGGGCTCCTGTTTCATCCGCCAGACTGTCTGTAATTAGAAGAGGGGTGCATATCAGCAGAACAGTTCATTTAACAGTCAATGAAAAAGGAGAACATACATGTCAGGACATTCCAAATGGGCAACCATTAAAAGATCAAAAGGCAAGGCTGATGCGGCAAGAGGGAAACTTTTTAACCGTCTGATCAGGGAAATAACTATCGCTGCCAGGGTGGGCGGCGGTGATGCCGATTCAAATCCCCGCCTGAGGTCCGCTGTCGGAAGTGCCCGTCAGGCCAACATGCCAAACAAAAATATCGAATCCGCAATAATGAAAGGAACCGGTCAGCTTGAAGGTGTCTCATATGAAGAGATCACCTTTGAAGGTTACGGGCCGGGCGGGATCGCGGTGATGATCGAATGTATGACCGATAACCGCAACAGAACCGTCTCCGAGGTGCGTCATGCGCTCTCAAAACATGGCGGCAATCTCGGTCAGAGCAATTCTGTTTCATGGATATTCAAATCCAAAGGGTTGATCAGGGTTTCCTCTGATGCCATAGCAGAGGATCAGCTTATGGAGGCTGCCCTGGAAGCCGGAGCTGAAGACGTGGTTCTTGATGGACAGGAGTATGAAATCATGACCGCCCCTGAGGCTTTTGAACCGGTAAAAGAGGTGCTTGGCAAGCTCAATATTCAGCCTGCTTCAGCTGAATTGACCAAAATACCTGAGAACACTGTCAAGGTCGAGGGAGAAAACGTCTCCAAAGTCCTGAAGCTCATGGAGGCACTGGATGATCTCGATGATACTCAACATGTCTATGCGAACTTTGATATCGCCGATTCGGACCTGGAGAGCGCTGTGTAATGGTCATTTTCGGCATTGACCCTGGAACGGCATTAACCGGATACGGAGTTATAAAAGTAGCAAATAACTCCGTATCCTGTCTTGATGCAGGGGTAATTGGCACTAGCCCCAGTCTTGATCTTTCAGATCGTCTGGAGAGCATTTACGATAAACTCTGCGAGAAGATGTCTCTTTACAAGCCATCGAGGGTTTGTATAGAGGAGGCTTTTTACGGCAAGAATGTTCATACTACTTTAGTACTTGGACACGCCAGGGGAGTGGCGATGCTTGCCGCAAGAAAATCAGGTGCAGAGGTTCTGGAATACTCTCCAAGGGAAATCAAGAAGGCCGTCACCGGCAACGGAAATGCCTCAAAAGAGCAGGTCGCCTATATGGTAAAGATGATTCTGCCGAATGCGGGTGATCACGAAAAAACTGACACTTATGATGCGCTTGCAGTCGCTCTGTGTGATTTCAACAGGGCAGGATGCGCGGCACTGGGGATAAGGTAATGATTGATTTTATCAGGGGAACACTCGTCAATAAGGAGATCTCCAGCGTGTCGGTTGAGACACACGGAGTCGGTTACGCAGTCAGTATACCTCTTTCCACATATGAGAAACTTCCGCTGCCCGGTGAGAGTGTATTTCTCAATATCCACTATCATGTGCGGGAAGATGCTCACAAGCTCTACGGTTTCTTCACTAAAGAAGAACGGGAACTTTTCAGACTGCTTATAGGTATCTCCAAGATCGGGCCCAAAGTAGCCCTTAACATTCTGTCAGGAATTTCAGCGAACGACCTGATCTCATGCGTTAACGCCTCTGATCCCACGAGGCTTGAAAAAATCCCGGGTGTCGGTGCAAAGACCGCTTCAAGGCTGCTTATAGAGCTTAAGGGGAAAGTAGGGAAATCATCCATGGCGACTCAGGCACGCAGCATACCGTCAGGCGGCAATACATCCATCAGGGGAAAACGTGAAGAGGTCTTTGCAGCAATGGTCTCATTAGGGTATAATGATAAGCAGGTGGAGAAGGCTCTCTGCAGAGTTGAGGAGACATTGAGCGGTGATGCGGCTGTCGAGGAGTGGATCCGAAAGGCTTTACAGGTTATATGAATAAAAATGATCTGGTAAAAAAAATTCAGGCAGGTTCTCCCTGCGTCAATCTGGACCTTTCCGGTCTTGATTTTTCCCACTCCAATTTTTCGGGATCAGATTTCAAGAGTTGCAACATGTCCGGTGTCAATTTCGGTTTCTGTAACCTGAGCGGTGCCAAATTCCAGGAATGCGACATCCGGGGCGCCAACTTTCAGCACGCAGTCATAGGCGGTGTGACCATGGTAATCGCCAGGATCGCCGGAATCCCTCTTGGAAACCTCAACCACACCTATTTCCGTTCATCGGTACTGATGGGGTCGGATTTCTCATTTGCAAAAATCGAAAAAGCAGATTTTGTGGATGCCGATCTTCAGAACTGTATCTTCGACAATGCCTTCCTCAGGGAATGCGAGCTGGGCAGGTCATGTATCTCCAAGGCAAACTTCGCAAACTCAGAAATCCAGAGCTGTGATTTCAGCAGATGCTCCGGAAAGAGAGTTTCTGCATCAAAATGCAATTTTCTCAACTGCGCTTTTCCGGGCTCTGATCTGACAGGCTCAGATTTTTTGAACTGTGAATTCAATAACTGCCTTTTAACAGAGACTGTCATAAACGAATCAAAATTCAGGCATGTGCGTTTTACCGACTGCGATTTTTCCCTCTGTCATGGTCAGAACTCTGAGATGCTCTGCAATAACTATAGAAGAGTAGTTTTTGACAATGCGCTCCTTGATCAGTCTCACTGGGAAGACTGTACGTTTGCACAAACTACATTTAGACAGACATTCATGGGTGATGCAAAAGTTAAGGGTACCTGCCGGAGTATAGATTTTGCCGGATGTACCGGAAAAATTCAGACCGGGGATGAAAAATGACCTCTGATGCCGATGAGAGGATTGTTTCCGGGGCATCCAGGGATCCAGATGAAGAGCAGATGGATGTTGCGCTTCGCCCGGAACGTTTCAGTGATTTTGTGGGACAGGATTCGATAAAGGAAAACCTCTCCATCTTTGTAGAGGCCACCAGACGCAGAAACGAAGCTTTAGATCATATCTTATTCTGCGGACCTCCGGGACTGGGTAAAACAACTCTTTCCAGAATTCTTGCCAATGAGCTGGGGGTGGGTATTCATACCACTTCAGGACCGGTTCTGGAGAAAAAAGGTGACCTCGCCGGAAATCTTACTAACCTGGCAGAGCGGGATATGTTGTTTATAGATGAAATTCATCGTCTCAACAGGGTTGTCGAAGAGACACTCTATCCTGCAATGGAAGATTTTGTCTTTGATATAATGATAGGTGAGGGGCCATCAGCACGCTCTATCAGACTCAATCTCAAGCCCTTTACTCTTGTAGGCGCCACTACCAGAGCCGGAATGCTGACATCACCGATGCATGCCAGGTTCGGGTATGTCTGCAGGCTTAATTATTACGAACCGCTGCAGCTGCAGACCATTATTTTAAGGTCCGCGGGGATACTGGGAATCCAGTGTCAGGAGAGCGCGGCACTTGAGCTTGGAAAAAGAGCAAGGGGCACTCCCAGAATCGCCAACAGGCTCCTGAGACGCTGCAGGGATGTTGCGCAGGTAAAGGGTGACGGAACGATTACCAAATCTATCGTTGATAAAACACTATCGATGCTTGGAGTGGATCAATCGGGACTTGATGAAATGGACAGGACCATCCTTCTGTCTATAATTGAGCATTACGGGGGAGGCCCGGTCGGGATCAGCACTCTGGCGGTGGTTGTAGGGGAAGAACCAGACACCATCGAGGAGGTCTACGAGCCGTTTCTGATCCAGTCCGGTTTTCTCAAGAGAACACCGCGGGGCAGGGAAGTGACTCAGAAGTCGTATCAGTATTTCAATCTCAAGGCCCCCTCGCAGGCTACTCAACAGAACTTGTTTTAAACCGGCAGGTCCGGGTACATAAGGAGTGCATGATGAACTGGATAGATGTAGGAAGGTTTCTGGTTGTTGCCGGTACAATCATTCTGGTACTGGGTTTGTTTTTCATGCTTTCCGATAAACTTCCCCTGGGAAAACTGCCCGGGGATCTGCAGTTAGGCAGCGGCCGCTTTAAGGTCTATATCCCGGTTGCCACATCAATTCTTATAAGTATAGTACTTACGCTGGTCATAAACTTCTTCTCCCGCAGATAGAGACTCTAAGCCATGGAACTGAGACGCCTGTCAATTATTGTGAGAGGACGGGTTCAGGGGGTGGGGTTCAGGTATTTTACCGAAGATGCCGCGCTCTCTCTGGGCCTTACCGGCTGGGTGAGAAATACCTGGAGCGGTGAGGTGGAGATTGAAGCTCAGGGCACACCCGATATGCTTGAGCAGCTTTTGGACCGGCTCAAAGAGGGTCCTCCGCTGGCTCATGTCGCTAACATTCTTCAAAGTGAAATCACAGTTGTTGATGGAGAGAAGGAATTCCTTACCAGGTATTGACCTCAGGCTTTACAGCATTTTTTCATAGATACAAAATTGAGCCAGGCACCCTGCACTCATATGATATGATCAAGGAGCGCGCTATTCTTTTGTTTTTGTGATCATTTGGCTCAATATCTAATTTATCGAGAACAAGGAGTTTTCAATGCGTCTCAATTTTCCGATTCTCGCGATTTCTCTTGCTGCGATAATTTTCTCATCCTGTAACATCAACCCCGTCGGGCACCACGACAGGACCGTGCTGGAGGGAACATGGCGGGGCTACGAAATTTCCGACACTACGACTGCTGTGCAGCTTGATATCAGCGGAATCAGTTACACTTACACCATAGGGGAAGTCAAATACTATGCGGGGACCTTTGCGCTTGTTGATTCGGTAATTCCACATCACATGGACGCCTACGTTTCCAGCAGCGTAAATGTGCAGTACGTCGGCGAGACCGCTCTTTCCATCTATCAGTTAACCGCCGATACATTGCTTATTGCCGGGAACGTGCCCGGGGTCGCTACCCGGCCTTCATCGTTTCTGCCATCGACGGGCACGGCGATTTTCCGGCTGACGCGTGTGCCGCGGATCCAAAGGTATAACGGGGATACAATCCCGCTCATGGTTAACGGGTCGGTGACGCCGCTGGACCTGGGCCCTTCTGATACGGTGTGGGTAAGTTTTCAGGCTGTGGAAGGGACTATCTACCGGTTCCCCATATCAGGGTCCAGACGCCTTACTACAGGGCTGGTCGTAGACACTTTAGGACGCCTTGGTTCTACTGTCTACCTTTATGATAATTTCAGGTGGACTGGTCAGAAAACGGCAAAATACTATATCCGGGTAACCACCGATTCGGCGTATGTTGACACTGGCGCTTTCTCTATAGGGGTACACTCTCTGCCGGCGCAGATGAGTGGAGAGGAAGGCAGTTTTTTGTGCTGGAACAATTTTCATCTGGCTCGGTTTGACGCGTCGTCGGGGGCTTTGACCAGGATAGGAAATTCCAAGGACTTTTTCCCCATTCTCCAGTATGGTTCCGATGGAACGCTGTATGGAGTATGCTCCGATCTCTGTGTCATCGATCCTGTTGCGGACAAGGTAACGGTCATCGGAAATTTTGTTCACAACGGCAGATATTTACAGATGGGTTCCGGGGCGATCTCCGGGAACGACGTACTCTATGTCAGGCCGCTCTCCTCGGACTCGATCTTCACGGTAGACCTGTCAACGGCCGAATTAACCTTTGTTTGTACCTCAAAGCCAAACGGCGACTTTGCAATCGATACCCGGAACAATCTGTACATCGCTCATTCTGCGCTGAGCCGGGTCGATCTGTCTACTTTCGCCGAAACATCCATCGGAAGTTTAAGGAAAACGCAGCGGACCATTGCCTTTACCAGCGCATCTCAGCTCATGGGTATGGGTTACGATTCCCTCTACACAATCGATGTGAATAATGCCATTGTGAAGCCGCGGCTTATCCTGGGAGACAGTAATATCGACTGTTTCGTAAAAGAGCGTCCGCCGGTTAAAATGCTCGCCAGGAAAAGGGTCGGCACCGTTCCTCATCGGACAATGGAGGAACTTGAGGCTATGCGGAAACGGCACCTGGAGGCGCGCGCCAGAGAGGTCCCTTCAAATCAGTGAAACTGAAGTCCAGTTAATCCCTCTTAAAAAAACTGTAACGACTAAAAGCTTGTTTGCATGTGGTAAAGTAAATGTAAGACACGGTCGAGGGCGACCGTTCCACACATATCTTCATTACAGACACATTGGCCTGTTTTTCTGTTCGGGGTTGGCATCAGAATCGGTATCGGAATCGAAAATATCTCTGCCTCATTTTCTTATACTGATCTTCCGGCATCTTTTTTGCACCTTTCTGAAACCAGGAGGTGTCACCATATGTCCAGGGGAAAAAAAGGTCTTAAGATATCTCTTTATGTGCTTATCTGTGAGGC